>CADDZF010000175.1 GCA_902812445.1 Methylococcaceae bacterium | reverse complement strand
TATCGACGCTCTGGAGGATCACTTGGAAGACAGCTTGAGAACGCTGGAAAACGACCACGGCCGAGTCCATTCGATCGTCGCTTGGCCATGGATCATAGATTCACTTCAGAATTAGAAATGGAATTACTCGCATCAGCTGGGTAGCGCGAGATTCGCTCTCATGCACGAATACCTTAGGCTTATTGAGCGCCGGGTTCTGCTCTACTCCACGGCCCTTTCGCGCGCTGCAAGGCCCGGGGCAGGTGGAGAGGATAGCTCAACAGTTGCCTGCCTCAGCACCTGAGCGGCAGAAAAAAGGAACAAACTCGCGATGAGCGTGCCGACCCCGATGTCCGGCCAGGGTGAAACGAGCCGGTGGCTGGCGTAGGCGGCCAGCAGGACCGCGATATTGGCCATGAGGTCGTTCCGCGAGCAGAGCCACGTGGAGCTCAGGTTGAGATTGTCGCTGCGGTAGCGGTAGAGCAGGAAACAACAGATAAGATTCGCGCCGAGCGCTGCCCCGCCGATGATTCCCACCGTATCGACACTCGGCATCGTGGGATCTACCGCCCGGTAGAACGCTTCCCACAGCACGCCGAGGCCAAAAGCAAGCATAAACCCGCCCTTGACGAGCGCGGCCCCTGCCTGCCAGCGCGCCGAACGCCTCAGCACGAAGAGGCTGAATCCATACACCAGGGCATCGCCCAGCATATCCAGAGCGTCCGCGAGTAGCGCAGTTGAATGCGCCCGAATGCCGGCACCGCTCTCCACGACAAACATGGTCGCGTTAATGGCCAGCATGGCCCACAACAGGCGGCCATGGCTCCGGCGCATGGCACCCATGGCGCAGGTCTTATCTTCGCAGCAAGTGGCCATCGCGTTGTTCTCGATCAGGGCTGGGGAGATTTCGTTTACCATACCCCTCCGCTACGTTACGCGCCAGACCTACGCGGCCAGCGGCTAGGCGGCTAGTCATCTTCTTGCGAACGGTCTTAGCCGTCGCGGCCGGCATCTAGTGATGCGCTTGCCAGCCTCATCCGGAGCAGCACGCCTCATGCTGCTGGATTGGCGGGCATTTCACCGTGCCATAGGAACAGAACACGCAGCAGTCACCCTGTTTCGGCTTGAGCAGCGTTCCACAGCCCTTGCACTCATAGAAAAACTGGCAGGCGTCGGTCGGCATGGTTTCTGTTTCGGCCTTCCCGCAATTCGGGCAGGTGATCGTCGATTCCAGGATCACACGGTTCATTGACCTTCCTTCCTGGGTGTGGACGGATAACCCGCGGCCTTGGTCGCGTCGGTCAATTTGTTGATCGTCGCGGCGGCATCATCGAATCGCACCGTGGCGGTTCGGCTCGCGTAATCGACCGCGACGTGCTGAACGCCGGAAACCTGCTCGAGCGCTTTTTTGACCGTGAGTGGACACACCGCACACGTCATGTTTGCCACGTCGAGCGTGATGGTGCGCGGCGCGGCCAATGCAGCGCCAGACGCTAGGCCGAGCGCGAGAGAAAAGGCGAAGATTCGGAGTTTCATCGGTTACCTTTACGTAATTGAACAGGCTAATAGAACAGCTTAGCGAACCAAGGGAATGCCAGCGTTCCTAACAAGGGGATGGTGACCATCCAGAAAATGAAGCGCTGCCTGCGGAGGGTGGCATCCTCCGAACACGGCTTGCCGGGTTCGCAGACTCGCGAGCCCGCATAAAGCTTGCGAAAGGCCAGTCCGACAAAGAACAGTGCGAGCACAAGAAACACCGGGCGCACCGGTTCAAAAGCGGTCAGGTTTGCCACCCACGCCCCACCGAGACCCAGGCTCAGCAATACCAAAGGCGCGACACAGCACAGACTGGCACCGATGCCGGCAAGCACGCCCGCATACAAGGCTTGTTTCTGGTTCATGACATTGGCTCAGATTCTTTAGACGAGCGCACTATAGCTCCGTATCCAGGTACGGAAGCAAGCGCCATGGCACAAGAGAACGTTTCGGTTGACGTACGGCCGTTAGAACCGGCGTGGAGGTGGATGTGTTCGCCCGTCGGCCTCGACCACCCACGTAATCAAGCCGTGCCAGCGGCCCAACAATCGCTTCCAGTCCGACGCGCTCTGCCGCGGCGGTTTTACGCGTCGGAAGCGCTCGAATGCCTTCGCCAGTATGCACTCGTCGCACGCCGCTGAGGCCCAAGCCATTGGACAGCGTAAAATCGGTACATCTCGATTTTCAATAGAGAGCCTTATGCCAAGATATCTTGCAGTTCTGATAATCACACTCATGCTTGCAATGGTGGTGACTCGGATCTTAGCGTTGAGAAGGCGAGGCATAGAAGCCATGCATTTCGGAAAGATTGACAAGACAGATTTCTTGATTCCACCATTCGCCCTGCTCTTTTTCTATCTCGTACTTGCTCATGCATTCGATTTACCGAGCCCAAGCACGCCAGAATTATTTCATTCCGAGGCCATTCCATGGATCGGGGTATGCTTTTGCCTGGGAGGGTTGTTCTTGCTATCGTGGAGTCTGCTTTCGTTTGGGCAAAGTTTTCGGCTGGGCATTGATGCAGAATATCCTGGTGAACTGATCACGAGTGGCGTTTTCGCTTTTAGCGGGACCTTGCAAGCGTTCCGGACTGCTCCGCATCAACGGCATCACTGAGCTTTGATCTGGGGGCTGGCCGCCCAGCCCGCCTTCAATCGACATGACCTTGAGAGACCCCAGCTGTTGCAGGGTATCCGCCGCCAGGGCCGATCGACGGCCGATAGCGCAATAGCACACGATCGCACGGGACTTGTCGGGTATCACTCGGAAATGCAGGCTTCCAAGGCACCACGGCTGACGTGAGTGGCTCCGGGAATGTGTCCGGCCGTGAATTCTTTTTCCTCTCGGACGTCGATGAGGACAGTCCCCGATGCGGCGAGCTTTCGGGCTTCGTCGGGCGAAATTTCCTTGATGCGTTTTCTCGCCTCGTTGGCAAGCCGCAAGATGTCTTCAACCTGCTGCATAGGTTTTTCCACTGATCCAAAGTTCGATAAAAAAATAAAGCCAGCGGTCTGTAACGACACACTGGCTTCAGGTGGTCCGGTCAGCTCTGGTTTGTTCGAGGTGTGTCCTGCGGTAAAGCGCGCCAATCCGTATGCGGCGAGCGGATCAGCGCCGCAGCACGGTGCTCCCGCTTTGGATACGCCTCAGCGCGGCCACGAGCACATCGATGTCCTCGGTGGTGTTGTACAGCGCCAGCGACGGGCGCACCGTGCTCTCAAGGCCGAAGCGGCGGAGGATCGGCTGAGCGCAGTGATGACCCGCGCGCACCGCAATACCTTCCTTATCAAGGGCATCGCCCACCTCCTCCGGTCGAAAGTCTCCGAGAACGAAGGAGAGTACCGAGGTCTTCTCTCGCGCCGTGCCGATCAGGCGAAGGCCCGGGATTTCGTTGAGTGCGGCGGTCGCGTACTTCAACAGTTCATGCTCATAGTACGCGACGTTTTCGAGACCCAGCGTACCCAGGTAGTCGAGGGCGGCCCCCAATCCGACTGCGTCGGCGATGTTGTTCGTACCCGCCTCGAACCGGGATGGCGCCCGTTGAAACGTGGATTTTTCGAAGGTCACGTCTTCGATCATGTTGCCGCCGCCTTGCCAGGGCGGCATGGTGTCGAGGAGATCGGCTCTGCCTTGCAAGATTCCCACGCCGGTCGGACCGAATACCTTGTGCCCCGAGAAGACGTAAAAATCGCTGCCCAGCGCCTGCACGTCCACTGGAAGGTGGGAGACGGCCTGCGCCCCATCCACTAGCACCTGGGCACCATAGCGGTGAGCCATCTCGGCCATCTCCCGAACCGGCGTGATCGTACCCAAGGCATTGGAGACGTGGGACAGCGCCACCAGGCGGGTGCGCGGCCCGAGTAGCTTCTCGTATTCGTCCAAGAGCACCTGGCCGGTATCATCCACTGGAACCACCCGCAGTTTCGCGCCCTTTTCGGCGGCCAGAAGCTGCCAGGGAACGATGTTTGAGTGGTGCTCGAGCCAGGTCAGGACGATCTCGTCGCCCGCCTCCACGTGACGCCTCCCGAAGCTCTGCGCCACCAGGTTGATGCCCTCGGTCGAACCCCGCACGAAAACGATCTCGCGTGCCGATTGGGCGTTGATGAAGCGGGCCACCTTATTTCGCGCATCTTCGTATGCGTCGGTGGCTCGCGCCGCCAACTCATGGGCCGCCCGGTGGATGTTGGAGTTCTCGTGCCGGTAGAAGTACGCGATGCGGTCGATGACACTCTGGGGCTTCTGCGTCGTGGCCGCGTTGTCCAGCCAGATGAGGGGCCGCCCGTGTACCCGCTCCTCGAGTATGGGGAAGTCGCGGCGCACGGTGTAAACGTCGAATGGTCGTCGTACCGACCCGAGATCGGCCGCGAGCTCCGGCGGGATTTCACCCGATTCGGCGGGCGCCGGCGTCGGACCAGAAATCGGCCTTAGCCCCTCGAGGAAATAGAGCTGGGCCCCGGAAACCTCGCTCGCGGACGGAGCCGGTGTTACGGCGGTTGCGACGGCTCGCGGCGTGGGAGAGCTGCGCAGAAGATCAGCCTCGCTCGGCGGAACTGGCGGAGCCATGCCGGGTACCGCCGGAGCGGCGGGCAGGCCAAATGTCGGCACAGGAGGAACGGCCAAGGCGGACGGCCGTGGGCCGGGTGCAGCTCCCGATGTAAGCGGCGCGGCGGATGCCAAGCCGGACCCCGGAATCACCGGATGATCCGGCGCTACACGGGGCCCAACCGCCGGTGCCGCCGCGGTCGCGGCTATCCCTGGGTTTGGGCGAAAACCCGCGGACTCGACGTTCAGTGCCGGCGCCGTGCGTGGGGAGCTTGGCTGGGCAGCAGCCAGGAAGTAGGGGAGCGACTCAATGGTTCCTGATGCCGGCGAAGCGACGACAGGCTGCGGGGAGAACCCCGTTGCACCCGCCGACGCGGCGGGCAGCGCGCGGAGATCGGCCTCGCTGGGTAGCCGGAACCCCGACGCCGGCGGAACCGCCGCAGCGGATGGTTGAGCACCGAGTTCGATCCCCGGCGTCGATGGAGGCATCGAAGCCAAAGGGGTCACCGGGGGCGTGGAACGCCCCGGCATAGAGCGGGGATGTGCCGAGGATGCGATTGCGGGTACCGACAACCCCAAAGCTGAGTTGAACCCGGGGGGTGCCAGGTTCGGAGCCGGCACTGTGCCCGGAGATGTCGGCTGGGCCGCCCCGATCAAGTTGGGGATCGGCTCGGCAGATCCTGGCGCTGGCGCAGTGACGACCGCGTGTGGGGATAGCCCCGTTGCCCCTGCTAGCGCGGCCGGTAATGCGCGGAGTTCGGCTTCGCTCGGTGCCGCGAAGGCCGAGGCCCGTGGCACGGCCGGAGCTATCGGCACTGCGCCTGGCTCAATTCCCCGTGTCGCCGGGATAGCGGGGGCCTGAGGGGTCCCCGGAGGCGCAGAATAAGCCGGCAGTGCCCCGAACAACTCGTTGGCGAGTTTCGCGAGCGCTACCGGAT
>CADDZF010000174.1 GCA_902812445.1 Methylococcaceae bacterium | reverse complement strand
CGAGATCAGCCAGGATGCTGGCATGGACATTGCTAAGTCTGTTTCATAGATTTTTCCATAAAAATAAATAACTTAGTACATTCATTATACCATGCCACGACAACTCATGTTTAACTTAACGGCATTGAATCTTACCCGATACTCGAAGCTGCCCCCGACCTCGACGTTGGTCTGGGTCAAGCCGGGCGTACCGTCGAAACGGTTGTCGAGTCGCGCGCCATGGAAATGCAGGGTGGTGGGCGTATCGGTGAGATTCCGGAAGCGGAGGATGATCTCCGACCCCTGGCAGACGCGGAGGGTGGGTCCCGGAACCGTTCCGTTGAAGGCGAATAGCTTCACGGGCTTTCCGGAGATCTCCCCCATGCCGGGGCGGGCCACAAGCTCATAGCGGTCACCGTCGTTGAAAGCGACCATTTGTGCGGTCCCCAACCCGATTCCAGGCGATTCCCCCGCCGGGGTTGGAAACGTTTCCCCAAGCGTTGGCGCAGGGTGGTGGCCGACGTGCATCGCTTGCGCGAGGCCTCCGCGCGGGAAGACAGCGAGGCATAGAAGAACCAGAATGAGCCCGTGCATGCGGAAGAAAGCACCGGTCATTAGGGCGGTTTTGCGTTCACGAATCATCTGCCGTTTCATACGAGTACCTCCGATGTCTTGACCCTGCCTAAGGGCCTGCTCAAATGCGCGATGGCTGAACTCCCACACGCGCGTCAATAAATGTTTATCTTTGAATAAATTAGTAAATATTCACAACCCGGCCAAAAAAATTTACCGTCGGATAAGCCCCCGAAGCAGCAAAGCCACCACGTTCCTGGCCGCCAGCTCGAACTCCTCCAAAGGATACAAGCTCATGAAAATGGGCACGTTAAAAAGCGCGGTAGCCGAATGTACGGTGCGCGCGGTGGCGATCACGTCGGGGATATCGAACTCGCCGCTGGCGTTGCCCTGGGCCAGGATCTCCGCCATCAAAGCCTGCTCGGCCTTATTCTTCTCGTACACGAACTGCGGGCGTTCGCTGGCCACCGTCTCGATCAGTTCGCTGATCTTTTTCTGCCGATGGAACTGCTCATGGGTGGAGTGGAGCAGGGTAAGGACGAACTGCTCGAGCCGTTCGCTGGCGCTCGCGCCCGGTTGGCGAAGCACCGCGCGCAACTCCTCCAGGCGCTGGCCCATACAGCGCTTGGCGCAGGCCGCGGCGATATCCTGCTTGTCTTCGAAATAGCGATAAAGATTGGCGGCCGACATGTGGGCATCCTCCGCGATCTCGGCCATGGTGGTCTTGCGGTAACCGTAGACCCGAAACCGCGCTTCGGCGGCACCGAGAATCTGGTGGCGGACATCATCACTTGGGGAAACGGGATTGATCGTATTCATGGATGAAATTTGTACCAGACAGAATGTAAATAGTCAACAGAAAATTTATTCATCAATCATCCGGCTGGCGAAAGGATCTGGAGGCTTCTGAGTAGTGCTCGATCTCACACTCCGATGGGTGGCCCTTGAGCACTTGCCGTGCCGCCGCCTGTGGCGTTGGGCTTGCCCACGAGAGGGAAACGGGCTCGAGACGTTTTTGATTAATGAGGCGTTAGGCGTTCCCCGCGGAACGACCTCCGCATCGCCCGTGGCTATGCATCGCCTCTCGCCTTCGCGGAATTTCTCCAAGAGCCGTGATCTGGCCATCGATCACCGTTTCGCCGGTCATGAAGGGTGGCGGCGCATCGGGCTGCGCGACAGGATGAGAGTTTAAAAACCAATTGCCCAGCTCTTTACGTGGCCTTCAGAATGACCATCGAGACATCGTCGGCAAAAGAGTTGCTGCGGCAGAAGCTTTGCAACTCTTGGGTGATCGTATTGACGATTTCTTGCGGTGTATGAGAACTTCGGGTAGCGAAGATTTCGCTGAGCCGGTCGATGCCGAAAAAATCACTTGCCGGGTTCTGCGCCTCGGTAATGCAAGCGGTGTAAAGCAGCACGAGGTCTCCCCTATGCAGCAGCAAGCTCTTCTCCTCGCCGCCTTGTTGCTCCATTCCCTCCAGGACCGCCATGCCGTCTTCGGCCATCGTCTTCTCCAAGTTCAGGTCGCCATTTGCCCTTTAACCTTACTGGAGTCGACGGTGGCCTCCGACCCTCTGTCCCTCGATTTACACCATTTCCCACGCTGCAGGCCGCCTGCTCACCGCGCTCCTCACCTCGCGCCGGATCATCGCCGTGGCGATGCCGGCTGCATCCTTTTTTGGGCGGCTCGAAGAGCGGCCTACAGCTCGTGGGCGACAGGCACCTTTACACGTCGCTGCATACAATCGTCATCGACGAACTTCCGACGGTTAGGTCAGCGTCACCTGCGTCGAATTTTCTCGCGCTCCAATAGAAAGTGTGGTTAGCATTTGCGCTAAGAGATCCGAAGATGTAGGTCGAACTGACCGGCTGACGGTTGGTCTCTTGATTAGTGTTGAGATTGTCGTAATCGATCGCGCGATCACTGCCAGCCACGGTACTATTGTTGGCATCAACGTTAAGGCCGAAGATATATAAGTTATTGTCACCGTTGAGAGGGTTGAGAGTATCCGCGCTCGCCGTAACCGCACAGTCCCATACATCGTTGGTACCGGTATTCGGAATAAAGACGGTCTTGCTCACTAATGTGTCCGGCGCTGTTCCGGTAATAGTGTCTATCGTCGTTGTAGAGGTTCCGGCAACGCTAACCTCTGTCGCTGATACCTTGATGGCGGCCAGCGCCACAGCTAGTGGTAAAACCAATAATTTAGATTTCATAGTCATCACTCCTCTGTCGAGCGGGAATAGCGGAGAGCTCGATGTAACCCCCGTAAGTACAAGATGGTTGCGTTACCGGCTTTCCGTATGCCCAATGGGCGGTTGAAGAAGCGGGAACGCTGTCCAGGAGGTCTGTGAACAAACCCCCTTCATCGAGTTATTTCCATCTCGTGGGAGAAATGTTCAATGCGATAGGCCGTGATTAGCCCACGCCGCCCGCGCGCGTCGAGCCACCGTATGCTCGGGAAATAACTGGCAAGCGCCAAACGCTGCGGCCGGGGTAGGGTTTCGCCGTGAATCAATAAAGTAAGCCTGATGGACCAGAAGCAAGGGAGGGGATCGAGCGGGCTGGCGACTAGATAGTGTTAGGACCGTCCGCCTTCATCGCCGTGCTCCAAGCGCGGCTCGCTCTTGAGCGATTCGGCGATAATCTTGAGGCCCATCGCCTGGCGTCCGGGTCTGCGTGGGGGCGCCGGGCAACTGGCGTTCCTACCGTACGAGGCGTAGCTCTCGCCGATGCGATGCAGAAATCGAATCCTCGGGTTGAGAAAGCTTCTGCAGTTCGCCGACGCTCCCGGCGATAGTGTCCCATGCCATGATGGGTTCGATGGCGGCGAACGGATCACGCCCAGTTTGCTTGGCTTCCAACAACGCTTGGCCGATGCGCCCATACAGGCACAGTTTGTCGTTGATGGTCTTGCCCAACGCTTGGAACTGTTACAGACGCTTATTCCTGGCGGCATTGAACAGCTTGCCGATATCGAACTCCGGCCGAGCCCGATCGACGGCACCGAAAAGGCGACCTGATGTTGTGTCCGGAAAACTCTTGCCAGATTATAGGCCCGCGATACCTTGCCCAAATCTACACGGCAAGGCCGAGATCAGGCCGGACTCTTCGACGGGTCTTTACGCTTTCATGAGACTATGCGACTGGCCGCCATATAATTTGCTGCCGTCTTGGCCATACGTGCCCTCTTCCGATAAACCCCCTTTCAGCACGTCTCGGCATCGCTGGGTATGGTGCTTTAACAGCTCTATGTGGGCTCCATTTATCTCGTTCACTCTTCGGCAACTTACGGCGAGCCGCTGAATATCAAACCAGTCTTTTTCTAATTGATTGGCCAAGGTAAGTTCAACACCGTTTTGAGCCAATAATGCCTCGATACCCATCCTGCCGAGAAAAAGATTGCGTGAGCTCAAAAAAGCCTCCTGCCGGCTTACAAGCGAGTTCAATTGGTTAACTAACCGCCGCTTTTCTTCTGCTATGCGCACTATTTCGGTGACATTTTGCCTTTTCAATTGCACAGATTCTTGCTCAAGCAAATCGAATAAGCGACTCGTGCTCTGGAGGATTCGCTTGAGCAGATCACTCAGAAGATCACTTTCCAGCTTCATAAAATATCGCGCACTACTAAGCTGGCAGCCTTAATTCCATGGCAAGCAGGTTTTCCGCTGTACGCGTCGAATCGATACGATAGTAGCCGGAGGAAACGGCGTTGATAACGGCGGCGACGTGTCCATGATCAACGGCAGGAATGGTCGTTAGAGACTGTGCTGCTCGATTCAAATGAAGCGAAAAATCGCTCAAACTGACTGAGTCGGCGTTTTCCAGTGCGCCTGTGAATAACTCTTTCGGCTCCGCTCCTCTAATAGTCGGAGAATCTTTCGCGGGGGTGTTAGCAGTGGGTCGATTTACGATGCGGTCAAGCTGTATATCCATAGGGTGATTCCCAGGGTGAAGGGTTTCTTTCGGTATCGGCATTATGCTGGCTATCTTTAACATCGCAACGGGTAGGCGGTCAAAATGGAATTCTTACTTCGCCAGAGCCGACGACGAGTCCTTCGATAATGCGACCCGACTGCTCATTGCGCACGCGAACCCTTTGCCCGGCTTGGCCGTCCATCAATGCCTCGCCTCTGGAGTTTACGTCCAAAGAACCAATCTGAGTGCGAACGATCACTTTCTGGCCGCGTTTGATAAGTTTGATTTCGTTCAGTTGGCTCGCGCTCAAAACGCTGCCGGGAGCCCCCGCGCGCTTGAGCTGTTTATTCACTGCTTGGTCCGCCGATGTCAGATAACCAGCGTGCAGCTGAGATATTTCGCGTCTATCCATTTCGATGTCGTTAGCTGATATAACTGAGCCAACTCTGAGCGCATTTCGCAACACGACCACGCCCTTAAATTGCTTAACGCGGGCCTGACTGTAAATCGTCCAAGGCTGATTTCCCGCGCAGCGTACACCAACTGAGAGGTAGCCGGTCTGCCGGCTGCCTGGCAGCAGAAAGACCTCGAGAGCACGCTCACACAGTGTAAGCCGCAATCGGTTATCGATTGGAACAAGCTCGATAACGTAGTCTGGCGTGTGCTGACGGAAATTTGACTCCAGAAAAAGCCTTATAGAGGCGGATATCGACTCGTGGGATTGATATCGCTCGCTCGCTAGGCCCGCTGAATTGAGCGCTAGCCAACTGATCAAGGCTAACAAACTGCTTCTCGTCATCGTTAGATCCCGCATATAACTGTGCCGGTGGATGCAGGATCGGTGCCCCGGTTTGTGAACGCTTGTACTCTACCTGCCGCTCGGAAATTATCCACCTATTAATTCTACTTTGTCAGATTCATTCCAATGCCGCCATCGACCTTCTGGCATGGGATTCCTTGGCCTGCTGGCGCAGACGATGGCGCTTGGTGATGATGGCGGCCAAATCTTCGGCGGTCAGTTGGC
>CADDZF010000173.1 GCA_902812445.1 Methylococcaceae bacterium | reverse complement strand
GCGGCGCCACCGGGCCTGTTCATCAGCACGCCGGAACCGTTTCACTCCCTACGCAGTCATCCGAGCGCAGAGGGCGAGTTGCTGTTCGTCGGCGGCGAGGGGCATAAAACGGGGCAGGGGGGCGATACGGTCGCGCGTTATCAGCGCCTCGAAGCCTGGGCACGGGAGCATTTTGCTGTGCGATCGGTCGTGTATCGATGGTCGACCCAGGACAACCGGACTTTCGACCGGGTTCCTTATATCGGCCTCGCCGCGCACGACGCCAAGCACGTGTATCTGGCGACCGGCTTTGGCGGCTGGGGCATGACTAACGGCACGGCGGCCGGCCGATTACTCTCTGATCTGATCCTGGGCCGGGAAAACGAGGCGGCCGCCGTTTATGATCCCAGCCGGTTCAAGTTGGGATCTGCGCCTAGATTGATCAAGGAAAATATCAATGTCGCGGCTCACTTCATCGGCGACCGGTTGACCGGCGCCGATGCCAAGAGCCTGTCGCCCGGCAAGGGCGACATTGTGGATACCGGGCAAGGCAAGGTGGCAATGTACAAAGACGAGGACGGCGTGGTCCATGCGTTTTCGCCGACCTGCCCACACATGGGCTGTCTGGTCGACTGGAACCCGGCGGAAAAGAGCTGGGATTGTCCTTGTCACGGATCGCGCTTTTCGATGGATGGCGCGGTCATTCATGGGCCCGCACTCAAGGGCTTGGCGCCCATCTCAAAACCAGGGTGAGGTGTCACCAGAGTTCTATCAAGCGCACAAATCTCCCCATAGCGCCTGAATCGCGGCCAATGCAGCGAGCGCTGCCGTCTCGGTCCGTAGGATGCGCAGGCCCAGGCGTACCGGCGTGTAGCCGGCCTCGACGGCGAGGGCGCGCTCCGTGTTGCTCAACCCGCCCTCAGGACCCGACAGCAAGCAGACATTCCCATCGGTCGGGGTCAAAGCCTTCAGGCTCTGTTTGCCGTTCGGATCGAGAAACAGCTTGAGGCCCTGTCGGAGCTTTACCCAATCGCTCAGCGACGAGAGCTCCTCGATCGCGGGCAGCATCGTTCGGCCGCACTGCTCACAGGCGCTCTGTGCGATCTTTTGCCAGTGCGCTCGTTTCTGTGGCCGCCGTTCGCCTTTCAACTGTACCACCGTCCGCTCGGTGATCAACGGCGTCACGCGGGAGACCCCCAGCTCGACTGCTTTCTGGATCGCCCAGTCCATGCGCTCGCCACGCGAAATTCCCAGACCCATGTGGGTAGCGAGCGGCGATTCTGTATCGCGCGCGTTCCATTCGCCGATCTCGATGTCGGTAGCACGGCGGCTGGCTTCGATCAACCTGGCCACAAACTCGCCGCCGTGGCCGTTGAAGACCGTCAGTACGGCGTGCTTTTGCAGTCGGAGCACCGTCCGCACATAGTGAGCGGCCTCTTCATCGAGCCTGACGAAGGCGCCTTGCTGTAAAGGCAGTGGCAGATAAAGCCTTGGAACGCGCATGGCATATCACTCTGCCGTCGCCAGCTGAATGCCTTCTAAGGCAACTTCGGCGAGCAGCTCGATTTCGTCCGGGGTGATGACATAAGGCGGCATGAAATAGAGGACGTTGCCCAAAGGCCGTAGCAGTACCCCACGTTTCAGCGCGTGACGATACACGATGAGCCCGCGCCGCTCCTGCCAAGGGTACGGCTCGCGCGCGGCTTTGTCCTTCACTAATTCGACAGCGAGGATCATGCCCGTCTGCCGCACTTCGGCGATGTGCGAGTGCTCGGCGAAATGCGCTGTCGCGTTCCGCATGGCTTCGGCGAGTCTTAGATTGCGCCCCAGCACATCGTCCCGCTCAAACAAATCCAGCGTCGCCAACGCCGCCCTACAGCCCAAAGGATTGCCGGTATAGCTGTGCGAGTGCAGAAAGGCGTTCAGATTGGCGTAGTCGTCATAGAATGCCGCGTATACCGCCTCGGTCGTCAACACGGCGGATAACGGCAGATAGCCGCCGGTCAAGCCTTTGGCGAGACAAAGAAAATCCGGGCTGATGCCGGCCTGCTCGCAGGCAAACAGCGTACCGGTGCGACCGAAGCCAACGGCGATCTCATCGGCGATCAGATGGACGCCGTGGCGCTCGCAAGCGTCGCGCAGGAGATTGAGATAAACCGGGTCGTACATGCGCATGCCGCCGGCGCACTGGACCAACGGTTCGATGATGACTCCGCAGACCTCATCACCGTGCCTTGCCAATGCTTCCTCCATCTTGGCAAACCTCCGGTGTGCGCAATCGGCCCAGGATTCTCCCGCCTCCCGATTGAAAGCGTCCGGGCTCGGCACGGTGATGACGTCCATCAGTAAAGGCGCATAGATCTGTCTATAAAGAGGAACACTGCCGGCCGCGAGCGCGCCCAGCGTCTCTCCGTGATAGCCGTTTTCCAGACCGATGAAACGCGTTTTCCTGGGTTTTCCCACGTTTCGCCAGTAGTGGTAGCTCATCTTGAGTGCCACCTCGACCGCCGAGGAACCGTTGTCGGCATAGAAGCAGCGGGTTAGTCCGGCAGGACTGATCTGGACAAGGCGTTCTGCCAATTGCAGTGCCGGTTCATGGGTGAAACCAGCGAGCATGACGTGTTCGAGGCGCTCGAGCTGATCGCGTAGTGCCGCATTGATATGAGGGTTGTTGTGGCCGAAGAGGTTAACCCACCAGGAGCTGATGGCATCAAGGTAGCGTTTGCCGTCGAAGTCTTCGAGCCAGACGCCCCTCCCGCTTCGGATGGGAATCGGCGGTAACTGCTCGTGATCCTTCATTTGTGTGCAGGGGTGCCAGAGCACCTCGAGGTCGCGCTCGATAAGATCCAGATTGGTCATCCGAAATTCCGAACCGAGCTTGAGCGCGGACGCCTATCCGGCGTAAGGCGGCAGATTGAGGTTTTTCCAGATGGCGTACGTCGCGTCCGCCTGGTTCATGGTATAAAAATGCAGCCCCGGCGCGCCGTTATCCAGCAATTTTCGGCACAGCTCGGTGACCACGTCAAGGCCGAACGCGCGTATCGCCTTGCGATCATCGCCGAGGCTTTCCAGCCGCTTGCGCAACCAGCGCGGGATCTCGGCACCGCACATGTCGGAGAAACGGCTCAGCTGACTGTAATTCGTGATCGGCATGATGCCGGGCACGATCGGCACGCCGATGCCTTTTTTCTCGCAGCCTGCCACAAAATTGAAAGACGCATCCGAATTATAAAAGTACTGAGTGATGGCGCCGTCGGCGCCGGCGTCGATCTTGCTCTTGAAGTTATTGATGTCGGCTTCAGCGTTTGCCGCCTGCGGATGCACTTCTGGATAAGCGGCGACTTCCACATGAAAATGCTTGCCGGTCTCCTTGCGGATGAATGCAACCAGCTCGTTGGCATAACGAAATTCCCCCGCCGATAGCGTGCCGGAAGGCAAATCACCGCGCAGGGCGACAATTTTTTTAACCCCACGGTCGCGATACGAATCGAGTATTGCGCGAATGCTGGCGCGGGTTGAGGCGATGCACGAGAGATGGGGAGCGGCGGTAATGCCGGTCCTGCGCTGGATTTCGACGACCGTATCGAACGTCTTTTCGCGCGTCGAGCCGCCGGCACCGAACGTCACCGAGAAGAACCGAGGCCGCAACTGGGCCAGCTTGTCTATGGTTCGGCGCAGTGTCTCGGCAGCCTCATCGGTCTTCGGGGGGAAAAACTCGAAGCTGAAAGTGGGTTGATATTTCTTTTGCGATTCCATTATCGGCTGATTCTGGGCATGATAGATCCCGCCAACGCCTAGAGCTTTCCTATACGGAATCCCGCGGCTTGATTTGAAGGGAAAGAAGCCGGTCAATAGCGGTAATGCGAAGGCTTATACGGACCCTCCTTGGGTATGCCGATGTAAGCAGCCTGCTCATTCGTCAGCTCCGTCAGATGAGCGCCGATTTTCTTCAAGTGTAAGCGGGCCACCTTTTCGTCGAGATGCTTGGGTAGCACGTACACCTTGTTCTCGTATCTCTCGCCGTGACAAAACAGTTCGATCTGGGCCAGAGTCTGATTGGTAAACGAGTTGGACATGACGAAGGAGGGATGCCCCGTGGCGCAGCCCAAGTTTACCAGGCGCCCTTCCGCCAGGAGGATGATCCGCTTGCCGTCGGGAAAAATGATGTGGTCCACCTGGGGCTTGATGTTTTCCCACTGGTATTGACGCAGGCTGGCGACCTCGATCTCGGAGTCGAAGTGACCAATATTGCAGACGATGGCTTGATCCTTCATCACCTTCATATGGTGGTGGGTGATGACGCTGACGTTGCCCGTGCAGGTGACGAAGATGTCGCCCTTGTCCGCCGCCTCGTCCATGGTAACCACTCGGTAGCCTTCCATCGCCGCCTGCAGAGCACAAATGGGATCGATCTCGGTGATCCAGACGGTAGCGCCGAGGCCCTTCAGCGACTGCGCACACCCCTTACCCACATCGCCATAGCCCAGCACCACGGCGATCTTGCCGGCGATCATCACATCGGTGGCGCGCTTGATGCCGTCCACCAGCGACTCGCGACAGCCATACAGGTTGTCGAACTTCGACTTGGTCACCGAATCGTTGACATTGATGGCGGGGAAGGGCAGTCGGCCTTCCTCCTGCATCTGATACAACCGGTGCACGCCTGTCGTGGTTTCCTCGGTGACGCCGCGAAGGGTAGCCAGCACCTTGGAATACCAGCCCGGCTGGCTGGCCTGGCGCTTCTTGATGGCGGCGAACAGTATCTCTTCCTCCTCGCAGGTGGGATTGTTGAGGAGGGAAGGCTCCTTCTCGGCGCGGGAGCCCAGAGTGATCAGCAGCGTGGCGTCGCCGCCATCGTCCAGGATCATGTTGGGCGTACCGCCGTCGTGCCACTCGAAAATTCGATGGGTGAAGTTCCAGTATTCCTCCAAGCTTTCGCCTTTGTAGGCGAAAACCGGAATACCGGCGGCGGCGATGGCGGCTGCGGCGTGATCCTGGGTTGAGAAGATATTGCAGGATGCCCAACGCACTTCTGCACCGAGTGCGATCAGGGTTTCGATCAGCACCGCGGTCTGGATGGTCATGTGCAGCGAGCCGGCGATGCGGGCGCCTTGCAGCGGCTGCTGGGCGCCGAATTCGTCCCGGGTCGCCATCAAGCCCGGCATTTCGGTCTCGGCTATCCTGATTTCTTTGCGCCCCCAACTGGCGAGCGAAATGTCGGCTACTTTATGATCGAGTGATACGTTCAGCGCGGGTTGGCTACTCATAGACGGGTCCTTAAGTGATTAATAAGACGTTCAGCCAGCGGCCTGTCTGGCTTGCGGAGGCAGGCCCGCTGCATCTCTCAGCATATCCGCCTTATCTATTTTTTCCCAACTGAAGGTGTTTTCGACACGACCAAAATGGCCATATGCCGCGCTGGGTCGGTATATCGGCTTCAGCAGATCGAGCATGGCAACCAAGCCTTTTGGCCGCATATCGAAATGCTCACGAACGATTTCCACGATGCGATCTTCCGGCAATATGCCGGTACCGAAAGTCTCGATACTGATGGATGTCGGCTCCGCTACGCCGA
>CADDZF010000172.1 GCA_902812445.1 Methylococcaceae bacterium | reverse complement strand
GCATACGCCGATTCATCCAGCCTACCCTGCACTTCGTCCCACAGCGCCGCCCGGCGCAAGGCCTCCTCCACCCGTCCGTCCAGTTTCGAGCGCGCCGTGATACCCCTTACCCGCAATCCCGCCGCCACGTTTTCATAGATGGACTTCGGAAACGGGTTGGGCTTCTGGAACACCATGCCGACCTGAAGACGCACGAGCATGGGATCGACGTCGGGCGCGACCATGTTGACATTCTCGGGGAAAAGGCGGATCTCGCCCGCATAGCGGTTCCCCGGATACAGATCATGCATGCGGTTGAAGCAGCGCAGGAGCGTGCTCTTGCCACAACCCGAAGCGCCGATCACGGCGGTGACCTTGCGGTCCACGACCGGTAAGCTGACGTCCTTCAGGGCCTGAAAGTCGCCATACCAGAGGCTCAGCTCACGCACCTCCGCCCGATGGGCTGCTGTGGCGGGCGCCTTGTCCTTGGCCTCGGCAGCTCGATCTTTAGTCTCGGCAGGACGCTCCCGCGCGGAGCGCTCCCGGCTTGGCCTAGGGTCTGCCTTCGTCATGTTTTCACTGTTCACCTTATTTACTCCGTTGCGCTGTGGGCGCTCAGTTTCACCGTCCGCCGGTTGAGCCTGTTTGCCCCGTGCAGGATCGATAGTCTCGTTCACTGCACGCGTCCGCGCAACCGGAAACGGACATAGATTGCCAGACCATTCATGGCCAGGGTCATGATCATGAGCACCACACCGGCTGCCGCGGCGTTGACCTGAAACTCGGCCTGCGGACGCGAGACCCAGTTGAACATCTGGATGGGCATCACGGTAAAAGGCGCATTCAGCCACTCGAAGTTGAGGTAAGGGAAATCTGACTGCAATGGTGCAGGTGGCAGGAACGCGATGAAGGTCAGCGCTCCGATGGTGATCACCGGCGCCGTCTCGCCGATGGCGCGCGCCAAGCCGACGATGGCGCCGGTCAGGATGCCGGGCCGGGCCGCCGGCAAGATGTACAGGCGTACGGTCTGCCATTTGTCTGCGCCCAGGGCGAACGCCGCCTCGCGCAGTTCCTGCGGGATGCTGCGGATGGCCTCACGGGTAGCGACGATGATCACCGGCAGCGTCAGCAGCGCCAGCACCAGACCGGCGACCAGTACCGTCTGTCCCATGCCGAACGTATAGACAAACAGACCGAGCGCCAGCAGCCCGTATATGATCGACGGCACGCCGGCGAGGTTGCTCACGTTGACCTCGATAAAATCACTGATCCAGTTGTGCGGCGCGTATTCCTCCAGATAGACGCCGCCCGCGACGCCCAGCGGGATGACGATGACGATGGTCACCAGCATCACCAAGCTGGTGCCCACCCAGGCCGAAAGAATGCCCGCATCGCTCGCTCGGCGCGATGGGAAATTGGTGTAGAAATCAGGATCGGTCAAGCGCGGCCAGCCGCTATGAATCAAGTCCGCGAACACGCTGATGAGCGTCCCCATGGCGACGATCAGGATGGCCAGACCGATACTCGCCATCACCCAATCGGCGCGCCGTCCTGCTCCGACGACGCGTTGCAGTTCCTGCGACGCCGACTCTTCGCCGACTGCTTTCATGGTCAATAGACCTCCCTGAATCGACGGCGCAAGTAGAATCCCGCCACGTTGAACAGAAAGGTCATGATGAACAAGACCAGGCCAACGGCGAAGACCGATTGATAGGCGATCGAGCCATACGGCAGATCGCCCATGCTGATCTGCACGATATAGGCCGTGATCGTGGCGGCTCCTTCCAGAGGGTTGAAGGTGAAATTGGCGTTTTGCCCGGCCGCGATGGCGACCACCATGGTTTCGCCCACAGCGCGTGACATGCCAAGGACAAAGGCCGCCGAAATGCCGGACAGGGCAGCCGGAATGACCACCCGCGTGGCGACTCGAAAGCGCGAGAAACCGAGGGCGTAACCGCCTTCCCGCAACGCCTTGGGCACGGCGCGCATCGCATCTTCGCTCAGCGAGGCGGTATAGGGCAGGATCGCAATGCCCATGACTACTCCGGGTGAAAGCATGTTGAACCCCGGCAGCCCGGGAATGATGCGCTGCAACAGCGGGGTGACGAACAGCAGCGCGAAATAGCCGTAGACCACCGTCGGCACCCCTTCGATCAATTCAAGGAGCGGCTTGATGGTCTCGCGCACCGTGACGTGCGCGTACTCACTGAGATAGACGGCGAGGGCCAAGCCCGCCGGCACAGCGATCAGCAGGGCGATGCCGGCGATGGTCACCGTACCCGCGAGCAGCGGCAGCATGCCGTAGCGCGCATTCTCGAATACCGGCGTCCATTCGGTGTCGGTGAGGAACTCCTTGAGCGGTACGTGGGCGAAGAACCCCGCCGATTCCGAAATCAGCACGTAGACAATGCCGGTAGTCACCAGCACCGACACCGCGGCGGCGGCGGCCAAGAGGACGCGTGCCAGTCGATCCGCCAGGCGCCGGTGCGTCAGAAACTCCGCGCTCGGCTGAATGCGTCCCCGAACCAGCAATGGGTCCTCCGTCACTGCATCAACGCTCGTCATCATGTCGCTCCCACTTTAAAAAAAAACGGCCGGCCGCAGCGTCTCGCGGCCCGGCCTTCCCTAGCTGATCAGAATCAGTGTTTGCGCTCACGCGCCATTAACTCGGCGATACCGATGCCCACTTCGGAGCCGTGGAAGACGGTGCCGATCTCGCGCTTGCCGAAGATCGACTGCGCCTTTGCGTACGCATCCTCCGGCAGCGGCACGTAGCCCACTTCTTTGACGAGCTTGGGCGCGGTTTTTGGATTCACGTAGTATTCGACGAATTTCTTCACGTACGGCTTGTCGGCCGATTTGCGGTTTACGTAGATGAAAATAGGCCGCGACAAGGGCTGATAGGAGGCGTCTTTTGCCGTTTCGATGCTCGGCAGTACCGGAGCTCCGCCTTTCCACGAAATGGGCACCGCCTTGAGCTTCTTGGTGTTCTCCAGGTAGTAAGCCAGGCCGAAGAAGCCCAGCGCGCCGACGTCGCTGCTCACGCCCTGCACCAGCACGTTGTCATCCTCGCTGGCCTGGAAATCGCCGCGGCTCGAGTGCTCCTTGCCGACCACCGCCTCGGTGAAATAGTCATAGGTGCCGGAATCGACGCCCGGACCGTAGAGCATCAGCGGTTGGTCCGGGAAACCCGGGCGAACCTGGTTCCACTTGACGATCTTGCCCTGCGCTTCGGGTTCCCAAACTTTTTTCAGCTCATCCACAGTGAGATGGTCCACCCAGGTGTTCTTGGGGTTCACCACGACCGTTAGGGCATCCAGCGCGATGGGCAGTTCGATGTACTCCACCCCGCTCGCCTTACAGGCCTCTTTCTCCGAGTCTTTGATCGGGCGCGAAGCGTCCGAGATGTCGGTCTCACCGCGGCAGAACTTCTTAAAGCCGCCTCCCGTGCCGGCAATCCCGACGGTGACCCGTATCTTGCCGCGTTCCTTTTTCTGGAACTCCTCTGCCATGGCTTCGGTGATCGGGTAGACGGTACTGGAACCGTCCACCTTGATCGTATCGACCGCCAGGACCGGCGTCAGACCGCTGACAGCAAGCGCCATGACCGCGATGGCTGAAACCGAACCGCAGCGCCTCAATGTTTTCGCGCTCATCTTCACAAACATACCCTCCTCTTCGTATGAATCGTTGGTCTAAAGATGCCGACTACTCGCTGTCAGTCCGCACAGTAAGCGCATTAGAACAGCCCCACGTTTCAGTTTTGTGACAGGGAATCCGATGTGACTTTCCGAGTCTGCAATGCAGGTCCGTGCGGGATCCGAAGGCGGGGGTGAATCAGAAGCGGAATCGGTAGCTGGCGAGGACGTTAAGGCCGGGTGCGAAAAGGCCCGAACCATGGGTCTTGTACAGCTTATCGCTGAGGTTGTCGATGCCGACCAGCAATTCATGGCTGGGATGAGGCCGATAGCCCGCCTTGACCGAATAGATCGTATAACCCGGCGTGCCATTCGGACCGATACGCGGATCTTCGATATCCCCTTGCGCCAAACGGTCCTGATCATCGGCCCACAGGATCGAGCCTTCCGTCCAAAAGCGCTCATAAGGAGCATAGCGAAGACGCACCGCACCGTTCAGCGGCGGAATGCGGCGGAGCGGCGCACCCCTCTCCGCATCCCGTCCCTCGGTCCAGGTCAAGCTTCCCGTCAGGGTCCAGGCTTTGCTGATCCGATACTCGGCGCCCGCCTCGATCCCCTCGATGACGGCGTCGCTGATATTTTGGCGCTGCTGTATGAGCGTCCCATCGGGCTGGAGCCCCACCGTGGCCCGGTCAATAAAGCCCTGATAGTCAGCATGAAAATAGAAAAGTTCGCCGGTCCAGGAGGCGGTATGGAACTTGAACCCGATTTCCTGGTTGAAGGACTCCTCGGGCTTCAAGGCGGTATTCGGGATCTCGCTGAAAAAATCCACCCGGCCGAAAAAATCCTCCATGTTGGGCGCGCGAAAACCCCAGGCCAGGCCGCCCACTAGATTGACGAACGGCGCCAGGCGCAGGCTGAGGTTCATATTGCCCGCCACTGCATCCGTTTTGAATCGCAGTGTTTGCGAGGCGAGCTCGCCCTCTGCAGCGTAATGGCTGTAGCGCACGCCGAAGACGCCGCCGAGAGCATCCAGCAGTTGCGCCTCGTCCTGGAGAAAAAGCGCCCAGCTCTCGTAGATAGAGCCATCGGGAACGCCCGGCGCCAGGCGATCCTTCGCGCCGCCGGTGAGATGGCGGCGAAGCTTTTGGGTCTCGTAGTCATCGTGGTAGTACTCGAATCCATAACTCAGCGCATGATCGAAAACCTGGTTCCTGAGCTGAAGCATGAGACCCGCCGTCTTTACATCGGTCACTTCCCGGGTTTCGAACAACGGCGTCGCGCGGGCGATGATCTGTTCGCCTTCTCGTTGATTGTTGTAAGAGACATTGAACCGTACACCGTCGAAGGGGCCCTGCCGCTCGGCCCGGTAATCCAGATAGCCAAAGTTTCTTTCCTGTGGCTCATAGTTGAATTTCAACTTATCTCCCAACGTCACTTCGCTGGTTTTCGGGACATCGTACTGGCGGGCATACTGCCAGGCCAACGCCAATTCCTGGTTTTCCGCCAGACGGTAATTCAGCTTGAGGTCCGCATCGGCCTCATCGTAGGCGCTCGGAACCTGCTCTCCCAGCCGGCCGCCGGCGTTCAGATCATCGTAGGTTTTGCCGGTGGCCCCTGCCAAAAATCCAAGATTTTGCCAGTTGCCTTCCGCCTGGCCGCGATAGACCCCGGCTTCCGCGGCGCTTTCGAAGTGGGCCGCGAGCAATCCGCCGAGCGCCGAAGGCTTGGAGAAATCGTTTCGCTTGCGGGTAATGATGTTGATGGCGCCCCCCAGCGCATCGCTGCCGTAAAGGACCGAAGTCGGCCCGCGCACCGCCTCGATCCGCTGGATGATGTGCGGATCGATGGTGTTTAGATACTGATGGGGGCCGAACCGGTAAAAGGAGTTGTTGAGACGGACGCCATCGATGAGGATCAACACCTGCTTCCCGGTTAGACCGCGG
>CADDZF010000171.1 GCA_902812445.1 Methylococcaceae bacterium | reverse complement strand
CGGCTGCTTCGGCCTTAAGTCCGAGAAGATGACGGTGGTGCGTTGATCCACATCGAGATAGGTCTCATCGGTCAGCGCCAGACTGGCCCGGCTCCTCTCCCAGGTCCTCAGCTTGTCGCCCTGGCAGAAGACTTCCTTGACCTGAACCGGTCGCCAGCGCACACCCTCGCCGGGTTGCATCTCGACCCGCCCCTGTGCAGAAGCTAGCTGGGCGATCCAGACCTCACAGCGGGGCTCGGCTTTCGAGCCCGATATCCCGGTCAGCAAAGTCACGGCAAGGAGGCATTTGCGTGCGGGCGACATCGGCCATAGCTCCTCAGCTCAAGGGTTCAGTCTAGTACGATGAAACGTAAGCCGATTATGCTCCGCGGTCGATTCAAAACAAGTACTATTGCACGAAATAGCCGTTCCATAGTGGCTTGAACTATCAGTTAAACCGGAGTAGCGCAGGACAGACGTTGCGCCTTTTCGAACCGAATCATTCCGCGCAGACCGAACCTGTCTGACAAGACGACAGATAACTCCTGTCGGCATGCGTCTTGCCGCAGTAACCGATCAAGCAATGCAGTCACCGCGGCCAATGCCGAAGTAGTCGAAGCCCAGGATTCTCATGTCGTGAGGTTCGTACAGATTTCTCCCGTCGAAGATGGCCGGTCGCTTCAAGGCGGCTTTGATGTCGTCGAAATTCGGACTGCGAAAGACGTTCCATTCGGTCACGATGACCAGGCCATCGGCGTCCTGCAAGGCAATTTGCGGGTTTTCGCAAAGCGCGAAGTCCGTCCTTTCACCATAAAGACGATCCGCCTCGTGCATGGCAACCGGATCGAACGCCCGGACCGAAGCGCCCGCTCGCCAGAGCTCTTCCATTAGCGCCCGGCTCGGCGCTTCGCGCATGTCGTCGGTGTTCGGCTTAAACGCCAAGCCCCATAACGCAAACGTTCGGCCTTGCAGCTCACCGTCGTAGTACGCCGAGATCTTGTCGAACAACCGGCGTTTCTGCCGATCATTCACGGCCTCGACGGCTTGCAATAGCTGCGCCTGATAACCGGCATCGCGCGAGGTCCGCTCCAGCGCCTTGACGTCCTTGGGAAAGCAGGAGCCGCCATAGCCACAGCCCGGGTAGATGAAATGGTAGCCGATGCGCGGATCGGAACCGATCCCGAGGCGCACTTTCTCGATATCGGCGCCGAGGACTTCGGCGAGATTGGCCAGTTCGTTCATGAAGCTGATCTTGGTGGCGAGCATGGCATTCGCGGCGTATTTGGTGAGTTCGGCGGAACGGATGTCCATTGCCACCAGGCGGTCGTGATTCCGGTTGAACGGCGCGTAAAGCGCGCGCAGGAGTTCGGTGGTGCGCGGATTGTCGGTGCCGACGATGATGCGATCCGGTTTCATGAAATCATCGATGGCGGCGCCTTCCTTGAGAAACTCCGGATTGGACACCACGTCGAATTCGATCCGCTTGCCGCGCGCTTCCAGTGCCCGCTGGATGGTTTCGCGCACCCTGTCCGCCGTACCGACCGGAACCGTCGATTTGTCGACCGCGATCCGGTACTCGCGCATATTCTCGCCAATGCTGTTGGCCACTGCCTGTACATACCGTAAATCGGCCGAGCCATCATCGTCCGGCGGCGTGCCGACGGCGATGAACTGGAACAGACCGTGCTCGACCGCAAGATCCACGTCCGTGGTGAAGCGCAAACGCTTGGCCACCATATTGCGTTTGATGAGGGTGTCGAGTCCCGGCTCATAAATCGGCACGTCGCCATCGTTCAGGCGCGCGATTTTATGAGCGTCGATGTCGATGCACACCACATCGTTGCCAACTTCGGCAAGACACGCGCCCGTGACCAGGCCGACATAGCCCGAGCCGAAAACGGAGACTTTCATGGTTGATTCCTTGACTTGGTGAATGGATGGGGCGGCACGCAAACCGAAACTCGGCCGCCACAGTCCCGAGTTTAGCGTAAACCCCTCAGGCGGCGAACGCTTGCAGATCCTGGATGATCTCGCCGAGATTCTCGAGACCCACCGCGATACGCACCAGCCCGTCGCGGATACCGGCCGCCGCCCGCTCTTCATCGGTCAATCGGGCGTGGGTCGTGGTTCCGGGGTGGATGATGGTCGTCTTGACATCGCCGAGGTTGGCGGTGACCGAAAGCAGCCGCGTCGAATCGATCAGCTTCCAGGCGCCTTCTTTTCCGCCCGCCACTTCGAAACTGACGATGCCGCCGCCTGATTTCTGTTGGCTTAGGGCCAGTGCATGTTGTGGATGCGACGCCAGGCCGGGATAATATACCCGCTCGACCCATGACTGCTGCTCCAGCCATTCGGCCAGTCCGAGTGCGTTTTCCGAATGAGCGCGCATGCGGATGGCCAGGGTTTCCAGACCTTTCAGAAAGACCCAGGCATTGAAAGGGCTCATGGCCGGACCGCCGGTGCGCAGAAAGGGATAGATTTCCTTTTCGAGCAAGTCATGTGCGCCGACGATGGCGCCGCCGACGCAGCGGCCCTGCCCATCCAGGTATTTGGTGGCGGAGTGAATGACGATGTCGGCGCCGAGCAGCAACGGCCGCTGCAGCGCGGGCGTGCAAAAGCAATTGTCGACGATCAGCAAGCAGCCGTGGGCGTGCGCCAGCGCCGCCAGCTGCTTGATGTCGGCGATCTCGGTCAACGGGTTAGACGGTGTCTCCAAAAACAGAAAACGGGTGTCCGGCCGGATGGCTTTCTCCCAGGCGGCCAAATCGGCCAGATCGACGAAGCTGCTCTGGACGCCGAATTTTGCGAAGTAGTTGCGCAACAACAGAACCGTATTACCGAATACGCTGCGGGAGGAAACGACGTGGTCGCCGGCTTTGAGCAGGCCGAAACCGACCGTGGCGATCGCCGCCATGCCCGAGGCGACGGCGATGCAGCGTTGTCCGCCCTCCATGGCGGCCAGCCGTTGTTCGAACGCTCTGACGGTCGGATTGGTGAAGCGGGAATAGATGTTCCCCGGCGATTGACCGGAGAAACGCGCGGCGGCTTCGGCGGCGCTGTTGAAGACATAACTGGACGTCGTGAAAATCGGATCGTTGTGCTCCTGTTCGGCCGTTCTCGTCTGTCCGGCCCTGATGCCCTGGGTCTCCAGAGAAAATTCGCTCCAATTGCAAGTCATTGGCTGATCCTTGTGAAGTGCGCACGCCGCTCACACGGCGTTATAAAGCTCGATGATCGAGGTTTCTTCCTCCCGTTCCGCTGTGGCCAGATCGGAACGGCAGCTGCCAAGGCTGTCCAGATAAGGCTGCTCGATGTCGCCGGTGACATAATCGTTGTCGAAACATGACGTATCAAACCGTTTGATAGACGGATTGCCTTTCTGCACCGCCCGGATCAGGTCGCCGAGATCCTGGTAAATCAGCCAGTCGGCGCCCAGTTCGGTTTGCACTTCCTGCTCGGTGCGGCCGTGCGCGATGAGCTCGTTGACGGCCGGCATGTCGATCCCGTAGACATTGGGAAAGCGCACCGGCGGTGCGGCGGAGGCGAAATAGACCTTTTTTGCGCCGGCATCGCGCGCCATCTGGATGATCTGCATGGAGGTAGTGCCGCGCACGATGGAGTCATCGACCAGGAGCACGGTCTTGTCTTTGAATTCGAGATCGATGGCGTTCAGCTTCTGGCGCACCGACTTTTTCCGCATCTGCTGTCCCGGCATGATGAAAGTGCGGCCGATGTAACGGTTCTTGATGAAGCCTTCGCGGTACTTCACGCCGATCTTGTTGGCGAGCTGCAGCGCGGCCGTGCGGCTGGTATCCGGAACCGGAATGACGACGTCGATGTCGTGATGGGGCCGCTCGCGGAGGATCTTATCCCCGAGCTTGTCCCCCATGCGCAGACGCGCCTTGTAGACCGAAATATTGTCGATAATGGAGTCGGGGCGGGCCAGATAGACGTATTCGAAAATGCACGGGGAATGGAAGCCGCGCTCGGCGCAGCGGCGGGTGTGCAGGGTGCCGTTCTTTTCAATGAACACCGCTTCCCCGGCCTGCACGTCGCGGATCAGCTTGAAGCCCAGTACGTCGAGCGCGACGCTTTCCGAAGCGATCATGTAATCCGTGCCCGCCGCGGTTTTTCGCTCTCCGAATATCAGCGGACGGATGCCATAGGGGTCGCGGAAACCGAGAATGCCAAAGCCGGTGATCATCGCCACGGCCGCGTAGGCGCCGCGACAGCGCCGGTGCACCGCCTTCACCGCCTGGAACACGTCATCGGCGTTGATGCGCAACTTGTTCAGCCCCTGCAACTCGTGAGCGAACACGTTGAGCAAGACTTCGGAGTCGGAATCGGTGTTGATATGGCGTTGATCCTCGACGAACAGCTCGTGCTTGAGCGCCTCGGCATTGGTCAGATTGCCGTTATGTGCGAGCGTGATGCCATAAGGAGAATTGACGTAAAGCGGCTGGGCTTCCGCGGAACTGGCACAGCCTGCGGTCGGGTAGCGCACGTGTCCTATGCCCATGCGCCCCGTCAGCTTGATCATGTGGCGGGTCTGGAAAACGTCGCGCACCAGCCCGTTGTCCTTGCGCAGGTGCATCCGGTCGCCCTCGCAGGTGACGATACCGGCGGCGTCCTGGCCGCGGTGCTGCAATACCGTCAGTGCCTCATACAGTTCCTGATTGACGCTGTCCTTCGAAACGATACCGGCAATGCCGCACATGACTTGTCTACCTCCTGGAAAAACCGAACTAGCGATACCTCAGATAGCTCGCGATGCCGGTGGGAGCCGGTCGCGCAACCATAGCGCCAAGGATTGAAAGGAAGGAATCAACTTTGATTCCTTCCACCACGGATCGTTCGGCAATGGCGTCAATCCGCCGAGAAAGACCAGCAGCGCGACGATCACAATTCCGCGCCCGGCACCGAAAAGGAGGCCCACGATACGATCCGTGCCCGTCAACCCGGTCGTCATCACCAGTTGACTCAAGAGACGAGCGACCAATCCAGCCAACATCAGCGTCGTGATGAAGAGTACCGCAAATGCCGCCACCAGCCTTACCGACGGGACGGGAATGACTTTGTCAAAATGACCTGCAAGCGCTTTGCCGTACTGCATGGATACCCAAATCGCCACCCCCAGGCCGAGTAGTGAAAACGCCTCGCGGATAAAGCCACGCGTCAAGCCGAAGACAGCGGAGAGGGCGATCAGCCCAATGATGGCGTAATCAATCCAGATCAAGGGAGTTTACTTGCCGCATAACAGAGCCGTCATCAAGTAGCCGATCCTGCAGGCCGCCTAACCCTTCCCCGCGCGGTCCGGCCTCGCCTCGGGCAGTTAAAAAAAGCGTGCGACAAGGGCTCTCGACGTCCCGGTGCGGTCCATGCGCGTGCGTCACGGGCGCGGGACGATGATACCTTTTATTTTGGCGTCAGTCTCGAGTTGCTGCTGCAATTGTTCGGCTCGCCCCTTATCGAGCTCGGGACCGACGTGTACGCGGTAGATGACGCTGGTTTTCCCTTTCACCGGTTCAACGAATGCGGCAAATTTGGCTTGGCGCAGTTTATCCGCCAGTGCTCTGGCCTTGGCCTCCGTG
>CADDZF010000170.1 GCA_902812445.1 Methylococcaceae bacterium | reverse complement strand
AGCACGCCAAATACCAGTGGCGTCGCTTCGAAACCTGGGCCAAGGAGCAGGTCCGTGAGGAAGTCATCAAACTCATGCACGGCTTTGGCACCTCTTACAAAATCAGTTTCGCGTGAACGCTTAATAATAAGCGTCCGTTCACTTGTCGGAGGAGCAATACGGTTTCGTGGAGGTCTTCGTGATTAAGGGTTACTGCCAACCATACTTCCGCGAATGTCTTCTGCTCGGTGGGTGACGGCGATGCGGAGAAGACGCCCTCAGCGGTCCCGACCATTACCTGGACGAGACGCGAGACTTTCTACAGCCGAGGACACCGATCCCGGCGTCATGGCCTCGTACCGAAAGCCCGGGATGGACCGGCGATGGGCGTGACGGGCGAGCTTGATCATGCGTCCGAACAGCCGGTTATTCAGATATACTGATGCACTTTCGCTGAAGAGATAGGGCGATGGGGCCCTGCGATCGGTTGGAAACCGGCTTCGTTTTGGGCCAGGATAGGGATGGCGTCTGCGTCCTCCGGCGCAGCATGCCCGCCTGGGGCTCGCGATGGTTCAGCGGGAAACTAGTCGCTTGTTACCCAGTTCGCTGAATTATCAATCCTCACCATGAAAGAACGGCAGCAAAAAAGCAGTGGCGGATTCAGCTTGATCCTTTGGCTAACGGTTGCTGTAGCGGGCGCCGCGGTCCTGGGCGGCATCGCGCTCAATCGCGGCGAGACCGTCAACAGTCTTTGGATCATCGTCGCGGCGGTCTGCGTGTACGCCCTGGGCTACCGGTTCTACAGTGCGTTCATCGCCGCCCGGGTGCTGCTGGTGGACAGAAGCTGTGCGACGCCGGCGGAGCGCTTCAACGACGGACGCGACTTCGTGCCGACCGATCGTTGGGTGGTGTTCGGCCACCATTTCGCCGCGATCGCCGGACCGGGCCCTTTGATCGGTCCGACTCTGGCGGCGCAGTTCGGCTATCTGCCGGGTACTTTGTGGATTCTGTTCGGGGCGGTGCTCGGTGGCTGCGTGCAGGACTTCGTCGTCCTGTTCTGCTCGCTCCGGCGCGACGGGCGCTCTCTGGGCCAGATAGCGCGGGATGAGCTGGGGCCCGTTGGCGGCATGGCGGCTTTGGTGGGCGTAATGATGATCATGATCATCCTCATCGCCGTGCTCGGGCTGGTCGTGGTCAACGCCATGAAGCACAGTCCTTGGGCGACCTCCACGGTGGCGGCGACGATTCCCATCGCGGTGCTGATCGGGCTTTACATGCGCAACCTCCGGCCCGGCCGCGTGCTGGAAGCGACGATGCTCGGCGTCGGACTGTTGTTGCTGGCGGTCATTGGCGGCGGCTGGATCGATGGCCAGACGAATCTCCGGTCTGGCTTCGACTACGATGGCCCTGCGCTCGCGCTGATGGTGATCGCCTACGGCCTTGCCGCCGCGGTGCTGCCGGTCTGGCTGCTGCTGGCGCCGCGGGATTATCTTTCGACGTTCATGAAACTGGGCACCATCGGCGCTCTGGCCGTCGCCATCGTGATGTTGCACCCGGAGCTCAAAATGCCGGCGCTCACGCGTTTCACCGACGGCAGCGGACCGATTTTCGGCGGTAAGCTGTTTCCGTTCGTATTTATCACCGTCGCGTGCGGGGCGATTTCGGGCTTTCATGCGCTGATCGCTTCAGGGACGACACCGAAGCTTCTGGCCAACGAAAAAGATGCCCGCTTCATCGGGTACGGCGCGATGATGATGGAATCGTTCGTGGCCGTCATGGCGATGGTCGCGGCCGCCGTACTGGAGCCCGGTGTTTATTTCGCCATCAACAGTCCTTCGGGAATCGTCGGCAGCGAGGCGGCGCAGGCGGTCGCCAAGATCTCATCGTGGGGATTTCCGGTGACGCTCGATACGATGCAGCAACTGGCGCAGACGATGGGCGAGGCAACCCTATTCGCCCGCACGGGCGGCGCACCTTCTCTGGCCGTGGGCATGGCAAGCCTGTTCGCCCGCGCCTTTGGGTCCGGATTGCTTTCGCTGTGGTACCACTTCGCCATCATGTTCGAGGCGCTGTTCATTCTGACCACACTCGATGCCGGTACCCGTGTCGCGCGCTTCATGTTGCAGGATACGCTGGGCAACTTCGTGCCGGCGATGAAGGGCCCTGGCTGGGTCGGGGTCCTCCTCACTAGCGGGGCAGTAGTCGGAGCGTGGGGCTATTTTCTCTACATGGGCACGATTGATCCCTTGGGCGGGATCAATAGCCTGTGGCCGCTGTTCGGCATCGCCAATCAGATGCTGGCGGCGATCGCCCTGTGTGTGGCGACGACGATTCTGGTCAAGTCCGGCAAGACGCGTCATGTGTGGGTGACAGGTCTACCGCTCATCTGGCTCATCATCGTCACCAGCGCGGCAGCTTGGGAAAAGCTGTTCAGTCCTGAACCCAGGATCGGTTTCCTGGCTCAGGCGGCCGATCTGGCCGGCAAGCTTGCCGCCGGGCTTCTGCCGCCGGATCAGGCGGCCAAGACGGCGCAGCTCATTTTCAACGACCGTCTGGATGCCGTGCTGACCGCCGCATTTTTGGCCATTACCTGGGTGCTGGTGCTAGACACGCTGCGCGTGTGTTACTGCATTCTGGCTCACAAGAACTATCCTCCGTCGAGCGAATCGCCGCATATCCCGAGCCGCCTGGTAGAGGATTGGGTACGGGATTGAAGCGGGTGGGCCTCGCCAGCGTGTTCCGGCGGCGCACCCTCTGAATCGGCTAGACTAGGTAGTTTGGATTGCTTGAAATCAATATGAATAGCCTGATCTATCGGCCTCTGCTGCTCCTTTTGGCACTGGCCCTGCCTTTTGTATCGGCGCAGGAACAGGAGCCGGCGCGTTCTTTCAGCCGGGTGGTCAAGGAGTGGAACGCCTTGCTTGACCGGGCGGAAAAAACCCTCAGCAAACCCGAGGTGACGGACGACCAGCTCGATCGGCTGCGAGCCGATCTGGTGGATACCCGAGTCGAGTCGAGATCTTCGGCCGAACAGGCTTCCTCGGAACTCGAATTGATGCGCGAAGACCTCAATGCGCTCGGGCCGCTTCCCGCCGAAGGCGCGCCGCCCGAGCCGGAGGCGGTCGCCGCCCAGCGCAAGGCGATCAACGAGCGGATCGCCGTGATCGAGGGGCAGCGCCGGGAGACCGAATTAGTCGCCGCACGCACCGAGCGCCTGCTGAACACGATCGCCGAACTTCGCCGGGTTCGTTTTACCGAGCGGATTTTGGCCCACGGTCCATCGCCCTTGTCGCCGGCGGTATGGCAGAAGGCCTGGTCCGAGCTGGCCGACGACGTGAGCGGTGTTCAGCAAGGTTTTCGTGACTCTGTCTCCGCCGGAACACTTGGCCAGCAGCTGGAAGCGCTGGGCTGGCGTCTGGGCGTCGGTTTGTTGATCGCCTTGATGCTGGTCTGGCCATTACGGACATGGCTGCTGCGCCGCTTTGGCTATGACAGCGCGGTGGCCGAGCCAAACTGCATGCTGCGGCTGCGCAAAGCCATGTTGATCGGCTTTGTCAGAATGCTGTTGCCTTCGGTCGCCTGCGTGACGATTTACCTGATTCTGTTAGGCGCCGATGGGTGGTCAGAGGCCGCCCAACGAATCGCCCTACAGGTGCTCATCGCCTTGATCTTGCTGTTCACCGTCTCGGCCTTTTGCGGCGCCGCCCTGGCGCCGCGGCAACCGCGCTGGCGTATCGTGGCGCTGAATGACTACGGCGCGCGCGCGCTCGCCCGGGTAGTGGTCGGTATCGCCGCCGTGTTTGCCGCCGATAGCGTGATCGATGAGCTGAATTCGATCTACAGCGTATCGCTGGAACTGGCGCTGGTACAAAAATTCGTCTCCGGCGTGGCCATATCGGGTCTGCTGCTGATTTTGCTGCGGGGCCGCAACTGGCAGGCGAGCGATAGCGATGACAAGGGCGATCAATTGACGCCGAAGCCCTGGCTGAAACTGCGCTTCTTTTTGGCGATCTTGGTGTGTGCGATTCCCCTGACCGCACTGTTCGGCTATGTTGCGCTTTCCCGCGTGCTGGCGACCCAGTTGGTACTGACGCTGGGTCTGTATGTGCTCGTTCTGCTCCTGCGCAACCTCAGCTTGGAATTTATCGAGCACCTGCTGGACCCAAGGTACCCGATAGGCGTGAAACTCCGCAAGAACCTGGCGTTGAACGATGAAGGCGCCGATATGCTCAAGTTCTGGCTGGGCAGCGGCATCAGCCTGGTTATTTTTTTGCTCGGTTTCGTCGCTCTGCTGGTGTTGTGGGGTGCCGGACGTGATGATCTGGCGGAATGGCTGCGCAGCGCCCTGCTCGGTTTTCACGTCGGCAGCATACGGATTTCCATCGCCGCATTATTGATCGGAGCTTTCGTCTTTATCGCTTTACTCGCCGCTACCCGTATCGTGCAACGGCTGCTGGAGAAACGAATTTTCCCGCGCACACGGCTCGATATTGGCCTGCGCAATTCGATACGTTCCGCAGTCGGCTACCTGGGTTTCATCGTGGCGGCAGCGTTGGCCGTGTCGATGATGGGGATTGATCTGTCCAACCTGGCGATCATCGCCGGCGCCCTCTCCGTTGGCATTGGTTTCGGCCTGCAGAACATCGTCAATAACTTCGTATCCGGGCTGATTCTCCTGATCGAGCGGCCGATCAAGGTCGGCGACTGGGTGGTGGTCGGCGAATACCAAGGCTATGTCAGGAAGATCAGCGTACGGGCGACCGAGATCATGACCTTCGACCGCGCATCGGTGTTTATCCCGAATTCGAACCTGATCTCAAACCCGGTGAGAAACATGACCTATGCAGACAAGGAGGGACGCATCGTCTTGCCGCTCGGCCTGGCCTATGGGACGGATACCAAAAAGGTGCGCCAGATACTGCTGGATATCGTCAAGTCGCACTCCGAAGTTCTGCGACAGCCACCGCCCGCGGTACTGCTGACGGGCTTTGGCGAAAGCGCGCTGAATTTCGAACTGCGCGCCTTCATCAATGATGTTGAAAAAGTGCTCACGGTGACTAGCGAGCTTTGTTTCGAGATCGAGGAAGCATTCCAGAAGGAAGGCATTGAGATTCCGTTCCCACAGCAGGAGGTACGGCTCAATTTGGAAGAGGTGGATCGCCTGCAGCAAATCGTGACCGCTCGGACAGGACCCCGTAAAGATGTGCCGCACAGACGGCCGATGGAAACATTAAAGCCCTGAGCGGCGTTTTCGCCACAAGACAGAAAACCGCCGGCTCGCGAGAGCGAACCCCAATTTAGAAAGCCGCTGTCCGCTGCGCTCTCAACGCAATGGAACAGCGGCCCCTAAAGCCCAATCTTATTGAAACGGATCTTTCTAACTAAATGCTATAACTTACCGCAGCTTATCACGGATCATCCAGAATCCTTTAAGCTAGCTAAGCGCTGGACCGCTCCGACTGAAGCTCCGGCACCAAATCCTTGCCGATCAGGTTCGCAAAGCTGGCAAAAACCTGCAGCAAAACACCCGAGATCGCCAGGGCTAACCAACCAAAGATCACAAAGCCGTAATGCAGCGGCGCCACAAACAGCTCTTCCATGAACCAGAAGGTG
>CADDZF010000169.1 GCA_902812445.1 Methylococcaceae bacterium | reverse complement strand
GTGTATGATGAGGCGGAATCCGGCATCGGAGCGGCGTGCGGGTTTTTTGCAGACACTATCAAAAGGAACAGCCATGCGAGAGATCGAGCGTAAACGAATACTGGTTACCGGCGGCGCTGGCTTTCTCGGCTCGCACCTGTGCGACCGCCTGCTGGCCATGGGGCACGACGTCCTGTGTATCGACAATTTCTATACCGGCAGCAAGGCCAACATCGCCCATCATCACGGCGAACCTTTTTTTGAGGTGCTGCGCCATGACATTACTTTTCCACTCTATGTGGAGGTCGACGAGATTTATAACCTGGCCTGCCCGGCCTCGCCGATCCACTACCAGTTCGATCCGGTGCAGACGACCAAGACCAGCGTGCACGGCGCGATCAACATGCTGGGCTTGGCCAAGCGCCTGAAAGCGAAGATTTTCCAGGCCTCCACCAGCGAGGTTTACGGCGATCCGGCGGTGCATCCGCAGACCGAGGACTACTGCGGCAACGTCAACCCGCTAGGGCTGCGCGCCTGTTACGATGAAGGCAAGCGCTGCGCCGAAACCCTGTTCATGGATTACCGCCGCCAGCATGGCCTGACCATCAAGGTGGCGCGGATTTTCAATACTTACGGCCCGCGCATGCACCCGAACGATGGCCGCGTGGTTTCCAGCTTCATCATGCAGGCCCTCATGGGCGAACCGATCACGATCTACGGCGACGGTGGACAGACTCGCTCGTTTTGCTACGTCGACGACATGATCGAGGCGTTCGTTCGCTTGATGGCGACGCCCGATGATTTCCCCGGACCAGTGAATCTCGGCAACCCGGAGGAAACCACCATGCTCGAACTGGCGGAAAAGGTCATCGACTTGACCGGTTCCAGCTCCTCCCTGGTATTCAGGCCCTTGCCGAGCGATGATCCGCTCAAACGGCGGCCCGACATCACGCTGGCGCGAGCGCGCCTGGAGTGGCAGCCCAGGATCGGGCTAGATGAAGGACTCGGGCGCACCATCGCTTATTTCGCCAGACTGCTGACCGACAAGCCGCACCTCAGCGCGGTGCCCCTGCATTAGCGCCGTCGCTTGGCGAACGCGACCGGCCTTGGCCACAAGCGGGCAGCACCGTGAAAGCGGCGAACACCGCGGCGAGGCGCCTCGCGAGGAATTCTCCTGCGGCACCGAGCCCGGATTTTTTGCGGCTGAACGAGATCCCGCCCGCCGGCGCTCCCCGCGAGTAGTGCATGCGAATAATCCACACTGCGCTGCTGCCGACTCTCGTTGCGACACTGTCGGGCTGTCTTTCGCCGATGGCGCTGGACCGAGCGGTGATCGCTTACGACAAGACCGCCACCGACGTGCTGTCCAAGCAGATCCTGCTGAATATTGCCCGGGCGCGCCACCACCAGTCGATCCACTTTACCGGCGTCTCTAACATCGCCGCCACATTTAGCTTTCAGGCCAGCGCGGGGGCTACCCCGCCCCTCACCGGGAGCAACGGCACGACCCTGGTCCCCGTGTTCGGCGGCAGCATCACCGAGAACCCGACGATCAGCATCGTGCCCATTGAAGGTGAAGAATTTACCAAACGCCTGTTGGCGCCGCTGGAGGAAAACAAGCTGACCCTGCTGCTGCGGCAGGGGGTCGACATCGATCTACTGCTGCGCTTGACGGCGGGTGAATTCCGCGTCCAGCAGGGAGACCGCGAACTCGCCTTTGTCAACCGGCCGTCCAGCCGCAATGGTTACGCCATGTTTCGGCGTATCGTCCTGCACCTGTCCTCGGTGCAGGACCGCAACGAGCTGTACGTCGAGCCCTTGATTTTCGACCGGCACTGGACCTTGCCGGCGAGCGCGATGACGGCGGAAGGATTCCAAGCTCTCGAGAAGGAATTTTCTCTCGCCTACGATGCGCGCCGTCAGCTTTATCAACTGGCGAAACCGGTCACCGGGCGGATTCTTATCACTAATTACGATCCCGACCAACTGTCCTCTGCAGAGCGCATACGCCTGAACGATGAAGTTGAAAAAGGCGCGCCGAATGATCTGGCGGTCGATATCCGGCCCGGCTATCCCGGCGGCGAGTACCCTTTGCGCGGCAAGTTCCGCCTACGCAGCTTTCACAACGTGCTGAACTTTCTCGGCCGGGGTCTCGCCGAAGAGCCCGAATACGACGTCGCGAAAGACCCCCGTACCCCGCAGGTGAGCGAGAATCCGGCGTACGCGATGGCGCTGTCCGAATCGGCGCACGCGCCGGCCGGCGCCGACCTTGCCATTCGCTACAACGGCCGCTACTACGCCCTGCGTCCCGAGCAGGGCTATCAATGGAACCGGGAGGGGTTTCGGCTACTCTATCAGTTGTTCCAGATGACCTTGACCGAACTGCCGCAAACCGGCGTACCGAGCATCACCATTTCGAAATAGCGTTTTGCCGAACCCGGCGAGCACTTGACAGAGCCGGCTGCGGCAGACCGTAGGTTTTTCCTCGCTGCACCGTATAAATCGCGTAATGCAATTTTTTGTTAAGAGCCGACAGCATGGCTGAATCGCTCCGCCAATTGCGCGACCGCCGCGGCGATCCTGCGGGTGCGAGGATGGAGCATCCGGTAGCGCAGAGCGTGCGGCTCGAGGCGAAACTGACCGGGTCACCGCCGCGACCGCCGGATCGGGCGTCTGAACGAAAACGGCAAGCCGCCTTGGACCCTACCGCCATCCTGAGCGATGACGCCTTGATGAGCCGCCTCACCGACGGAGATCATCACGCCTATTGCATCCTGGTGCACCGTCATGTCGATCGCCTGTATCGGCTGGCGCAGCGGATCACCGGAGACCGTGCAGAAGCGGAGGACCTCGTTCAGGAAGCGTTTCTCCGCCTGTGGGTGCGGGCATCCCGCTGGCAGCCGGAGCGCGGGTGCTTCACGACCTGGCTTTCGCGGATCATCGTCAATCTCAGCATTGATCACGTCCGCAAGCACCGCGGCGAAGCGCTGGAACGGGTGGCGGAACTCGCCGATACGGCCCCGCGCGCGGACGTGGAAAGCTGCATCCAGCGCCAACAGATCGGCCAGCGCGTGGCGGCCGAAGTCCGGCGCCTGCCGTTCCGTCAGCGCACGGCGCTGGCGCTGTGCTACTACGAAGGATTCAGCAACCTGGAGGCCGCGGAGATCCTAGGGGTCGGTGTCGGCGCCCTGGAAGCGCTGCTGGTACGCGCCCGTCGAAGCCTGCGGGGACGCCTCGCGGCGTTGATCGAGCGTTAGTAAGGAGAGGAACACGGCATGCCTAGCCTCATCAGACCGCGCCTCGAGCGCGTCAAACGATTACTCCATCGCGGGCTGAGGTTCACGCGGCGGGTCCTCGGCCGGTGCTCGCACCGCGGGCGTCATGCCGACGACCAGGCGATTGACCGGCTGCTCGAGTCATGGAGCATCGAGCCGGCCGCCGCGGATTTGGCCCGGCGCATCGTCCAGCATGCCCGCACGCTGCCGCAGGAGCCACCCGGAAAGGGACCCGCGGTCAACCCGTGGTTTATTTCACGGCTTTGGCCCGGCTTCGTGGCGATCGCCCTGGCGCTGGCGCTTGGCTGGATCGCGGGCGCCAGCGATTGGGCGGCGCCGCAATCGGCGAGCGCCGCGGATGAATGGCTCGCGTTCGTCGACCTCGCCCTGATGCAGGAGGATGCCAGCGATCCATGAAAGGTCTCAGCATTTCCGGCAAAACGGGGATGACCGTTCTGATTCTGTCCCTGGCGCTCAATATCTTCCTGCTCACGGCGATCGGCATACGAGCCCTACAGGGCGATTCTTATCATCACTGGTCGTCGATCGAAGCCATCGAGGAGCGCTTCGCCCGGCGCTTGTCCAAAGATGATGCGAAATCGCTGCAACGGGCGTTCGCTGCGCACCGGCGCGAACTCGCCTCGCGCATCGAGGAGTACCAAAAAGCGCGCGCCGGGCTGCGCCAGAGCATGGCCGAGGAACCTTTGAACCGGCTCGCCTTGGAAAAGGCCTTTGCCGATAACCGCGCCGCGATGACGGCGCTGCAGGGCGCCATCCAAGCGGTCATGCTGGAGGCGGCCACCGGCATCTCGGCGGACGGACGCCGACGGCTGTTCGCCAAGTCCGGCCACTGAGAAATGCGGAAAAAACCTCTCCTTCGGCGCTGGCCGGCGCTTGGCCTTGCCGTGGGTCTCGCGGCACTCGGGGAAGCAGTCCACGCCGGAGCACAATCTTGGCTGGAAGACCCGCTCTCGACCCGGGAACTGACCAGCGGGAGTCCGGCCCGCTCGTATGGCCGGCCGGATGCCGCCGATCCCTGCCTCCAGCAGCCGCGCGCGGACGCCGCCTGGAGCTTGCTCGACGTCGTCAACCGGGCCTTGTGCCACAATCCGCAGACCCGCCAAACCTGGGCCAACGCGCGCTTTCAGGCGGCGCAAGTGGGGATCAACCGAGCGGCCTATCTGCCCACGCTGAATGTTACGACGTCGGCTTCGCGAAACCATAACACCTCGAGCAGCACCCTGCAGAATCTGATTCCCACCACGGGTGGCGGCGGTGCCCTGCGGCAAGCCGACCAGAACCGGGTCACCGCTGCGCTCAGCCTGAACTATCTGCTGCTCGACTTCGGCGGCCGCAAGGCCAGACTGGAGAACGCCTACCGCGCCCTGGAAGCGGCCGATTGGAGCCATAGCGCGATGCTGCAGACCGTGCTGCTCGCCGCGGTGCAGGCCTACTACCAGTGGTTCGCCACGCAGTCGGCGCTGGAAGCCGCCACGGCGGCAGAACGCTCCAGCGCAGAAGCGCTGGAAGCCGCCACCTTTCGTTATCGGATCGGGGCCGCCGCGCGGGCCGACGCATTACAGGCGCAAACGGCCTATGCGCAGTCGAAACTCAACCGGCGCCGCTCCGAAGGCGATGCGAACATCGCGCTGGGTTCGCTGGCCAATGTCTTGGGGCTCGATCCCGATCGCGCGCCGCGCATCCAGGCGCCCACGCTCGAACGGCCGGACGATGAGCGGGAACGCAATATCCGCGCCCTGATCGAGCAAGCCAAGACCCTGCGTCCGGACTTGGCCGCCGCGGAAGCCCAGGTGAAAGCGGGCGAAGCCGCGGTCAGGGCGTCGCGCTCCAGCAGTCTGCCCACGCTGTCCCTGGTCGGCAATTACATTTATGCGCAGTCCAGCACTGTGCGGACGATCGATAGCTGGTCGGTCGGCGTTCAGGTCAACGTTCCCCTGTTCACCGGGTTTGCCAATACTTATCAGATCCGCGGCGCGAAAGAGCAACTGGCGCTGCAAGAGGCCGACCGTGACCGCCTCGACCAATCGGTCGCGCTCGACGTCTGGCGCGCCTACCACGATCTCAATACCGCGGGTGAGACTTTCAGGAGCAGCGAAGACTTGCTGGCCAGCGCGGCCCAGGCCGAACAAGTGGCCCTCGGTCGCTACAAGGCGGGGGCCGGCAACATCCTTGATCTGCTCAGCGCAGAGGCCAGTCTCGCCGACGCCCGTTTCCAGCAGGTACAGTCGCGCTACAACTGGTATATCGGCAAAGCGCGCTTGGCGCAGGCGCTGGGCGTCCTGGACACGAGCCGGCTGCCATGATGCCCGATGGAGTGGACCGATTCGAAGGCGTATCCGCGAAACGGCCGTGGAGTCCTGATC
>CADDZF010000168.1 GCA_902812445.1 Methylococcaceae bacterium | reverse complement strand
GTATCTAAACACCATCGATCCGCTGGATGATGTGCGGATCGATGGTGTTTAGATACTGATGGGGGCCGAACCGGTAAAAGGAGTTGTTGAGACGGACGCCATCGATGAGGATCAACACCTGCTTCCCGGTTAGACCGCGGATAAAAGGCGAGCCTCCAGCCAGATTGGTTTTCTGGATGTAGACCCCTGGAACATAGCGGAATAGATCGGGAGTCATGGACTCAAGAGAACGATCGATCTCCGCCTCATCGACAAGGCTTGTCGCCTGCGGCACATCAAAAAGGCTCCGCTCCGTCCGTGTGGCGGTGACGACCGTATCGGGCAACATCGCCGCTGGATCGGACGATGCCATCGGAAGCCAAATACTGAAAGCAAGGCCAAGGCCGTGGCTAGTGATTCCTTTCACTGAGCTTTCCATGGTCCGCCGATCGTTGCAGCAAATGAATGTGGCGGCGTGCTGCGGCAAAGCCGGCGGAGCCTTCGAAACTCCGCCGGTTTCTTCATCGAGCCGGGCCGATAGGCCCCAAGCACGCTATCGGCTGGAAGCAAGGGCGTTATTGCCGCATTCCGCTGGCACCTGCTGGCGATGAGTTTTCAACGCACTCGTGCGGCCTTCGCGCAGATTTAGCCCATGCCGGATTTCCGGATAGGGAACGCTTTCGCCCTTGAGCCCGAGCCACAAGGCGCGGTTAAAGCGGGGCTCATCCAGACGATCTTCGGCGATAAAATTCTGGCCTTCCATCGCCGCGGCCCAATAGTCTGCGTTTCGTTTGGGCGTAGCGCCGCAGGGATTGATGAGACCGGCCGTTTGCTGCGGTGGCAGCGGCAGCTGAGTCGTGTACAGGACCTGCGGCACGATGGCCTGGTAGTCCCAGTTTTTCTGCCCCTGGTCGAAGATATCCGCCATGGGCGCAGCGAGGCCATCGGTGAGGCCCATGGGCTTGATGCCCACGATCTCCTCGATGGTGCGCACGAGGCTGACGGTGGTGTAGTGACTGGACACCAGGGCGCCCTGTTTCACGTAAGGCCCCGCCACATAGGCGATACTCCGGTGGGCATCGACATGATCGGCGCCGTTCTGAGCATCGTCCTCGACCACGAAGATCAGGGTATCGTTCTTGTAGGGGCTCTTCGCGACCTTCTCCACCACAAGACCTGTGGCGTAATCGTTGTCCGCCATTTGCGTCTCGACGGTGTTCACCCCGAACCTTGCGGTGGCGAAGCTTCCGAAATGATCATGGGGCAGCCGGAGGAAGGAAAGATGCGGCAAGTTACCGTTCTTAACATACTCATCGAATTCCCGCTCCCATTCCTTGAAAAGATAGAAGTCCGCGTTATTCTGGTCGAAGCTGCGAAAAAAGCGGTCGGTATGGGGAGCCAGCGCCTGTTTCCGGGCTACCGCCTGCTCGATGCCCTCGGCGTGAGGATGGGCTGTCACCTCGTTGAGATTATTGACGAAGAAGCCGTAGTTACGTATGCGAAGACCCGCCCGTAGCGCCCCATCCCACAAATAGCCGGCGCCCGCCTCCTCGGCCGTATCCGGCGCTGCGACATCCGCCGTACCGGGCAAAAGATCTGGATCCAGCGGCAGGTCGGGCTGGTACTTCAGGCGCTCTGCAAGCGTCGGCAGGCCCACATTGACGTTGCGATTGGTGCCTTCCCAGTCATAGGTGAGCCCGCGTCCGGCGTAGTTGACGGGAACGGATTTTTCCGTGTAGTCAGTGGTACGCGCCGCAGTGCTCCAGTTCCAGCCATCGCCACTCACTTCGCCGCTGTCATAGAAATTGTCGAGATTCACGAACTGGCGGGCAAGCTGCTGATGGTTCGGGCTGTAGGGAGCCAGGATCGCAAGACTCGGATCGCCGTTGCCGCTTTCGAGGTTGCCCAGCACCTGATCATAGGTGCGGTTTTCTTTGACGATGTAAATCACGTGCTTGATGCGACCCCGCAGGAACGCCACGGTGTGCTTCCACGTCTGGAGGCGCTCTGCCACGGAGAAACCGTTGTTATGAGCCACCTGTAAGGTCAGCCGAAGCAGTTCTCCGGCCTGGGGGAAAGGCAGGGTCAGGAAACCCGCCTTGGTGAGCTGCCAGACGTACTGATTGTTCGCACGACAAGCATTGAGCGAACCGGGCGCAATGGAAGTCGTATTGCGGCACGCGCCGGGATTGGGACCTGCATTGCTCTTGCCGTTCACGATATAGAGCCTGTGGCCATCTTTACTGGTGCTGACCGAATTCGGATACCAGCCGGTGGGAATGAGACCCATCGGCTTGCTCTTCCGTGCGGCCTTCGGCTTTTCGTTTTCGCTCTGCTGACCGGACGCCAGATGCCCCAGATGAATGACGGCGACGGCGTTCATTCCGCCGTTGGTGACGAGCAGGAGACGCTCATCCGGCGTCAGCGCCAGACTATTCGGGTTGGCTCCCCTCAGCTTGCCTGCTTCCGGCAGTATGACCCGGGGCGCGGTTACGGGAATGGTTTCGATTACCCGGTCGCTGGCGGTATCAATGACCGAGACGCTGTCGCTGTTGCCATTGGCGACGAACAAACGGGTCTGATCCCGATTCAGGATCATCTTATTCGGCTGGCCGCCGACGGCGACCCGCCCGACCACGGCGGGTTGATTTCCCAAGACATTCAACACCACCACTTCGCGATCGCGCTGGCTCGTGACATAGGCCCGCTCGTTTCCCTTGATCGCCACCCAGAACGGGTATTCGCCGCCCGGCCTTCCTGCATCGGCCGGATTCACCTTGCCCGGGCGCAAATCGATGTCGACAACGGCGCGGGTTTCAACATCGACCCAGCTCGCGCTGTCATTCTGCAGATTAGCCACCAAAAGGTGCCTGCCGTCGGCCGTCACTGCAACACCTGCAGCAACTGGGCGTACATCGTTCAGGCCGGCCGTATGACCGAGCGGGATGGTCGCTGTCTCGGTCCACACAGCTCCCCCTTTTCCGTATACGTGGATAGCGTCATCCCGGCCGCCCGATACATAAAACTCGTTGCCAGTGGGGCTCCAGGTGATGCCGCTGTAGGTATTCGGAACCTGGATTACCTGTTTTTTGACGGGCGCTTCTCCCGAGACGTCATAGATGAAGACATACTCTTTGGATTCTTCGGGTATAGCCTTCCCGTCCGGTCCAAAGTTGCGGTTATAGCCGCTGGTGAGAATCAGAAACATGTTGCCATCAGGGCTCACGCTGGTGGAGACCGCCTGACCTGTCGTGAATTCCGGGCGGGTGGGCAAATCCGGATTAAGGAATTGAAAGATCGCGCCTGCGCTGGCTTCAGGCGTAATGCGCTGGCCGGTTGGCAGCAGCTCGCCCGGGCTCAGCGGGGTGTCCATGGGAGGCGCTGAGTCGGCCATGAGCGGGGAGCCCGCCCCCAACAGAGCGCCCAGCAGAAAAGACATCGCCTTGCGTTTAACTGAAAATTTCGAGTTCATGTGCCGTCGCCTCCAACGCTTAAAGGGTGTCTCGAAAAGGAAGTCGTTCGGCGACGGTATACTAGCCCGATGTGTCAGCGTTGTTGCAGCGTCGTGACATGCCGGTGAATGCCCGTGTTGCCCACGAATGCGGGCATCGCCAGTTAGCCGGGGCGCGTTTCCACGCGGTCCTGATGAGCCCGGCTGCTGTGAGACGTGCCAGCGCAAGGGCTTGAGCCCAGAGGCTTGGCGATCCCGCCGCATTTTCGGTATATTGGCTTCCCGGGGAGGCTAGCCTGCGAAACCTTAAGAATTTACCGAAAGCTTGTGCTGAGTCATGGCGCCAGCTGGAACTTCGCCGGCGCCTGCTGATCTTTGGTCGCTGCAGCCTTCCGTTCTCCGCTCGGACACGGCAGAAAAAATGGCCTTTACACGGCTTTAACGGCATTTTTGCGAGCACGGCCGCAATCATGAACCCCTTGCTGCTGGACATGCGGGAAGGCATCCCGTCCTATGGCGGTTCCATGCCGTTCACCATTCGCTACGAGATGAGCGCAGGGAACGGCAATTCCCATAGAGGCCCCCTGTGATCCAGGTGTTTATCGCGCAACATCCTTTCGAAGCGCATTTCGTCAAGGGCCTTCTCGAAGCCAATGGCATCGAGGCCGAAGTGCGGGGCGAAGCATTATTTGGCGCTCTCGGTGAACTGCCGATTACCCTGGACTCCTTGCCCTCGGTCTGGATCGTCGATGACGGCCAGCAGCGAAAGGCACTGGCGGTCATTGCGACTTTCGAAGGGGGTGATCCTTCGGCAGGTTCCGAGCCTTGGACCTGCTCGGGCTGTGGCGAGCGGCTCGATGCTCAGTTCACGGCGTGCTGGCGATGTGGCGCCGACCGTCCCCTCAGTCAGTGATGTGGAGGCGCATCAGGCCGCCCGCAGCGCATCGATGATGTTCATCCGGGCGGCACGCACGGCGGGGAGAAAGCCGCCGAAAAAGCCCATCAGCAGCGCGAAGGCGAGCGACTTGAAGGCGATTCCCGGGGTCAAAGTGAAACGGAAGGCGAGCTCGGCAAAGGTGCGCCAATTCATGGTGGAGACCGTCAGCCATTGCATCATGGAGGCAAAGATCAGGCCGATCAGGCCGCCGACCAGTCCCAGCAACAGCGATTCCACGAGAAAGGCACCGAGTATGCTGCTGCGCTGAAAGCCCAAGGCGCGCAGCGTGCCGATCTCGCGGGTGCGGCTGGCGACCGAGGCGTACATCGTGATCAAGGCGCCGATGATGGCGCCGATCGAGAAGATCGCGCTCAGCGTTAGGCCCAGGATATTCAGGAAATTGGCCATCAGTTCCGATTGTTCGGCGTAGAAGACGGTCTCTCGCTTGGCGTCCAGCTTGAGCCGCTGATCGCCCTCGATATGCCGCTCGACCTCGGCGAAATCGCCACGGTCGGCCAGCTTGAAGATGACAGAGGAATACGCCGTCCGCCGGAACGCCTGCATGAGCTGTTCCACATCGCCCCAGATTTCGGAACCGAAACCGGTGCTGGCGGCATCGAACACGCCCACCACGGTCCAGTCGCGCATGCCGAAGTGCAGCGTCTCGCCGATGCCTGCACCGCTGAAATTCTCGGCGATCTTGGTGCCGGCGATGATCTCGGACGAGCCGGGCCGGAACAGGCGACCCTGACTCAAGCGTACCTGCGGTCGCAGCGAGAAGCCGACGCCGGAGAGCCCGCGAATCGTGACATTGGACGGCTTGCCGCTGTCCCGCTTGGGCAGGGTCATGAGCACTAGCGTTTCTTTCGAGACCTGCCTGACGCCGGCGGCGGCCATGGCGATTTCCGGCAAGCTCTCGACGATGGCGGCCTGATCCCGCTCGATTGAGCTCTGCACCTCGGTGTCGGCGCCGCGGCGGATGACCATCACGTTATCCGGGCTGCCGGTGGCGACCAGCGTCTGCCGCAATCCTTCGGTGAGCATCAGCACGGTGGCGAAAACGTACACGACCAGGGCCATGCCGCCGGCGGTCAGGGCGGTGGTCAGCCTTCTCGCCCACAGGTTTTTCCAGGTGTAGGCGTAAGGGATTTTCATGCGTTCGCGTTAACCGATGCTCCTCAGGCCATCGCCCACCGGTGCGGTGACAGAGCGCCAGGCGGGCAAGGCGGCGGCATGGCCCTGGTCGTGTACGTTTTCGCCACCGTGCTGATG
>CADDZF010000167.1 GCA_902812445.1 Methylococcaceae bacterium | reverse complement strand
CTCATAATGCGAGCGGTTGAAGATTTTGATATGGCCCGCTGGCGGCGTTTGCGCGTGTACGCGCCAGAGGAAATCGTGGGCGAGCTCGTCTTCGGTGGGGACCTTAAAAGAAGCGACCGAGCAGCTCTGCGAGTCTAAAGGACCCGCCACATGGCGGATCGTGCCATCCTTGCCGCTGGTATCGCGCCCCTGCAGGACGATCAGCACACGCTGCAGCCGCACCGCGTAAAGAAGTTCCTGCAGCTCTATCAGCTCTTCGATGAGCCGCGCTGTCTTTTTCTCGGCTTCTGCACGCTTTAATCCGGCATCATCTGCCGGGTCGACGTCCGTCAGCTTAATCCGGCGCTTGCCCTCAGAGCGATGTGCGTAGCCCATAGTTCTCCTCCAGTAATGGCAGCAAACGTTATAACGACGGGCGATTGAGTCAGCGCAAGTCTACCCATCCTCTCCCACTCAAGCCAGTGACAACGCTCGTTTCGACGAAAGGCGCGGTTACTCCTTGTATAGCTGGTCTGTCGCTTAGCCGCGGGCCGTAGCATCGGGCCTGGAAGCCAGGTGGGGCGCCGGGCGTCATCCGGTGCGGCCGAATCTTTATGTTTTTCTTATGGCCCGGCTGGTGATTTTGAGGGATTTTTTATCACCTTCCCCGCTAAGGTAATGCCGTCTGTCGATAAAACCGAAGGTGGGGCGCTATGGACGTTTTCTATCTCACACTGCTCATCAGCTTTTTCGTGTCGACCGTCGGGCTGGTTTACGGCCTGGAACGGCTGCGGGGGTAGCGATGAGCTGGCTTTATCTGTTGAGTGCGGTGCTTGCGCTGGGCTTGTTCATCTATCTCGTGGTCGCTCTGCTGTTTCCGGAGAAATTCTGATGACGATGTATGGTGGGTTACAGATCGGCCTGTATATCGCCGTCCTGCTGGGGCTGGTGCAGCCCTTGGGCGGCTATATGGCCCGGGTATATGAAGGGCGGTCGGCTGTCAACCGATGGTTGGCGCCGGTCGAACGCCTGATCTACCGGTGCAGCCGTGTCAACCCGAACCAGGAAATGCGCTGGACCCATTATGCTCTCGTCGTCCTCTGGTTCAATCTGTTCGGCGCGCTGGCCGTTTTTACCTTGCAGCGACTGCAAGTGTTACTCCCCTTAAATCCGCAGCATCTGCCGGGCGTTAGCGCGGATTCCTCTTTCAACACGGCGATCAGCTATGTCTCCAATACCAACTGGCAAGGCTATGGCGGCGAGACGACGATGAGCTATTTTACCCAGATGCTAGGGCTCGCCGTGCAAAATTTTCTGTCTGCGGCGACCGGCATTGCCGTGGTCATCGCCCTGATCCGCGGCTTTGCGCGTCACGCCGAGGAAACCATCGGCAATTTCTGGGTGGATATGACGCGCACGACACTCTATGTGCTGTTGCCCCTCTCGACCGTGCTCGCCCTGGGTCTGGTCAGCCAGGGCGTGATCCAGAACTTCACCGCCTATAAAACCGTCCCGCTGCTGCAGCCGGTGAGCTATGAGCAGCCCAAAGCCGATGGCGGCAAGCCAGTCACGGACGCGGCCGGCAATCCTTTGAGCGAGGCGGTTACGATCCCCGAGCAAACCCTTCCCATGGGCCCGGTCGCTTCCCAGGAAGCCATTAAGGAGCTGGGCACCAATGGCGGCGGCTTCTTCAACGCCAATTCCGCGCATCCCTTCGAAAACCCGACGCCGCTCAGCAATTTCCTGGAGATGCTGGCCATCTTGCTGATTCCGGCGGCGCTCTGCTACACCTTTGGCCACATGGTAGGCGACACGCGCCAAGGCTGGGCGGTGCTCGCCGCCATGACCTTTATCTTCATCGTCATGGCTGTGGCGGCCGTCTACTTTGAGCAGCAAGGTAATCCGGCCTTTGCCGCGCTTGGGGTCGACCAGAACGCTAGCGCCCTGCAGTCCGGGGGCAATATGGAAGGCAAGGAGACGCGCTTCGGTGTGGTGCATTCGGCCTTGTTCGCCACTATCACCACCGCCGCCTCTTGCGGTGCGGTGAACGCCATGCACGACTCCTTCACTCCGCTCGGCGGTCTGGTGCCAATGTGGCTCATGCAGCTCGGCGAAGTGGTGTTCGGCGGCGTCGGTTCAGGACTCTACGGCATGCTGGTATTCGCCATCATCGCCGTTTTCATCGCCGGGCTGATGATCGGACGCACGCCGGAGTATCTCGGCAAGAAGCTCGAAATCTACGAAATGAAAATGGCTTCGGTGGTGATCCTGGTCACGCCGCTCCTGGTGCTCGCAGGGACCGCGGTCGCTGTCATGCTCGTTGCCGGGCGGGCGGGTATCTCCAACCCCGGCGCGCACGGCTTCAGCGAGGTGCTGTACGCCTGGTCCTCCGCTGCCAACAACAACGGCAGCGCCTTCGCCGGGCTCTCCGCCAACACGCCTTTCTACAATAGCCTGCTTGGCAGTGCCATGTGGTTTGGTCGCTTTGGGGTCATCGTGGCGGTGCTCGCCATCGCCGGTTCCCTCGTCATCAAGAAGCGGGCGCCAGGGGGCGCGGGGTCGTTGCCGACCCACGGTCCGCTGTTCGTCGTGCTGCTGGTGAGCACTGTGCTATTGGTAGGCGCGCTCACCTACGTTCCGGCGCTCGCCTTAGGGCCCGTGGTCGAGCACCTGCTCATGATTGCAGGCAAATGACGTAACGGGAGATTGCCATGAAGCCGAAAACAGCCCAGACCGCCACACGATCCATGTTCGATCCACAGTTCATCAAGCCCGCCCTTATCGAGGCTTGCAAAAAGCTTTCCCCGCGCGAGCAATTACGCAACCCGGTCATGTTCGTCGTCTATGTCGGCAGCCTGTTGACCACGGTGCTGTTTTTTCACGCCGTGGGCGGCAATGGCGAGGCTCCTGCGGGCTTCATTCTGTCGATTTCCCTGTGGCTGTGGTTCACCGTGCTGTTCGCCAACTTCGCCGAGGCCATCGCGGAGGGTCGAAGCAAGGCGCAGGCCGCGGCCCTGCGCGGTGCGAAGAAGGACGTGCGGGCGAAAAAACTGAAAGAGCCGCGCTTTGGCGCCGCCTATACGACCATTCCCGGCGCCTCATTGCGGCGGGGCGATGTGGTGCTGGTGGAAGCCGGAGACACGATTCCAGGCGACGGCGAGGTGATCGAAGGCGTCGCGTCGGTGAACGAAAGCGCCATTACCGGGGAATCGGCGCCGGTCATTCGGGAATCCGGCGGCGATTTCAGTTCGGTCACCGGCGGCACGAGCGTGTTGTCCGACTGGATCGTGGTCCGCGTCACCGTGAATCCCGGGGAGGCTTTTCTCGACCGCATGATCGCGCTGGTGGAAGGCGCCAAGCGGCAGAAGACGCCCAACGAAATCGCGCTGACCATCCTGCTGGTGGCGATGACCTTGGTATTCCTGCTGGCGACGGCGACGCTGCTGCCGTTCTCGCTGTTCAGCGTCGACGTGGCCAAAGCCGGCGTGCCGGTAACCGTCACGGTGCTGGTGGCATTGCTGGTGTGCCTGATCCCGACCACCATTGGCGCGCTGCTGTCCGCCATCGGCATCGCCGGCATGGGACGCATGCTGCAGCACAATGTCATCGCCACTTCCGGACGGGCGATCGAAGCGGCCGGCGACGTGGACGTGCTGCTGCTGGACAAGACCGGCACCATCACGCTCGGCAACCGCCAGGCGAGTGGCTTTCTGCCCGCCGAAGGCGTCAGCGAACGCGAGCTGGCGGATGCTGCGCAGCTCGCCTCGCTGGCCGATGAGACGCCGGAAGGGCGCAGCATCGTGGTGCTGGCAAAACAGGCGTTCGCTCTGCGCGAGCGCGACATTCATGCGCTGGGCGCTACCTTCGTGCCATTCAGCGCGCAAACCCGCCTCAGCGGCGTGGACCTGGGTGAGCGCCAGGTACGGAAAGGCGCGCCCAGCGCCCTGCGCCAGCACGTGGCGGTACTGGGCGGCCGCTTCCCGAGCGGGGTGGGCGCCACCGTCGATCGCGTCTCGCGCCGAGGATCGACTGCGCTCGCCGTGACGGATGGCGCGTGCGTGCTCGGCGTGATCGAGCTCAAAGACATCGTCAAGGGCGGCATCAAGGAGCGCTTCGCGGAATTGCGGCGCATGGGCATCAAGACGGTCATGGTCACCGGCGACAACAAGCTGACGGCGGCCGCCATCGCCGCCGAGGCGGGCGTCGACGAGTTCCTCGCCGAAGCCACGCCGGAAGCCAAGCTGACGCTCATTAGAGAGCAACAGGCGCAAGGGCTGCTCGTCGCCATGACCGGCGACGGCACCAACGATGCGCCCGCGCTGGCGCAGGCGGACGTGGCCGTGGCCATGCACTCAGGAACGCAGGCGGCGAAGGAGGCCGGCAACATGGTGGACCTCGATTCCAACCCTACCAAGCTGATCGAGGTGGTCGAGATCGGCAAGCAGATGCTGATGACCCGCGGCTCGCTGACCACGTTCAGCATCGCCAACGACGTGGCCAAGTACTTCGCCATCATTCCCGCCGCCTTCGCCAGCGTCTATCCGCCGCTGAATGCCCTGAACGTCATGGGGCTCGGGAGTCCTTCGAGCGCGATCCTCTCCGCCGTCATTTTCAACGCGCTGATCATCGTGCTGTTGATTCCCCTGGCGTTGAAAGGCGTCGGCTACCGGGCGGTCGGCGCGGCCAGGCTGTTGCGGGACAATCTGCTCATTTACGGTCTGGGCGGATTGATCGTGCCGTTCATCGGCATCAAGCTGATCGATCTGTTGCTCGTCGCCATGGGCCTGATGTGAGGTATCCATCATGTGGAATGACATAAAACCGGCTTTTTTCATGCTGATCATCTGGACCGTTATCACCGGCATCGTCTATCCGCTGGCTGTGACGGGCATCGCTCAGGCAATTTTTCCGAGCCGGGCCAACGGCAGCCTGATCGTCGTGAACGGCAAGGCGGCGGGCTCCGCGCTGATCGGCCAGCATTTCATCGATCCGAAGTATTTCTGGGGCCGCCCCTCGGCCACCGCGCCGATGCCTTATAACGCCGGAGCTTCCAGCGGTTCCAATCTGGGGCCGACCAACCCGGCCCTGATCGAGGCGGTCGCGACAAGGATCAAAACATTGCGCGAAGCCGATCCGGACCAGCGGAATCCCGTACCGATCGACCTAGTGACCGCCTCCGGCAGCGGTCTCGATCCGCACATCAGCCCGGCGGCGGCGGAGTATCAGATCAACCGCGTCGCTGAAGCGCGCAAACTGAATCCCGAGAGCGTTAGAAAGCTCGTCGCCCGGCATACCGAGGGCCGTCAACTGGGTCTTTTCGGCGAGCTCCGCGTCAACGTGCTCGAGCTCAATTTGGCGCTCGATGGTTTGCGCTAGACCAGCCGCTGATCGCAAAGCGGCCGCGGCGCGCGGCTCTTCACCCGTGCAACGTTCGGGGATGGATGCGGGCAGAGAAAACTTTTACGTTTTTTTTACTTCCATAACAGCCATTGTGATGCGATTTTAGTTTTTCTGCCTATACACTGGCGCACTTCAGCCCTAGCGGACAGCCCTGCCGGGCCGACGTTGCCCTGCAGTCAAGAGCGTGCATAATAGCGACAGATAGTTGTGCTACCGGGAAACCCTTTCCCAGCTAATTCGAGACGGCGTCCACGGAGATCATCGGTTCGGTGAAATTCATCGCTGCACAACATTC
>CADDZF010000166.1 GCA_902812445.1 Methylococcaceae bacterium | reverse complement strand
TCAAAAAGGTGTCGAGGTCAATCATTGTCATGCTCCGAGTCCCATTAAAGCTCAGAGCATCCATGGCCATGAGTGATGCCGTCGTGGAATCTATAAAATCAATTCACACCAAGCGTTTAAGATTTTGATTGCAATGGTAGGATGGAAGTTGTCCACAGTTTCTGTGGATAACTTTGTGGATAAAAGGTTGGAAATCTCTGTAACGCAGCATGGCTGTTGGCTTTTAATTCGTTTGTAAAAAATCTTATCAACTATAAAGCATCGGAATATCAGTGACTTGACAATATAAGCTGAGGCTGGAGCAGCGCCTGCCGAAACAAACTTTTACTTGACAGGATGAATTTATTGTCTGTGCATAACTCAGCAGATGACTATAAATAAAATCAATCGCATAATACGGTAACGGAGGAAGTATGGAGATTTATCAATTACAAGTGCTGCGCACCGATCCATCCGGAATGCCGCTGGAATGGATCAGTTATCAGGAAGCGGCCAAGCTTTATTATCTGGAATTGGTTGCATACACGTGCGGCACTCAATTATATGTATTGCGCGGAGGTACCAACGCGAAAACCGGTCGCCAAAGCATCATTGAGGTGAATTCGATCTTAGCGACCTACGGTCATCACCATGGCAGTTGTCAAGTCGATGCCCATTATGCGCCTCCGTTGAGCAATCCTGCTTTGTTCAAGCGCGACAATCACATCTGTCTGTATTGCGGCATGCGATTTTATGCGCGTGATCTATCGCGCGACCATATCCGGCCGATCAGCCTGGGCGGCACGGATACTTGGAACAACGTGGTAACGGCCTGCAAGCGCTGCAATAATCACAAGGCGGGCCGGTCACCGGAGCAGGCCGGCATGCAGCTATTAGCAATCCCCTTCACGCCCACCCACGCCGAGTATATTTATTTGCAAGGCCGCCGCATCTTGACCGATCAGATGGAATTTCTACGCGCTCATTTTCCGCGCAAGAGTCCCTTGCACCACCGCTAGCGTTTTTTAAAATAACCCGTGGGGAACCCGCCGAACTCGATCACGGGGCAGCCGGCGCCATCGCTCGGTAGCCAATATCCGTTCGGTAATACATCGCTTCCCAATGTATTTGATCGACTAATCCATACGCTTTTTTTTGCGCTACACCCACGGTCTCACCGAGTGCGCAGACGCACAATACGCGCCCTCCCGCAGTGACCAACCGGTCTCCCGCCCGCCGCGTGCCGGCGTGGAAGATTTTGCAGTCAGCGGCCTGCGCGTCCCATCCAGAGATCACATCTCCCTTTCGATAATCATTCGGATAACCCCCCGCAGCCAGCACCACACCGAGCGCACAGCGCTCGTCCCAGACGATCTCGATCTGATTGAGGCGGTGCTCGAGCGCCGCCAAGCAAAGCTCGACCAGGTCGCTTTTGAGCCGCAGCATAATCGGCTGTGCTTCGGGATCACCGAAACGGCAATTGTATTCCAGCACCCTAGGCGTGCCGGCCGCATCGATCATCAAACCGGCATACAGAAATCCGCAATAGGGCACGCCGTCGTCCGCCATGCCTTTCAGGGTGGGGCGGATAATCTCTTCCATCACCCTGGCGTGGATTTCCGGCGTAATCACAGGCGCCGGCGAATATGCCCCCATGCCTCCGGTGTTGGGACCCACATCACCGTTGTCCCGCGCCTTGTGATCTTGCGAGGTCGCCATCGGCTGGGCAGTTTGGCCATCGGCCATGACGATAAAGCTGGCCTCGTGGCCGTAGAGAAACTCCTCGATCACCACGCGCCGACCGGCCGCGCCGAATGCATGGCCTTGCAGCATATCGTTGAGGGTGTTGCAAGCCTCGGCTTCGCTGTGGGCGATGACGACGCCTTTGCCGGCCGCCAGCCCGTCGGCCTTGATGACGAGGGGAAAGTCCTGCGTGCGGATATAGGCTGTGGCCTGCCGAACATCGCTAAAGACGCGATATTTACCGGTCGGAATGCGGTGGCGAGCGAGAAAATCTTTGCTGAACGCCTTCGAGCCCTCGAGTTGCGCCGCTTGCCGAGATGGACCAAAACAGCGCAATCCCGCTTCCTGGAAGAGATCGGTAATGCCAGCGACCAGGGGCGCTTCCGGGCCTACGATGGTCAGGTCGATACGCTGATCCACGGCGAACTGGCGCAGTGCCGGAATATCATCCGCCGCGACCGCCACATTGTGCACGCCTGGCTCCCGTTCCGTTCCGGCATTCCCCGGCGCTACATAAACGGCGCTAACTCTGGATGATTGTGCGACTTTCCACGCCAGCGCATGTTCGCGGCCACCGCCGCCAATGATTAACACTTTCATGCTGCAGCCATAGAATACGATACGTTAAGTAGAAACCCGCGCGGTGTAGCGATCACTGTTTGAATCGAATCACTCTGTTGAGCGGACTCAGATTGATCTCATCCACGACGGTCGTTGCTCTAAGCTGCAAAATCAGGGAAACCAGTTCCGCGATATCCTCGGGAACGAGATACTGTCCTTCAGCGCTCCCCGGCGCGAAGTTCAATGCATCGAAAAAGCCGGTCTGAACCATGCCGGGGTTGATGATCGACACCCTGACGCCGCTTTTCGAGCACTCTTCCCGCAAGGCTTGGGCAAATCCGCGCAGAGCGAATTTGCTGGCGCAATAGATGGCGCCCTTGCGATTTCCTTTCAGTGCCGCTTCTGAACCGATAAAAATCAGATCGCCGCGAATCTTCCGCTTCAACAACGGTAGCAACCCGCGCACCACATACGCCTGGCCGGTGAAATTGAGCTCCATCAAAGCGCTAATCTGGCTATAGGAAAACTCTTCCAGCGAACCGAATTGCCCGCGTCCGGCGCATAAAACCAGCGTATCGAGCGCCGGAAAAGTTTTCGCCAGCTCGCCCAATTTGCCGGGCAGCGCTGTGAGCTCGGACAAATCGGTTTCAATCGGATAAAAAAGTCCCGGCACAGCCGCGACGCTAGTGAAATTGCGCGCCACTCCAATCACGCTGTGGCCTTCGGCCACCAATTTCCGCGCGATCGCCGCGCCGATGCCGGAACTGGCGCCAGTGACCAGTACGGTGCGGCTCACGTCTGGCATGGAAAAACCTTGGCTGGCGGAATATATTTGAGCAGTTCGTCTCGACAAAAAGTGCACAGCTCGTTTTCCAGTACGCGCCGATAGGACACTATGCCGCCCTCGGCATGTAGAGGACCCGCGAACAACTTCTCTTCCGGATAGATCTCGCAGAGCGTCTGGAAAAATCGTTCCGGCAGGCGGAATCCGCCGAAGCTGACTGAATGCACGCGCTCGCCATCGAGACGCGCGAACAGATTCTCGAACAGATGGTGGTACTGTTCGGCATAGTCTTCCCGGTAAATCAGGGGGTCGAAGCGCAGACCGATAGTCCACCCGGCGTGCTGGAGCTTGACCATGGCGTCAAGCCGGCGCCGATTGCCAGGCGCTCTATGTTCGAGCGCGCTGGCTACTTCATCAGGCGTAAAACTGAAAGCCACCACGCAATTCGCGAGCGGCTCCATCTCCATCAGAGCGCGGATCTGCGTGCTCTTGGTGCGCAATTCCATCACGGCGTTGGGCAATTCTCCAAAGAGCGGCAGAAAAGCCTTGGCAAAGCCGGTCAGCGGCTCCAGCGCCAGGCTGTCGCAGTCGTAACCGGAGAAAAAGTGTATGCTTTTGTCGCTCTCCGCCTGCGCGACGCCGCGGATAGCGTCCATGAAGTCTTCGAAATTCACGAACAAGACATAATGCGCCGAGCGATACATGCCTTGTAAGAAACAATAGCGGCAGTCGTAAAGACAATTCAGCATGTGCGAAAAATAGTAATTCCGCTCGCCGCCTATGCCGTAACCGGGCGGCGCGGGCAGAACGAAGTTGTTGCGCTTCTCCGCCAAAATCAGAGCCGGGCATCGTTTCTGTAGGCGAAAGCTTTGCGCTCTCCGGTTGAACACTTCGCCGTAGCGTTCGCAGATGATGAGCCTGGCGTGCGGAAAACGGGCGCAAACGAGTTCGCTGCGCGGGTGTTTTCGGACCGCTTCTTCAATGTAGATGGTTTCGATCACGATGCTCTGGATCAAGTCAGACGGACCGGCAGTTGATCGACCTGACACCGCAGCCAGATCAGCACGTCTTTGCCGGTTTGCGGACAACCGCTCGTTTCACCTGGCAACCACGCACCGCCGGACGTCAGCGCGTCCCAGCGCTGCAGCAGCCTTTTCAGCCGTATGCGCTCGTGCGCGCTAAAGTGCCAACGCTCGACACAACGCCGATAGAGCCTCGGCTCAGGCACCTCCACACAGGCAGCGAGTTCCTGCAGTCGTTCGATAAGATCGTCAATGAGGGGCAATTGCTGTTCAATGCGGTGATAGACTTGACTCGCACCGAAACGGGCCACCGGCGATGACCGATTGTCCGAAACGATCTTGATGCACTGCACCAGCTCTGCCGTCGTAAACCGCGTCGCGCTCTCGTAAAAACCGGCAGCCTCCATATCATACAGCCCGGCATTTGGATAATCTGCCTCGGGCCGCGCGACCGTCCACAGATCAGCGCTTGCGCACGGCGCTGTGAAGGTGAATGGCGGATACCAACGACGGCCGCTGTCGGCATCGGTGATCTTATGTGCGAGCAACGCACAGCCGAGCTCGCAAGAGGCATGCCCGGCGGTACCGACGTTGAGCCAAATGCTGCCCGGCTGTTTGCCGAAAACCACGTGCGAGTAGGCTACGCCAGCGGCAGCCGCGGTTTTACCGACACCGCTCACGGTGAGGCACAAGGCGTTTTTCTCATAAACCGTGAAGGCGGTGTCCTGCATGCGGCGCTTGAGGCCGAAGCGGGCGACGAGCGGTTTCGCCTCCTCCGGCAGCGCGACGATTAGATGGGTCAGCATATACCTATACGTTACCGTTTACCCAATTGATGGGGTCAAAACAGTAGGTCTCAAGTTGCCGATGGGTTTTCATCGCACTCGTCAGCGTAGTGGGCAAGCATCCCAAAACAGGTTATATTTTGACCGCTTTGCAAGGGCTAATGATCTCTGCAAGCGCCCTGAGCGATGCGTGTAATGGCATAATGAGCGCTCATCAACTTTTCTCTTACGCGGAATCATCCACTGAGCATCATGACGAATCAACCATTTAGCGGCGTCGACCGCCGCCAAAAAACCAACAAGCTGGTCCAGGAGCTATTGCAGGAGAGACAGCAAGTCTGGTCATTATACTGCCGTATCGCCAGCCTCGATCCGTTTACGTCCGTCAGGCCGATCGATTCTTTGGTCCAGGAGTTCTGTCAGGTGCTGGTCGACTATATCTCGCTGGGTCATTTCGGCATCTACCAGCGCATCATCGACGAACGGGAACGGCGTCTTAAGGTAGTCCAACTGGCCGAACACATTTACCCGCACATCGCCGAAGCGACGGAAGCCGCGGTCGACTTCAACGACAAGTATGAAAAATTGACCTCTGCCGAGATCAGGAAACACTTGGCGAGCGATTTGTCAAAGCTAGGCGAGGAACTCGCAAAACGAATCGAGCTGGAAGACCAGCTTATCGAAACGATGTTCGCCTGATGGAATGCAGCCACGATCGCCGCCGGTCGATGCCCTGCTGAAGCCTTATCACTTGCTGTACGCAAATTTTCGGCTGAGTTTGTCATGAAATTCTGCTGCCACTGCGGTTCACCCATTCGAGAAGCGATTCCCGAAGGTGACAACCGAGTCCGCCAGATCTGCGATGCGTGCGGCATCATTCACTACCAAAATCCAAAAGTGA
>CADDZF010000165.1 GCA_902812445.1 Methylococcaceae bacterium | reverse complement strand
GTACACATGAGTTACTCCTCAGGAAATTAAAATCAGTGTCTTTCTCAGGCACGATGCATTCATTTAGTTCGATGAAGTCCCTGTCAAGGACAAGGAACGCGCCTTTGCGTCGATTTTGACGTTTAAGGATATCCTCTTCGGTTCACTCCTAACGGTTCTTTATCGGTGTTGCTGCATAAATTCGGAAGTAGACCCGCCTTTTCGTGGTCGTTGCGCCTCACTCGACTTCCACCTCCTTGACCCGCATCGCCGTGCCCGCCGTCACCTTGACGTTCGGATTGCCGCACAAAGGGCAAGCATCGTAAAGCGCCTCGATGACTACCGATCGGCAACACGGTGTGCACCAGCCTTGTCCCAGCGTCCTCGCAATCTCCAGTGTTGCGCCATCCGCCAAGCTGTCCTTCATCACGGCATCGAAACAGAAACGCAGAGCTTCAGGTTCAATACAGGCGAGGGCGCCGATCTCCAGCCGGACCAGTTTCACGCGCTGATAACCCGACGAGCGGGCATTTTCCGTGAGAATATCCAGAATGCTTTCCGCCACGGACAATTCATGCATGATTTAAAGGATCGGAGAGGCTGAGCCAGAAAGCAGGATCGGGCCGTGCAATGAGAGCCTCGGCAAATTCCAGGGCGGCCGTCAAACCCTTCTTCGCAGCCGGAGTCAGATCATCTCCCAATTCGAACTGTTCGCCTCGGATACTGAGGAGAAAGCTGGGCGGCGGCGTCCCCCGATAGAGCTGCCGATAAACCTGAAGCACTGCGGCAGGGCTCATGGCGTGGGTGGTGTAGCTCGCATCGGGCTTTGCGGTCAGGCGCTCGAACGCGAACGGGGAGCGGCAGGAAACGCTGGCGTCGATAAAGAGGACGAGCTCGCGGCCGACGAGGTCGAGCGCGTGTTCGACCTGGAGCTGGAAATCGGTGAGCAACTCGACACCGATTGGCTCGCGCTCCTTTAAGCGCTGCAACAGCACAGGTCCCAAGGCATCGTCCCCGCGGCTGGGATTGCCGTAGCCCATGATCAATGTCCTCGGGACGGAAACTCGTGCCCCCTGAACGCCGGCTTGTAGTCCACAGTGGCCTGGAACGGCGGACCACCGGTCGATTTTAGCAGCAAGACCCGATGCCGCTTTTTCTTGACTGCGATCAGTGGGCGGTCTCGCCATCGCTGTTTCTCGTCAGGTGATCCAGCACGATGCCGTCGGCATCAACCAGATCTAGCCACAGCGGCATTTTGCCGAGCGCATGGGTGGCGCAGGAAAGGCAAGGGTCGTAGGCGCGAATCGCAACTTCAATACGGTTCAAAAGGCCTTCCGTCAGCTCTCGGCCGTCGAGATAGCGCATCGCCACCTGGCGGATGGATTCGTTCATCGCCTGGTTGTTGCTGGTGGTGGAGACGATCAGGTTGGCCTCAGTAACGATATCCTCCTCATTGATGCGGTAGTGGTGAAACAGCGTGCCGCGGGGCGCCTCGATCACGCCGATGCCTTCCGTCGTCTTTTCGCCCTGGACCACCAGATCGCGACCGAGAATGTCTGGATCATGCAAGAGTTCCTTAATCCCTTCCGCGCAATGAAGGGCCTCGATCATGCGCGCCCAATGGAACGCCAGAGTGCTGTGCACCGGTCCGCCATCGCCTTGCGCCATGAAGTCCTGGCGCGCGGCTTCGGCCAGAGGCGTCGCGATGAAATCGCAATTGTTGATCCGCGCCAAGGGACCGACCCGGTACCAGCCGTTCTCCCTGCCCAGCGAGACGATGAAGGGAAACTTCATGTACGACCAGGATTTGACCTCTTCGTGAAGATAGTCGCCGTACTCACGATAATCGATGTGATCGAAGAGTGGTCTGCCGAATTCGTCTTTGGCGCGCAGTCCTCCGTGATAAAATTCCAGCGCCCCGTCGTCCTGGATCAGACCGAGAAAGCTGGAACGGATGAAGGCGAAGTGGTGATGATAGTCCGGGTTCGCAAGATAAACCTGCCTGATCAGCGCGACCGCCTCTTCGGCCCAGCGAAGGACGTCCTCAAGATCGATCAGCAGGCCGTCCCGTTCCTCCTTCGTCAAGGCCTTGTTCATGCCGCCTGGAATGGCGCCGCTGCCGTGGACCCGCTTGCCGGTAATGGCGCGGATCACCTCCTGGCCGTACTTGCGCATCTTGACGCCCTTGAGTCCGATCTCCGGGTACTTTTCGAGAACGCCGACGATATTGCGCTTCCCCGCTTCGCTGTCGAACCCGAACAGAAGATCGGGTGATGCGAGATGGAAGAAGTGCAAGGCATGCGATTGCAGCAGCTGCCCCAGGTGCAGCAGGCGGCGGAGCTTTTCGGCGGACGGTGTGAGCCGATCGACGCCGACCAGCTGGTCGATCGCCTTGCCGGCGGCCAGATGATGGCTCACCGGGCAGATGCCGCACAGTCGTTGCACCAGAACCGGCAGCTCCCAGTAGGGCCGTCCCTGGATGAAGCGCTCGAAGCCGCGGAATTCGACGATGTGAAGCCGAACCTGGCGGATATGGTTGTGTTCGTCCAGCAGCAGCGTGACCTTGCCGTGGCCCTCGACCCGGCTGACCGGATCGATGGCCACACGCCGGAGCCGTTCGGGATTTCGGGCGATCTCCAGTGATTCGTTCATGGCCGATTCTCAATCGTAACGGATGAGTGGATAAGGCAGCGACGGCTCGCGTCCGGCGATCAGATCAGTCAGGAATTTCCAGATCGCGTCCGCCGAGGGCGGGCAGCCGGGCAGAAAATAATCCACCTTGACCACTTCGTGGATAGGCCGCACTTGGTTCAGCAGCAAAGGCAGCTCCGGATCGTTCGGTATCTGCGGATTTTCGATGCCCATGCCGTGGACGTAAGACTCTTCCAGGCATTCCTTGAGCGGAATGGGATTGCGCAAGGCGGGAATGTTGCCATTGATGGCGCACGCCCCCACCGCCACCAATAGTTTGCAGGCGCGGCGGAATTCGCGCAGCGTGTGCACGTTCTCCGAATTGCAGAGGCCGCCTTCGATCAGGCCGAGGTCACAGGGGCCGCAATGCTTGATGTCGGTGAAAGGCGAACGGTCGAATTCAGCGACGGCGGTCAGATCGAGAATGCGTTCATCGATATCCAGGAAGGACATGTGACAGCCGAAGCAGCCGGCCAGGGAAACGGTCGCGACCTTGAGCTTTTCAGTCATGTTTGGCCGCCACGACTGGCGCCTCCGCACTCAGGCTCACTTCGCTGATCGAGCGCTCGTCATAGGTTCGGCTGCCGATGGGAACCTTGTAAGCCTGCCGCTTAATCAGAATAGCGCCCACCGGACAGACATGGGCGGCTTTGTCAGTCACCGCCATCCCGCTGTCCTCGAGCTCGCCTGAAGCCGAGTTGACGATCAGATGGTTCCTGATGCCGCGCCCTGCGATGGCGAAGAGGTTCTTCCCGTCTACGTCCCGGCTGGCCCGCACGCAAAGTTCGCAGAAGATGCAGCGGTCACGGTCGAGCAAAATGTCACGATGGGAAGCATCTACCTCGCGGCGGGGATAGAAATAGGAAAAACGCGGCCCGGTCATCTTCAGGAAATATCCCACCGCCTGCAGCTGGCAGTCGCCGCTTTTTTCGCAATAAGCACAAAAGTGATTCCCCTCGACGAACAGCATCTCGGTGATCATGCGGCGGGCTTCGTTCAGTTCGTCGGTATCGTTCAATACCTCTTGGCCTTCCGCGGCGGGAAAGGTGCAGGCCGAGCAGACCCGCCCGTTCACCTTCACCGAGCACAGCTTGCAGCTGCCGTGCGGCTTGAATTCCGGATTGTGGCATAAGTGGGGGATATAAACGCCGGCTTCGGTGGCGGCCTCGATGAGGGTCTGTCCGTCCTGGAACGGGATCGCCTGTCCATCGATAGTGATCGTGCCCATCACTCATTCCTCCTGCGTCAGGTGCGCATAAGCGTCATCCCGTCCGGTCAACCGACGGGCGACTTCGAGCTCTCCGTCAAGATCAAAGCCCGGCTGAAAGCTGATTTCCCGAAGGCGGCGCTCATACAGGTGCGGGAAACGTTCCAGCGTGCTCAGAACCGGGTTGGCCGCGGTTTGGCCCAAGCCGCAGTGGCTCGCCGTTTTGATCAGGCGGCTAAGCTCGGTCAGTTCTACCAGGTCCGCGGCGGTACCGTGGCCGTCACAGATCTTGTCGAGACAGTTTTTCAACAGCGAGGTGCCCACCCGGCATGGGGTGCAGAAGCCGCAGCTTTCGTGGGCGAAGAAATGGGAGAAGTTACGGGCGATGGCGAGGACGTCACGGTTTTCATTGAAAATCATGAAAGACCCGCCGGTGGCGAGATCCTCAAAGGCGAGCTTGCGGTCGAACTCACGCGGCGCGATAAAGGTCCCCGAAGGGCCGCCGATCTGCACGCCTATGACCTGGTCGGCTCCGCAGTCTTCGAGAATCCGTGCGATCTTCGTGCCGAAAGGATACTCGTAAATGCCGGGACGGGCGCAGTCGCCGCTGATGCTCAAGATCTTGCTGCCTTTGGACTTTTCGGTGCCCACCGCGGCGAACCAGTCGCCGCCGTTCAAGGCGATCTTGGCGGCCGCCGCGAAGGTTTCGACATTGTTGACGACGGTCGGTCGTCCGAGGTAGCCCTGAGTGACCGGATAGGGCGGTCGGTTGCGTGGCACGCCTCGCTTTCCCTCCAGCGATTCGATCAAGGCCGATTCTTCGCCGCAGATGTACGCGCCGGCGCCAAGATGGAGGCGAATATCGAAGTCAAACCCTTTGTGGCCCAGTATCTTCCGGCCGAGCAGTCCCAGTCGACGGCGCTCCTCCAGGATGCGATTCAATGGCTCACACAGGTACAGATACTCGCCGCGGAGATAGAGGTAGCCCTGGCGGGCATCCACAATCGCCGCAGCCAGCGTCATGCCTTCGAAAACCTGATGAGCGTGGCTTTGCAGCAGCACCCGATCCTTGAACGTGCCCGGCTCGCCTTCATCGGCATTGCAAACCACATACCGATTACCGGCTTCCTCCCGACAAAACTTCCACTTCAACGCCGTCTTGAAGCCGGCGCCGCCGCGTCCGCGCAGTCCCGATTTCCCGATTTCGGCCAAGGTCCCGTCAAGGCCGGTTGCGAACGCTTTTTCGAGTGCCTTTCCCGGAACGAGTGGTGGATCGAGGATCAAGCCCGTTTTGTGAAGATTGTCCGCGATGGCAAAAAACTCTTGCGGCCAGGTGGCCAAGGGTGCGCCGCGCTCGATGAGATCGGCGATCTGATCAATACGGGGCAAAGTCAATCGGGTGAGAGGATAGCCGTTCACCAGACCCGAGGGCCCTTGATCACACAAGCCGCTGCACGAGGCATGATCCACGCTGACCCGGCCATCGGCGCGGGTTTGACCAGGCTTGACGCCCAACCGGTTACAGAGCTGGGCCATCACAGCCGGCTCGCCCTGCAGGTGGTCGATGATGCAATCGCTAAGAAAGATATCGTATTGACCGCGCGGCGTAGTCGACAGAAAGCTGTAGAATTCGCTGACGCCTTGCACTTGGCCGTGCGAGATGCCAAGCTGAGTTGCAACCAGCTCCACCGCGCGCTGTGGAATATGCCGATATTCGGCCTGCACACGGCGCAGGATTTGCAAGAGTTCGGTCGGATCATTGCCGTGGGCCTTCACGATTTTCTTGACCAAAGGGTCTATGTTCCCTTGTTTGTCCGCACCATAAGCCCTCTCGCGTAAAGGTTCTATGTCTGCCGTCTTTATATTAAAGATCAATGTTCAGCTAACTTCAACCCTGTGGCGCAAAGATGCTGCATTGCCGCGGGTT
>CADDZF010000164.1 GCA_902812445.1 Methylococcaceae bacterium | reverse complement strand
CACAATATCCATTGGTCCGTGCCGTACATGCGCCTTTCTGCCCAACTTACCGTGACACCTCCTCGATCGGTATATCGCAGCGCATTGAGCAACAGGTTTTGCACGATGCGCCGGGTCTTGATGCTGTCGCCTTCGACAGGCAGCGTCGTTGGCCCCTCCGCCTGCAGAAATAAACCATACTCGTCCGCGACAGGTTGCAGGCCCGCGCACAATTCTGTAATTACCGCGGCGGCGTCAAACCGCTCCAGGTTGCGGCGCTCCTGGCCTGCATCCAAGCGCGCCAGGTCCATCAGGTCGTCTAGCAGAGCTTGCAAAGACGAGACGCCTTGTTGCAGCATCGTCAGGAACCGCGCGCGCTGCGGTTCCGGCACATCACCCTGGTTCAGCACCACGGTCGCGCCATTGACGACGCCGAGGCTACCGCGCAGGTCGTGGGCCGCTTCGCGCCAGAACTCGGCGCGTTGGTGTTCCAGCTCGTGTAGCTGCATCAGCGCGCCCTCCAGATCGCGCAGGCGGCCAGCCGCTTCAGTCTGCTGCAGATATGCGTACTGGCTGGCGCTCTCGCAGACGCCTTCGCTGCATAATCGCGCCAAGGCCCGCCGCGCCGTGGGCATGACGCTCGGCTCGGCGGCAGGATGAGCCAGCCCATAATTCTCTAGCTCGTCCACGAGGCACACGTGCAGGTGACCCCATTCGCGCATCACTTGCCGCTGATCATAGCCTTGCTGCCAGCGGTGCAAGCCGTGTCGGCCCGCATCCTCCTTGAGTTTTTCGGGCATCGCCGCACGCGCTCCACGGCGTCCTGGGGACAGTCCGTCGGCAAAGGCGTCCAGCACTTGCGGGATATGATCGTTGAACCGACTTCGCGCGAGAGTGGAAGCGTTCGCCAGTTCCGGATCGCTTTCCACCGACTCTCGCCATGCCTTTAAGATCGCTTTACGCCGTGTGGTGAGATGAGTGCCCAACGAGGCTAGTTGTGCTTCGGCGGGCCGTGTGTCATTCATGGAGAGCCCCTCCGCCGCGCCCTATTTCGGCTTGGTTTTCCGCGCTCGAAAACCCGGATAGGGAGGCAACCCCCTTGAGACTATGGTGTAGCACGGGTTCCGCCTCCTTATACCCTTTGCTGAAAGTGACCGAATGCGCCAGCGGAAAGCCCGCCCCCGTTGAGGATCGTATCCTAAGACGCGAACGCCTGCGGCGCGGACCTCTTGGCGAACGGCAGAGGAAAGCCGTGTCCACCCTAATAGCCTTTCTTCACCGATGGATCGTGTTGCGTAGACTTTAATCGATCCCTTGACCGCCATCAAGTCATGCCGATGCGCCTGGCGACTTTGACTGGCGCCGGATGCGCTCGCTGTCCGCTCCGGAGGTAATCGTCAAAGCCGCGTTCGCCATCCGGTGAACTAACGCCGCGCCGCAGAAATGCGGCCGAGCGAGACGACACCGCATGCCAATCATGGTTGCCGGACACCGCATGCGGATACGGCGCGCGTGTTTCTCGCAGCACAGTCTCATCGGGACGCCGCAAGCGGTCGCCAGCCCTCTTGTGGCTCGGCTATCAGATAGACCCCTCACCTGCAAAGATGAACATCTCTCTGCGGCGGGTCTATGGCCGTTGTTCACAGTGCCGAATTCTCGTTTTGTGAAACTACAACTGGATCGTCACCGCCTTGATTTCGGTGTACAGATCCAGCGCCGCGCGGCCCATTTCGCGGCCCCAGCCCGACTGCTTGTAGCCACCGAACGGCAGCGCGGCATCGAACACGTTATAACAGTTGATCCAGACACTTCCGGCCTTGAGGCGACGGGCGAGCTTGTGGGCCATACTGATATCCTTTGTCCAGACCGCGGCGGCCAGACCGTAAATGGTGTCATTCGCGACGGCGGCGATCTCATCCGGATCATCAAACGGCATTGCCGTCACGACCGGCCCGAAGATCTCTTCATCAACCACTTTCATGCCGGGCTGGGTATCCACCAGTACCGTCGGCTCGACGAAGTAACCGCGATCGCCGATACGCTTGCCGCCCACGATGGCTCTGGCGCCTTCCCGGCTACCTTGTTCAAGGTAGCTGCATACGCAAGTGAGCTGATCGTGCGACACCAGCGGGCCCATTTCGGACTGCGGATCGAAACCCTGGCCCACGGACATCTGCTTGGCCCGCTCCGCCACGCCATCAATGACTTGATCGAACACTGAGCGGTGGACGTACAGGCGGGAACCCGCACAACAACACTGGCCGTGATTGAAGAAGATGGCATTTGCCGCGCCTGGCACGGCGGCCTTGAGGTCGGCATCCGCGAAGACGATGTTGGGCGACTTGCCGCCCAGTTCCAGGGTGACTTTCTTGAGATTGCTTTCGCCCGCGGCTTTCACGATGAGCTTGCCGACCTCGGTGGAACCGGTGAATGCCACTTTATCGACATCCGGGTGAGCGGCGAGTGCTGCGCCGGCGGTTTCGCCAAAGCCCGGCACGATGTTGACCACGCCTTCCGGATAACCCGCTTGCAAAATCAGCTCGCCCAAGTGCAGGGCGCTCAGCGGCGTCTGCTCGGCAGGCTTGAGCACCACCGTGCAACCGGAAGCAAGTGCCGGACCCAGTTTCCAAGCCGCCATCAGCAGCGGGAAATTCCAGGGAATGATCTGGCCAACCACGCCGACCGGTTCGCGCAGCGTGTAAGCGAGAAACTCGGCGCCCTGAGCGTAAGGCACGGAAACGGGAATGGTGCTCCCTTCCAGCTTGGTCGCCCAGCCCGCCATGTAGCGAAAGAGGTCCACGGCCAAAGGCACATCGACCGCTTTGGAGACGGTGAGCGGTTTGCCGTTGTCCAGGGTCTCGAGCTCGGCGAACTCCTGCGCCCGATCCTCGAGTAGGTCCGCAAGCTTCCATAGCAGACGGCCACGCTCGGACGCGCTCATCCTGGGCCAGCTGCCAGATTCGAACGCGCGGCGAGCGGCGCGCACGGCGCCGTCGATATCTTCCTTAGCGCCCTCGGCCACGTGAGCGATCACCTCACCGCTGGCGGGGTTTTCCACATCGAAATAGCGATTGGACGCGGGCGCTGTCCATTCGTTGCCAATCAGCATATTGCGCGGGCTGGCGAGAAAACGTGCCCCACCTTCGCTGATCTGAAACTTCTCGGCTGTTACGGACATACATCGTTCTCCTCGTTGATCGAGATGTTTTAAAATCGGTCATCCTGCAAGCGCTTCGATCACGGTACTATTTTGCACCTTCGCGACTTCAAAAAGCGCCACGCCAGCATAATGGATTCCCGCGGAGAGTAACATCCCGGTGAGCCAACCGCCCCCGTTCGCTCGGAAAGTCGGCTTCCGTTTCATTGCCTTCACCCCCTCGAATCTTATGGGCTGTCTTCCCGCCCGTCTGCGGGGGATGACTTGTATAATCTAGACCATCGAACCGCCAGGATTTTTCTGGAGGCCAACGTGCAAACAACCCATCTCACTTGAATATCGACCAAGCATGAACCCGACCGTTTATTTTGTCGCATCGCACAAGAATCCCGCGCAAGTCTACCGCCTGGCATCGACCCTCAGAAAAGGGAGCCCGGATTGCCACATCGTCATCCACCACGACCCCAAGGGTGAGCCGCTCGATCCAGTCCAGCTGCGGGCGATCAACGCGCATAGCATCAAGCCGGCGTTGGCCGTCGAGTGGGGAGATATCACGCACGTCGATATGATTCTGCATAGCTTGCGCTGGATTCAGCAGTCTTTAGACTATGACTGGCTGGTATTTATTTCCGGGCAGGATTATCCGGTCAAGCCCATCCGCCTCATTGAGCGCGAGCTTCACGACAGCCGCTATGACGGATTTCTGCGCGGATTTCCCGTTCTGGAACCCAACTCGTGGCCCGCTAGGGAAGGCCATCTGCGCTACTACTATCGTTATTTCAAGCTGCCGCGGCTTCCTTACTACTACCGACTTCCCGCCCCAATCAAGGCTTTACTCACCGATCTGAGGAAAACCCTATGCGCCGCGCAGCCCTTGCTGACCATCAGGCTGGGCCCACGCGTCAAGACCCGCATCGGTTTTCGCCGATTGGCCACGCCGTTTTCGGCTTCATTCAAATGCTACGGCGGGCCGGAATGGTTTTCACTCAACAGGCTGGCGGTGAAGTATGTGATAGAGTATGTCGATCGGCAACGGCGCTTGTACGATTTTTATAAGCCGACCTATATTCCCGATGAGTCATTTTTCAACACCATTCTTCTGAACAACACGGCGCTCTCTTTTTCACAAAACAACAAGCGTTACGTACACTGGGCCAAGGACGTCAAATACGGCGGCTCAAGCCCGCAGATCATCCGGACGGAAGACATTGAGGCGCTGCGCCACACAGATGCCCACTTCGCCAGAAAATTCGATACCGGAATTGACAGCGAAGTCCTCGATTTGATCGATCGCGAACTATTGAACCGCTCGGTATAAACGATGGGCCATTCGTCTCATGATGGCGGCTTGATTTCTGTCGTCATGCCTTGCTTCAACGCCGAGCACTATGTCGAAACAGCGGTCCAGTGTGTTTTCGGACAGTCCTATCCCGACGTCGAGTTGATCCTCGTCGACGACGGTTCCACCGACCGCTCGTGCGCAATCCTGGCTGAATTGCAGCGACGCCACGGCAGTCGTCTGACGTTCATCCGACAGAGCAATCGAGGACCTTATCCGGCGCGCAATCTTGCCCTGCGGCATGCAAAGGGAGGTTTCATCGCCTTTCTCGATGCGGACGATTATTGGGCCTTGGATTGCTTGAGCAAACTGCACGCAAAACTGACTGCAGCCCGCGCCGATGTAAGCTACTGCGGCTGGCAGAACGTGGTGGAAAGCGGCATCGACGGCGAGCGTTACGTTCCGCCCGTGTACGAGGCGGACGATATCATCGCACGCTTTCTGCAAAATTGTCCCTGGCCGATCCATGCGGCGCTCATCCGCCGCGACGTGATCGAAGCCGTGCACGGTTTCTCGACGCGCTATTTCAGCGCCATGGATTATGATCTTTGGCTGCGCATCGCCGCCATTACTCGGAACATCATCCAGGTGCCGGAAGTGCTCGCGTTTTATCGCTGGCACGACAAGGGCCAGATTTCCTCGGTCAAATGGCGCCAGGTACTCGATTCGTGGCGGGTGAGAAAAGATTTCATTGAAGGCAATCCAGCGCTCGTTGATCATATCGGGGACAAACGACGGCGTGAACTGACCGATGGCTATCTTGCCAGTCAAGCTTATGCGGCGTTTTGGAAACGCGATCTCGATTCGGCGCAAAGGCTGTTCAGGATTCTTCTGGCAACCGGGTCCTGGCGTCCGAGCGAGCTGAAATACCTGTTGCCCAGTTTCTTGCCATACCGTCTTTATCGGGCCTTGATCAAGCGTATCGATACGTGAGGAAACAGTGGTGGAGCGGTTTATCATCTTGATGTACCACATGATTTCCACGCCCACCACGCAAAAGGAGGCGAGATACGCCTGTCCGCCCGGACGGTTCGAAAGCCATATGCGGCTTATCAGGTCGCAAGGCTTCAACGCGGTCTCCCTCGATGATGTCTGCAGGCACATGAGCGGCGAGATAACCTTGCCGGATAAATCCGTGGTCGTCACCCTGGACGATGGCTTTGAAGACAATTACCGCCACGGGCTGCCGGTCTTGGCAAACTATCGCATTCCGGCGACGGTTTTTTTGGTGACTGGCCGGATGGGCGGCTACAACACGTGGATGGTAGGCCGGCACTACGCCAAACGCAGGATGGTAAGCTGGACGCAAGTCGGCGAAATGGAAGCCCATGGCATAGACTTCGGC
>CADDZF010000163.1 GCA_902812445.1 Methylococcaceae bacterium | reverse complement strand
GACAGGCATTCGCCCGCCCGGACACCGCTTTCTCGGAAGCGAAGGCGGCGCCGGCGCTGATCTCAGGCAGCGGCCTGTCGCTGGCTCGAGGCCTGTTCGGCGACGATGGCGGCCTGTACCGATGGGCGCTGGTCGAAGCGGGCGCCAAAGGCAGACAGATTGGGCAGCTGTTCAAGCAACTCCCGCCGGCCGCGGTAAACCCAGCGCCAGAAAACCCCCAGATAGGCATCGGCGATGGTGAAGCGCTCGCCGGCCGCCCAGGTTTTTCCTTCCAGCTTCCCATCGACTACCCTGAGCAGCTCGAGCAGGCGCTCGATGCCCTCCTGACGAATGACGGCATGCGTGGCTGGATCGGGATGGAACAGCTCGGGTCGGTTCACTGGTCGGAAAGCCCGGTGCAGGTCGGAGTTGAGGAAACCGATCCATTCCTGGATGCGGGCGCGCTCCAGGGAACCCGCCGCCGCGAAGAGGCCGGCTTCCGGTTTGAAATCAGCCAGGAAGGGCAGGATCGCGCCGTTCTCGGTCAGTATCTCATTTCGAGTCGAGTTTCAGGGTCGGCACGCGGCCGAGGGGATTCACCTCGAATATCGGCGAATCCGGCGTACGCAGGGGAACGACGACGATTTCGTGGGGAATGCCGAGTTCCTTCAGCACGACGTGGGCGCCAAAGGAGCAGGCACCGGGAGCGACGAAAAGCGTGAGCAGGGAAGACCTTCTGTATTGATTCGATTATACGGTGAAAACGACTGGCCGATGCGGCCCCGCTCCGCCAGCTGCCGAAGCAGTGGCGCGCGCTGGCCGGTAACGGTTGTGTCGTGGCCGACAACTGCTGGAGCAACCTTCATGCCCCTTAGGAGCACGCGTCGTCGCCGCTTCCTTGCGCCCCAGCCGCATGCCCATGCGCGTCCAGCAGTAGCCGTTGCTGCCGGGGTGCTCGGAATGGCGCAGGCGAAGGCGAAGCGCGGCGGCTGCAAGCCGAACCGGAGCGCCCAGGCAATGGCTCACACCCTAAGTGGCGTTGTCCGGGCTGGCTGCGGCGGGGCGAAAATCACCCAGGCGTTGCACCGCTTCCTCGAGAATGGTGTCGTCCTTGGCGAAACAGAACCGGATTAGCTTTTCGCCGCTGCCGCCCTGGTAAAAGGCGCTGCCCGGAATGCCGGCGATGCCGGTTTGTGCCAAAAGGGCCAGCGCCGCCGTCCGGGCGTCCGGGTAGCCGAAGCGAGTTACGTCGGCCAGCACGTAATAGGCGCCTTGGGGGATCAGCGGCGTGAAGCCGGCAGCGGCCAACCCATCGCACAGAATCTCGCGCTTACGCTGGTAGCTCGCCCGAAGCTCGCTGAAATATTCAATTCCCGCGCCGAGCCCGGCGGCGGCGCCATACTGCAGTGGGATAGGCGCGCAGACATAAAGGAGATCCGTGACAAGCTTGATGGCCGCCGCAAAGGGTTCCGGCGCGACTGCGTAGCCAAGCCGCCAGCCCGTGATGCTGAATGTCTTGGAGAAGCCGAGGATGCTCACGGTGCGGTCTCGCAGGCTGCCCACGCTGGCCGGTGAAATATGGCGGTGATCGTCGTAGGTAATGTATTCGTAGATTTCGTCCGTGATGACGATCAGATCATTGTCTGAGGCGATGCGCTCGACGACGCGGATCTCCGCCTCGCTGAGCATCTTGCCGCTGGGATTCGACGGCGTGCACAGGACGATTGCCCGTGTGTTGGGGCGCACGGCGGCCCGTAGCGCGGCTTCCTCCAACGGGAAGTCCGGGGCTTTCAGGGTGAGGAAATGCGCTTCCAGACCGCTCAGCAGCAGCGTGTTGAGGTGATAACCGTAGTAGGGTTCCAGCAGCAGGAGGCCATCGCCGGGGTTGAACAGGGCCGTGAGGGTGGCGGCGAAGGCCCCGGTCGTGCCGTGGGTGACGACGATTTCACCCTCCGGGTCCGCGTGGATGCCGTTGTCCCGGCTGAGTTTGACGGCGATCGCCCGGCGCAGCTCGGCGATACCTTCCGGCAGGGCGTAAGTGTTGTGGTTGTCGCGAATTGCTCTGATGACGCCTTCCCGCACCGTCGGTGGGACCGGCAAATCGCCAAGGCCCTGACCAAGATTGATGCCACCGACGCGCTGGCATTCGCGGGTCATCAGGCGGATGTCGGAAATCTGGAGGCCGGCGATGCGGCGGGAGAGGGAAAGCGTCATGGGACAGGGTCCTTGGTGGAGTCAGGCCAGGGCGTTTCTGGAGGCCGAGTCGGCTCAGCCGGTCGGTCGTCCCAATAGCGGGCATGGTTAGCCTGGCTGGTGAAGGAACGGGTATCCATGGTATCCAGGTACAGCACCCCGCGTAAATGATCGATTTCGTGCTGGAGGATGCGGGCGTACCAGCCGCTGGCTTCGATGGTTCGCGCCTCGCCCCGGTGGTCGAGGCAGGCTACTCGCACCGAGCGGGCGCGTTCTACCCTGGCGGTGAATCCCGCGAGGCTCAGGCAGCCTTCATAAAAAATCACCGTGTCTTGCGAGTGGACAATGATGTCCGGGTTGATGATGACGTGAAATGGTACCGGCGCGCGCTCGCGCCCGGACCGTTCGGCGGCAGTCAGGTCTTTTTGGTACTCCGCGCGATCCTCGATCACCGCGAGCTGCAGCGCTTCGCCGATCTGTGGCGCGGCGAGCCCGACGCCCGGCGCATCACGCGTCGTCGCCCGCATGTAGTCGATCAGCTGCTGGATATGGCTGCTGCGAATCTCTTCCGGGCTGAGCAGGCGGGCCTGGCGTCGCAGCGCCGGTTCACCGACCTGGAGAATTTTCAGCCGGAGAGCGAAATCCGCCATTTCCCGTGCGCTCAACGCAGCGCAAACCCCAGCGCGTGCAACGCTTCGCGCAGACGGGCTCGGCCGAACAGCTTGTCGGCGCCCGAGATGCGCTGGGCCGATTGCCTAGACCAGTCGCCGGGCGTAGCCATCTTCTGCTCGGCATAAAACGCCGTCATGATGTCATCGTAGCGCCGGATGGCCTCGTCCTGGCTCTCCAGCGCATAGGTTTCCCGGTGCAATACCGCTTCCCGCGGCAGGCGCGGCTTGATGACGGATGTCACCGCCGGATCCGCGTAGCCGACGCAGAGGCCGAACAACGGGAACACGCCGTCAGGCAGATCGAGTTCCGCGGCCACCCGTTCCGGGTGGTTGCGCAGGGCACCGATGTACACCGTGCCGAGACCCAACGATTCGGCAGCGACGACGGCATTTTGCGCAGCCAGGCTGGCGTCCACCGTGGCCATTACAAACATTTCCAGGTAGTCCAGCCCTTCGGCGGCGATGCCATGGTTGCCGGCAACCCGGCACAGGCGGGCGAAATCCGCCAGCCACGCCAGAAAGAGCGGCGCCTGCGCGATATGAAGCTGGTTTCCACACAGAACGGAAAGTCGCTTTCGCCTTTCGGTGTCCTCAATGGCGACGACGCTCCAGATCTGCAGGTTGGATGAACTGGCCGCCGATTGCGCGGCGGCCACCAGGTCTTCAACGGTACCGCCTGGCAGCGGCGCGGAGGCATACGCCCGCACCGAGCGGTGGAATAACAGGGACTCCAGAATCGGGTCCCAGGGTGCATGTTTCCCGGTCTCGTACTGACCATAGCGGGCTTTCAGCAATCTTTGCGCGTGGCTCATGCGATTCTGCTCGTTGAGGCTTTTCAAAAAGGTCGGCTTCCGGCCAGGCTGATGCGCTTCAATACGCGCCGGGAATCGGCTGGGAAGGGCGTCCGCGCGTGCGCCGTCGCGCGATTGTCCCAGAACACGATGTCGCCCACGCTCCATTGATGACGGTAAGCGAAGCGCGGATCCTTCAGGTGTGCACGCAACTCGTCGATCAGGGCTGAGCCTGCCTGAGGGTCCCAGCCTACCACTTCCACCTCTGTGTCGGTACTCAGATAGAGTACCTTCCTGCCGCTTTCCGGATGCGTGCGTGCCAGAGGGTGCGGAAAGGCCTCGCTGCTAGGCGGCGCGGCGGGATTGAGCCGGTATAAGGGACGCCGGTCGCCGGGTTGGCGCGTGAATGGGTTGTACGTGATGAGCTGGAGGCCGTCGATGCGGTATTTGACGGTTGCATCCAGCTCATCATAGGCCAGCGCTAGATTGATCCAGGTAGTGTTGCCGCCGGCCTCAGGGACTTCTAGGGCGTAGAGCAAGGAACCGCTGGAAGGGTAGGGGGTCCATTGATGATCGATGTGCAGGTGGAGTTCCCGGTTCCCCGTGTACCCGCCCTCGATATTGGCGACGTTTATGATGTCCGGGGTCTTGCCATGGGCATCCGATGCGAGTACCGGCACGTCTTCCGGCGGCGCGAAGACGGCGCCGAAATACGTGGCGAAGCGGAGAAATTCGTCGTCCGCGAGTGCTTGGTTCCGAAAAATGACAATGTGATGATCGTTGATGGCTTGGCTGAGCCGCAGAACGATCGCGGGATCGACCGGCCGACGGGCATCGATACCGTCAACAACGGCGCCCAGGGCGCCCCCCGCGGCTTCGATGCTTACTCCCTGCCGGATCGTATCGGCCTGGCTCGTCTGTGCGCTAAAAGCGGCTGCGATGGCCATGGAAATTCCTCCTGGATTGCTTGTGTATGAACGAATCCCGCCTTTTGAGGCGAAAAATAATCACGCCAGTTTCGCCATCGCCTGCTGCGGCCTGGCTGTTCCGGGGCAGTTTTGGATCGTTTCGACGTATCGTCGCGGTCAGCCGGCTAGTCGAGGCGCTGCGCGATCGGGCCGGCGGACCACTGCGACGGCAGGCTTCCTGCCAGCGGCAAACCGCCTATCGGTGTGCCTGGGATGGGTGGTCGATCAAGCCCTTCTGCTCCAGCACCGCGGCGGCGCTGGGCGGGTTCGAACAGCTGGGTAGCCTGCTTGCCGTTTTTAATCGTGACCTTGTTGAACAAGATGGTGTGTGGTTTGACCGCCAGGTTTGGCGCGGCCACGGCCAGCAGAGTGGCGAAACCGTCCTTGTTTGTTGACCTTCGCGTTGGCGAAGGCAGGTTCGGCGGCGCTGCCGCGTGGCCCCAGAATCAGGTCGATATGGGCGATTTCATTGCCTTCACCCATCAGGGCTTCGCCAATCAAATGCGCGTTGATTTTGCTCACTGCAAGTTCCTCGGGCCGAAAATGGCATTTTTGATGGATGGCACTCGCGATTCCAAGCGGGCTGCGCGTTTGCCCGGCGCTGCCGGTGGCGTAGCGCCAGTACCCGGCTGCTCGGTCCGCACGTGCTCCGCGGGCCGTTTCCGGACGAACCAACACGCGATCGCGGCCGCGAGACGGTGCGAGCGGGACAATAATTTGCTGACCACAAATCATGCCACTCATCTACTCGCTGTTTTCGCGCAAGGATTTTAGGCATGCGGCACAAACCTGCTGCGTGCCCAACAGCGATTGCACGATTGTTGTTGCCTGAGCAGCAAGCGTTTTGGCCTTTGCCGCCCTGTACCCCGCCGCAGCGAACGCCGCCGCCGAGGTGCCTGGCCATCAGCCGCCGCCGGCTGCCCGCCTTGGAGGGTGAAGCCCTGTATCGCCTGTCGATCGTACAGGTGGCTGCTTGACGCCGGCCGCGGCCAGGGAGTCATCAGACCACGCGGAGACTGTCCGTCCATGCCAAGGCAACGGAGGAAAAAGGAAGCACGGGATGTGTATACTAGACGCCGTCCGTCACGAGCGCGACAGAAACCGCATGGCTCCGGCGCGGACACAATTCATATCCGATACGCGAGGAGGACAGACATGACGAGCGTCCAACCGATTCCCGAAGGCTACCATACCGTAACGCCTTATCTGAGCATTCAGGGAGCCGCAGCGGCCATTGAGTTTACCAGCGAGCCTTCCGCGCCGAAGAACTGTTCCGTCTGGTTACGCCAAACGGCGACGTCGGACACGCTGAGATCAGGATCGGCGACTTTTCCATCATGCTCGCCGACGACTGCGGCGCCGAAGGTGCGTTTCACAATCCGCGCACACTCGGCGGCTCGCCGATTGGCCTGCGCGTGTACGTGAAGGACGTGGATGCCCGTTTCGCACGGGCCGTCGAAGCCGGGGCCAAGGTCATCGGGCCGCTGCAGGAT
>CADDZF010000162.1 GCA_902812445.1 Methylococcaceae bacterium | reverse complement strand
ATACTGGCGAGATGATCGAGGCCGTTTGATCGGTCAGTTCAAGTTTCATTCCGACGGTTCATTCTACGCCGAATACGACATCGTGCTGCCGCATCCAAACGATTCGCGCTGGTTCGTCGAAGGCGTGATCGCCTGGGGACGCGCCGATCTCATCAAGTCCGAGGCCAAGCTGCTGCCGATGCCCGACTAATATGGCGAGTCCTTATGAAATCTACGATCTGCTCCGGGATTACGCATCAGGTCCCGCGAGAGTCCGGGAGATTCTCATTGGGCTGGTGTGGACTTACTGCGAAGCCGACACAGCGGGACTCGCGATGAGTCCCGGCATCGCCACCCGGACCCTGCCCTGGTGCGGAACGCTGCGAGGCAAGGCGCTATCCGAGCTGACCGACTGGGTGCAGGAATTCGAACCTTACCGGGCCGCTATCGGTATGGCGGCCGTCAATGCCGGCATCAACCAAAGCCGCCTGCTGCCGCAAAGTGTCACCCTAGAACCCGGTCCCGGTGCTCAGAACAATCTCTCGGTATTCAAACATTTCCTTCCGCGCCTTCGGGGTACGCGCGTCGTCGTGGTGGGACGCTATCCGGGATTGCATCGTTTCGTATCCGATCACGGCCTCGATGTAACGGTGCTGGAGCGAGAGCCCGGCCCGCATGATTTGCCCGCTGCGGCCAGCGAATATCTACTGCGCGATGCAGAATGGGTCTTCCTGACCGCGAGCTCCATTCCCAACAAGACTTTTCCGCGCCTCGCCGAGCTCTCGCGCAATGCGATCACGGTGTTGATGGGGCCGACTACGCCCTGGCTGCCGGAGCTCTATCATTTCGGTATCGATTTTCTCGCCGGAGTCGACATCGTCGACGCGGCGGCCCTGCGCGCCACCGTAGGCGAAGGCGGCGGTGTTCGGATCTTCGACGGCCCGGTACGCTACCGTGTCGCCGAACTTGGGCTGGAAGGCGCCACCGAATGGACGCGCCAGCTCATCGCCCGGACCGCGCTGGAGAAAGAAAAGCTGTTGCGTGGAATGAGCGACTGGTATGAAAAGGAGCGTGCCGAACGCTATCCCGGCTATGACTACCTGGAAAGCGCGAACCGTCGCCTGGCCCGACTGGATACCTGTTTCAAACGACTGTGGGACGGGCAAACCAATGCAACAAAACCCGGCAACGCCGTCGAATGATGGTCGGTGCCGGTACTGCAAGAGCCGCCCCAAGCCCGCACGCTGTCTCGTAGTGGATCCAGCAGTTACTTAAACCCGCCGTGACCCGGCGTCATCCGGCGGGAAGGGCTCGCTGCCGGCAGCTTGTGAGGTCTCCATGGGCGGCCGAGGGTACAACGCACCGAAGGCCAGGCGAAATCGCGCACGCAGGCATCCACCCCTCTCCGCTTTCCTACCTCGGTACCTTTTCCAGCAGCTTGCGCAGCACAACGAGCTGAGTGCTCCCCCAGCCGCGTGTTTGATAAAACGCCAAGGCTCCTTGGTTCGAGCGGTCCGCCGCCAGTTGCAAGCGGCTCAGTCGGTTCGCCCTGGCCCAAGCTTCCGCCGCATCCAGCAGCCGACTTCCGATGCCTTGGCGCTGGTGGGCTTTCGCCACCACGACATCCTCGATCAGGCCGACCCGGCCACCCTGTGCGGTTGAAATCAGCACTTGCAGGGTGCATAGGCCAACGATGCGCGCCTGTTTTTCCGCTACCCAGATTTTGCCGCTGGAGCTTTCGAGCAGCCGAGTCAAGCCGTGTCTCTGTTTGGTGGCGTCGACCTCGAAATCCGTTTCGATGGCGAACAGCTCGCTCAAAAGCGCGGCCATCGGATTCATATCGCCCTGCCTGGCCGATCGGATAACGACCCCTGTCGATTTCATGGGATGGCTTCGATAAAGCCATTCCTGACCGACCCGTTCGTCATCCCGCTCATGGCTCCTCCGCCCGAAGTTCCTCCGGCCAGCAACCGACGGGGAGTCCCAGGCATTTGTCCGCATCTTCGAAACGCACTAAAAAAACCGTGCGTGAAGGCTGGTCTTCCAGATAGCCTTTGCGCACGATCACTCCGCGCGCGCCGGCCGGGGCCAGCAGAGCGTTTTCCGGAACGCCGTCCAGGCTGCCATCGTTGTAAAAGCCCGTGGCAGCGTACACCACGTCCCCTTCTTCGAGTGATTCTACCTTCAACATAGTGACGACTCCTCGCATGCATTGTCGCAAAACGCACAAGGCGCGGTTGCCTTTGTCAGCATCCGCTCCCGCTCCAACGGCTTACCACCAGACGTTATACCTTGCCAAACAATGGCTTGGTGATCGATACGAAAAATGGCACGCTGGTTGCCATGGTTCATTACAAAGACAATGCCATACTGCCCAGCACGAGGATAATGCCGCCATGATCACACTGACTGAGAACGCTATCCAGGCCGTTAAACGCTTTATCACGGGTTCAGAAGGAGGAGCCGAAGGCCTGCGCATCCAGATATCGGGAGGCGGTTGCTCCGGTTTGCAGTATGGACTCAAGCTGGAACGATCCGCGACGCCCGAAGATACCGTCATCGAATACGAGAGCGTCAAGGTGTTCATCGACCCGGTAAGCCTGCCGATGGTCGACGGCACGGTCATCGATTTCGTTGATAGTCTCGATGGCTCCGGCTTCAAGTTCACCAATCCGAACGCCAAGAACGCCTGCTCCTGCGGCAGTTCGTTTTCCGCTTGATACGCACAAAAAGAGGTTTATGCCATGTGGGATTATTCCGACAAAGTCAAAGAACATTTTTTCGCGCCCCGTAACGTGGGCGCCATGGAGGACGCCAACGGCGTCGGCGACGTAGGCTCGATCTCCTGCGGGGACGCGCTGCGTCTGAGCCTGAAAGTCGACCCGATCAGCGAGGTCATCGAGGACGCCAAATTCCAGACCTTTGGCTGCGGCTCCGCTATTGCTTCGTCTTCGGCGCTGACCGAGATCATCAAGGGGATGACTCTGGATGCGGCGCTGGCGGTCACCAATCAGGACATCGCCAACTATCTGGACGGTTTGCCGCCTGAGAAAATGCACTGCTCAGTAATGGGGCGGGAAGCCCTGCAAGCCGCCATCGCCCATTATCGCGGCGAGGCGTGGAAGGACGACCATGAGGAAGGTGCGCTGGTCTGCAAATGTTTCGCCATCGATGCGGTACTGATCGAAAACACCATCCGCAGCAACCATCTCCACACCGTCGAAGACGTTACCAACTACACCAAGGCGGGCGGTGGCTGTTCCTCGTGTCACGAGGGCATTGAGGAAATCCTCACCCGAGTTCTAGCCGAGCGCGGCGAGGTCTTCGACCCCGACGCGGCCCCCGCGCCAGTCGAGCCAGATCCTCTGCCCATCGCCGCGAGCGGCCAGAGCAGCATGACGAACCTGCAACGCATCCGCCGCATTGAAGCCGTCATCGAATCCATCCGTCCGCAATTGCGCATGGACGGCGGCGATGCCGAGCTGGTCGAAGTCGATGGCAACTCGATCTACGTCAAGATGACCGGCGCCTGTTCCGGCTGCAGCATGGCGGCGATGACCGTCGGCGGTATCCAGCAACGGCTGATGGAAGAGCTGGGCGAATTCATTCGGGTGATTCCCGCCGAGCAAATGCCGGGCACGGAGAGGAGATCGGCTCATGGGTGACATTTACCTCGACAACAATGCCACCACGCAGTGCGATCCCAAGGTGGTGGAAGCCATGCTGCCCTATTTCCTGGAGCAGTTCGGTAATCCCTCGTCCATCCACAGCTTCGGCAACGGTGTGGGCCGGGCCATTGCCAAGGCGCGCAAGCAGATACAGGCGCTGCTCGGAGCGAAACACGACTCCGAGATCATTTTGACCTCCTGCGGTACCGAGTCCGATAACACGGCCATCCTCTCCGCGCTCAAGTGCTTTCCCGGTCGCAAGGAAATCATTATCACGACGGTCGAGCATCCGGCGGTGCTGGCGCTCTGCGCCCAGCTCGAGAAGGATGGCTACCGCATTCATCGCCTCGCTGTGGACGGCAAGGGCCGGCTCGATCTGGACGAATACCGAAAACTGCTGACGCCGAACGTCGCCATCGTTTCGGTGATGTGGGCCAACAACGAAACGGGTACCCTGTTCCCGGTCGAGGAAATGGCCGCGATGGCGTCTGCTGCCGGCGTGCAATTTCACACCGACGCCGTGCAGGCTGTGGGCAAAGTGCCGATTGATCTGAAAAACAGCGCGATCGACATGCTCTCGCTGTCCGGGCACAAGCTACACGCGCCCAAAGGCATCGGCGTTCTGTATCTGAAACGCGGGGCGCGGTTCCGCCCGCTGTTGCGCGGCGGCCATCAGGAACGCGGACGCCGTGCCGGTACCGAGAACTCCGCTTCTGTGGTCGGCTTGGGCAAGGCCTGTGAACTGGCGCTCGAACATATCGAGTACGAGAACAGTCAAGTCAAGGCCCTGCGTGATCGGCTGGAGCAAGGCATCCTTTCACAGGTGCCTAACTGCTTTGTCACCGGCGACCCGAGCAACCGCCTGCCGAATACCACGAACATCGCTTTCGAATATATCGAAGGCGAAGCCATCTTGATGCTGCTCAACAAGAAAGGCATCGCGGCTTCGTCGGGGTCGGCCTGCACGTCCGGTTCGCTCGAGCCCTCGCACGTCATGCGGGCCATGAATATCCCCTACACCGCCGCCCATGGCACCATCCGCTTTTCGCTGTCGCGCTACAATACCCCGGCGGAAATCGAACAGGTAATCGCCGCGGTGCCGCCCATCGCGGCAGAGCTCAGGCGCCTGTCTCCCTACTGGGGCGAGCGCGGGCCGCTGGCCGAGCCAGAAAACGCCTTCGCGCCGGTTTACGGCTGACACGCGCATGGACACCCGCACTCTCATCATCGATGACACGACGCTGCGTGACGGTGAGCAATCCGCTGGAGTCACCTTCTCGCTGGACGAAAAAATCGACATCGCCCGCCGGCTGGACGAGCTCGGCGTGCCGGAACTGGAAATCGGTATTCCGGCCATGGGCGACAGGGAGCGCGAGGAAATCCGGATATTGGCGGCTTTGGGATTGCGGGCCAAACTCCTGGTCTGGGCGCGAATGCGCAGCGACGACCTCAGGCATTGTCTCGACCTCGGAGTAGACACCGTCGACTTGTCCATTCCGGTCTCTGGCCAGCAGATCGTGCACAAACTGCGGCGTGATCATGCCTGGGTGCAGACGACGGTTACGCGCTGCGTCCGGGAAGCACGGGACGCCGGGCTGGCGGTCTGCGTCGGTATGGAGGACGCTTCCCGCGCCGACCGCGACTTTTTGCTGCGTGTCGCGGAAACTGCCCAGGCGGCCGGCGCCGAGCGCATTCGCTACGCCGACACGGTGGGCATCATGGAACCGTTCGGCGTGTTGGACGTGATCAAGGACCTGCGCGCGGGCTGCGACCTGAACATCGAGATGCATGCCCACGACGATCTCGGTCTCGCCACCGCCAATACCCTGGCGGCGGCTCTGGGCGGGGCGACTCACGTCAATACGACGGTCAACGGCCTAGGGGAGCGGGCCGGCAATGCGGCGCTCGAGGAAGTCGTCCTCGGCTTGAGCCAGCTTTACGGCATTGCAACCGGGGTTGACCTTCGCGAATTTCCGGCCGTGTCCGCCCGTGTCGAAAGCGCATCCGGCGAGCCCCTCGGCTGGCGCAAGAGCCTGGTGGGTAAACGGGCATTCAGCCACGAAGCCGGCATACACGTGGACGGACTGATCAAGGATCCGGCCAATTATCAGGGCATCGACCCCGCGGTCATCGGCCGGCGGCACCAACTGGTGCTCGGCAAGCATTCAGGCTCACGTGCGGTGATGGCGGCATACGCCGAAATGAACATCCGGCTGAATCGCACCGAAGCGGCGGCCGTCCTGCAGCAAGTACGCCAATTCGTTGCCAAGCGCAAACGCTCACCCGAAACCAACGAACTCAAGGTATTTTACCGCCGCCTCCACGAGGCAATGCGCGGCCCGACTGCTCAACCGCTGCTCAAGCCAATTAGCGAGCGTTGAATTTATGAACAACGAAAAAATCCCAGAGGTCGCCGAGGATTGCGTGGATAGTCGTATTCCCTCTGCCGACGAGCTCCCCGCAGCCGCGGAGGAAGAATGTCCTTTTTTCATCGTACCGTCGCCGCCCATTC
>CADDZF010000161.1 GCA_902812445.1 Methylococcaceae bacterium | reverse complement strand
CACTGTCAGGCCTTGACCTGCAGCCGCAAAAGCGCCCACACCCATTATTCGATCTCGTTGTTAAAGAGCATCCGCCGCAGCGCGGCGAGATGGGGAATTATAAGGAGTTTGGATGGATTGTCAAGGATCCAAAATTTTCGCGGTCGTATCGATATACGCTCACAAGCTTTAGACTATGTTAACTTTGGCTATTTTTCGCTTGCCTATTTGCAGTACATGAGCACCGCCTGGCCGCAAGATCAGCTTCTGATCTCTTACCCGTTCCCCATCAATTCTAACCGCGCCTTGCTCAAGCATCCGGTTTGACTCCGATGTACTTGCGGTTAGACCAGCATCTTTTAATAAGTTCGCAATTGCGTAACCGTTTTGAGGAGCGGTAAGTTGCAGTACCTCCAAGTCATCCGGAATTGCACCGAATTTGAATCGTGCTTCGAAGTTCTCCAGCGCCGAACTGGCTGCGCTTCTTCCATGAAATCTTTCAACGATTTCCTGAGCGAAGCGGACTTTATAATCTCGCGGGTTGGCCCCTGCAGCGCACTCCTTTCTCCATTTCGTAACAGCTTCCAATGAAGTGAAGCTCAAAAGTTCGATATAACGCCACATCAGTTCATCCGAAATAGACATCAGTTTTCCAAACATTTCATCAGGTGGTTCTGCAATACCAATATAGTTACCCAGCGATTTCGACATTTTTAGCACGCCGTCCAAGCCTTCAAGAATCGGCAGGGTAATCGCGACTTGCGGCTGTTGGCCATAGGACGCCTGCAGCTGCCGGCCGACCAAAAGATTAAATTTTTGATCAGTACCGCCCAATTCAGCGTCTGCTTTCATGACAACGGAATCGTAACCTTGGATCAGTGGATATAAGAATTCATGAATTGCGATGGGCTGGCCCCGTCGGTGGCGATCGCTAAAATCGTCTCGTTCCAACATTCGCGCAACCGTGTATTTAGCCGCCAGCTGTATCAATTCAGTCGGGCTCAAGCCGTTCAGCCAACTCGAATTAAATAGCACCAAGGTTTTTTCGGGATTTAAGATTTTGAATATTTGCTCTTCATACGTCTTCGCATTCTCGATCACTTCATCACGAGTCAGCGGCTTGCGCGTGGCATTCTTACCGGTCGGGTCGCCAATCATCGCCGTAAAATCACCCACTAAAAACAGCGCTTCGTGGCCAAGTTCTTGAAACTGCCTTAATTTATTCAGCAGAACGGTATGACCTAGATGTAGATCGGGCGCTGTGGGATCGAAGCCCGCCTTAATACGAAGCGGACGCTCCTCTTCGAGCTTCTTCTTGAGCTCATCTTCAAGAAGAATTTCTTCAACACCTCTCCGAATCAACGCTAGCGGGCCATCGGACATGGGCTTTCTACCTAATCTGAATCAATTAGAATTTAGCTTTAACCGAAACATCATGAGCTGAGTTAGACTTTCAAGATACGCCTCATTATCTCACCGATCTGAATAATTGACCGGCGAGTTGTGTGCGCTGCGACTGCATCGGGCAAGAAGCAGTCAATCGCCTGGCACTGTTTAAAAACTCTAACGCGAAAGGACGGAGTTTGAAGTTGACGATGAACCCATACTTTATAGGACTCATGTCGGGCACCAGTTTGGATGGCATAGACGCCGCCCTGGTCGAGTTCGGCGAAAGGAGACCCACTCTGATTGACACGCATTATGAACCGTATGCGCCGGAGCTTAAAGTTGAGTTGTCAAAGGTTTGTTACACCAACTGGGTCGATATTACAACCTTGGGCTATCTGGATGCACGACTAGGCGAGATGTTCGGCCTATGCGCAGGCGCGCTGCTCGAAAAAAGCCGCATACCGCCTGATAAAGTGGGCGGAATCGGCTGCCACGGGCAAACGATACAACATCATCCTCATGGGGCCTTTCCCTACAGCCTTCAGATTGGCGATCCAAACCGCATTGCCGAAATCACCGGCATAACGACGGTCGCCGACTTCAGACGCCGCGATATCGCCGCAAAAGGCCAAGGTGCGCCGCTCGCTCCGGCGTTTCATCAGGCGGTCTTCCATAGCGACGACGAAAACCGCGTGGTTCTGAATATCGGTGGAATCGCCAATATCACCGTTCTGCCTAAACTCCCGAACAAGTTAATTTTGGGATTCGATTCGGGACCGGGTAATACCTTGCTTGATTACTGGATCAAGCGGCAGCTTGCAAAATCAATGGATGAAAATGGCGAGTGGGCGAGATCCGGACGTGTTCACCAGCCTCTGCTCCGTTTGTTGCTGGGCGACCCCTATTTCAAGCTGGACCCGCCGAAAAGCACGGGGCAGGAATACTTTTCTCCCGACTGGCTTGGTCGTTATTTAGCACGCACAGAAGAAAAATTACGTCCGGAGGATATTCAAGCAACTTTATGCCAGCTAACCGCCGATGCGTCTACGATAGCCATCGGCCGTTACGGCGGCAAGCCTGATCGCGTTCTCGTCTGCGGTGGCGGGATACATAACGAACTCCTGCTCGGGAAGCTACGCGCGAATCTGGACTGTCCAGTGCAATCGACCGCCGTGCTGGGCGTTCATCCCGATTGGGTTGAAGCTGCTGCTTTTGCCTGGCTGGCCAAACGAACGCTGGAGAATCTGCCAGGCAACCAACCCGCAGCAACCGGCGCGCTCCATCCCGTTGTGCTGGGGGGCATTTACCCGGGTTGCGGCTTGAAGGATAGCCAGCTATTCACCCGAAGCTCACGTTGAAAAAGACGATCCGCAACCGCACGTCGTGGCTGCATTGGGATTGCGGATGACAAACTGAGCACCCGACAATTCCTCGGTGTAGTCGATTTCGGCGCCTGTCAGGTATTGAAGGCTCATCGAGTCGATCAATACCTTCACGCCATTTTTTTCGATCTGCGTATCGTCATCGTTCACGGCTTCGTCAAACGTGAAGCCATATTGAAAGCCCGAGCAACCCCCTCCTGTCACGTATACGCGCAGCTTGAGCTCATCATTGCCTTCTTCGGCGATAAGCTCGCTCACTTTCGCCGCAGCACTCTCGGTAAACTTTACGGGCTCGTGCATTGAAGTCATCATTTCCGTTGGGCTAAATTGAACTTACCAACGACATTATGTCTATCCTAGGTTTTCAGTCAAGAATCAGTCGGACATTGACACGGAAATCCAATAGATGTGAGAGGCTGCGTGTCTCAACATCGGCCGTTCCGCCGATCATCATCCGGTATCAAGGCTTTTTGACCTGAACCAAAAAATACTCGGGCTTCGCATCATCCGCCAGATCGATATTGGACGAATAGGATTTGATCTCGCCGCGTTCCAGCACGTCTAACGTAGGCACACCTTGCTTATCCACACCGATCTGAGAAATCCCCACCTGAATCCCGACCCGGTCAAAGAACAAGATCTTGACCGTCGGATGAATGGCAATCAGCTCTTGGTTATTCATGACCAGCTTGTATTCGTAATTTTTCTGCGCCCCTCTTCCGGATAGCGTAAATACGATATTTTTAACGTATTCCTGATCAATCGGTATCACCGCGTCATAGTCAAGCTTTTTCAGATAAGGCAATCTGGATGCGGTCAAATTAGCGATTTCGTGCCTCATTTTATTGATTTCTGGCTCAATTTCAGCCAACTGGCGGGCCTGCTTATGCTCGATCACGGTCAAGGTATTGACCTCCCGGAGAGCCATGCTCAATTTAATGGCAAAAAACATCAGCAGCAAAGATTCGGCAAATAATGCCACCCAAAGCCCAAGGACGGTTTTTCTTCGCGACTTCACCCGTCTTAAAGAGCTTGGACGCTCTGTGCCAACCGTATTTCGTTGAACTGTATTCATTTTTCTAAGCCTGCTGATAACCATTCGAGGCCCGAGCCCATAAAAAGTAATGTGATGCAACCCTATTTTAGAACAAGCTCAATTGAGCAGGTTCATCGGCCGGCCGTCGGAACAAGCTCGTGTTCAAATCGGCGGAGAGCGTTTTAAAGCCTGTTCTCTTCAGCGCCAACTGAAAGCGTTGACGAATCAGCGCCGCAAACACGCCCGTACCCGTCTGGCGTATTCCAAACCTTGCATCGTAAGCTTCGCCTCCTCGCATTTCACGCAGCACGCTCATGACATGTCCGGCCTTTAAAGGAAAATGGGCTTGCAGCCATTCCATAAAAAGCTCTAAAACCTCGAGCGGTAACCGCAGCATGATGTAAGCGGCCCGAGTCGCGCCGGCGTTAGCGGCCTGCCGCAGGATCGCTTCCATTTCGGCATCGGTCAAAACCGGAATCACCGGGGCAAGCATGAGGGTTACCGGTATTCCCGCCTGCGACAACCGCCGGATGGCTGCCAGCCGCCGCTGGGGCGATGTGGCCCGCGGCTCCAGCAGGCGGGCGAGACCTTTGTCCAGAGTCGTTATGCTGATCTGCACCTGCACCAGCTGTTTCGCCGCCATCGGAGCGAGGAGATCGATATCCCGCTCGATCAAAGACGACTTCGTCGTGATACTGACCGGGTGGTTGCACGCGCGCAGCACCTCGAGGATTTGCCGAGTGATCCGCCACTCGCGTTCGAGCGGTTGATAAGGATCGGTATTGGTGCCCAGCGCAATCGTTTTGCAGACATAATTCTTTTCGCTCAGCTCGCGCTGAAGCAGTTTCGCGGCATCCGGCTTGGCGAATATTCTGGTCTCGAAATCGATTCCCGGTGAACGCCCGATATACGCATGCGTCGGACGTGCAAAACAGTAGATACAGCCGTGTTCGCAACCGCGATAGGCGTTGATCGATTGGTCGAATGGAATGTCGGGCGACTGATTGCGCGAAATGATAGAACGCGCCTTGTCAACCGTTACGGTGGTTCTGTTAGGGGTCGATGCGGCCTCGCCATCGACCCAGTGATCGTAAACGCCGTCATGGGTAAAAGCCCGATAGCGACAATCCGGGTTGCTGATCGCTCCCCTTCCTTTCGCAGGCTGAACTTTCCCTTTTATAGGCGGACTATCGAACACGCTCTCTCGCTCGTTATGTGACGTGATAGTAACATTCGGAAATCAAAAGTTGAAAGCAAATCGATATGGATCAGAACGATCATTTCAGTCAGCCGAGCTGTGCCGATGACCACGAATTTGGCAACCTCCGCGTCGAGCATGCGCTCAAGCGCATGCTGACCGCCGTCACACCGATCCGGGGGCATGAAAGAATCAACATTGGCAAGGCGCACGGGCGGACACTCGATGAGGACATCATATCCACTTTCGACGTGCCTCCGCATACCAACGCAGCCGTCGATGGCTACAGTGTGCATGGCGAGGACCTGCCGTCACGCGAGCAGACCGCCGAATTCGCCATCATCGGCACCGCCTATGCCGGCAGGCCTTATCGCGGGGCGGTCGCTAACAAGGAAGCGGTGCGCATCATGACTGGCGCCCCCATGCCTCAGCACACCGACACCGTGCTGATGCAGGAGCACGTTGAACGCCATGGAGCGTTCATTCGCATCGACGCTCGCCATCAAATCGGGCAGAACGTCCGTCAGGCAGGTGAAGACATTGGGCGCGGCGAGGTAGTACTGCGGCGTGGACGCTACCTCACACCCGCGGACATCGGCCTGATTGCATCGCTCGGAATCGGCGAAGTGGGCGTAAAGCGGCGGCTGAAGGTCGCGCTGTTCGCAACTGGTGATGAACTGCACTCCATCGGCGAGGCGCTCGCGGAAGGCGGCATCTATGACAGCAACCGCCATAGCCTGCGGGCGGCGCTCATGCAACTTCAAGTCGACGTGCTGGATTTAGGTATCGTGCCGGACGATAAAGCCTTGCTCGAGACGGCGATTCTCAGGGCCGCCCGCACTGCAGATGTCGTGATTTCCTCTGGCGGTGTATCCGTCGGCGAGGCCGACTACACGAAGGAGGTGCTGGCCTCACTCGGCACCGTGGAATTCTGGAAAATCGCCATGAAGCCTGGGCGCCCCATCGCCTTCGGCCACCTCGGCGACAGCACGTTTTTCGGTCTGCCAGGCAATCCCGTCGCCGTCATGGTGACCTTTTGCCAATTCGTTCTGCCCGTTTTGGAAAAACGCATGGGCATCAGCGACCGCCCAATCAGGCCCCTATTGCGCGCCAAAAGCCTGGAGCGCCTGCGCAAGAAACCCGGGCGCACGGAATTCCAGCGCGGAATTCTGCGCGAGGAGGAAACCGGCGAATGGACCGTCGGTACGACGGGTAAGCAGGGTTCTGG
>CADDZF010000160.1 GCA_902812445.1 Methylococcaceae bacterium | reverse complement strand
ATCCTGCATAAACTGCTCGATTTCAAGGACGGTCTTGGGGGCGCCGGCGGTCAACACTTGGTTGCCTTCTTCAGTGATGAGAACGTCGTCTTCAATGCGAATCCCTATGCCTTTCCATCTTGCATCGATCTCTGTTAAACGGCTCGACATGTAAAGGCCGGGCTCAACGGTCAGCGTCATACCTGGCGCCAGCGTTCTCCATTCATCGCCGACTTTGTAATCGCCGACGTCGTGCACGTCCAGACCTAACCAGTGCCCCGTTCGGTGCATGTAAAACCTCTTGTAAGCCTCGTCTTTGATCAGTTTGCTCACTTGGCCTTCCAGCAGACCCAGCTTGACCAAGCCCTCGGTCAATACCCGGACAGCGGCATCATGCGGCTCGTTCCAGCGCTTTCCCGGTTGCGCTTGCTCGATAGCCGCCCGCTGCGCTTCCAGAACCAGCTCATAGATCGTCCGTTGCGGCTTGCTGAATTTTCCGTTGACAGGAAAGGTACGAGTGATGTCGGCCGCATAATTTTGCCATTCAGCGCCCGCATCGACTAATAGCAGATCGCCGTCTTTCAGCTCACTCATATTTTCTGTGTAATGCAGCACACAGGCGTTACTGCCGGCGGCAACGATACATGGATAAGCGGGCGAGCGCATGCCATGACGGATAAATTCATGCAGGAGTTCTGCCTCGATGTGATACTCATAGAGACCGGGTTTACACATCCGCATGGCCCGCTTGTGCGCCGCTACCGAGACTTCCGCCGCTTCGCGCATAAGCTCGATTTCGCGTGGCGTTTTGATCAACCTGCGTTCATGCAGTAAACGCTCCATAGCCACGAATTCAGTCGGTGCTTCGATGCCCGCGCGTGTGCGTTCGCGCACCTGATTGACGGCATCCATGATACGCTGATCGAGCTCTCTGTCGCGACCAATGGGGTAATAAACGCGCTTGCGATTTTCTAATATCGTCGCCAATACCGTTTCCAGATCGTCAATGGCAAACGCCTCGTCCGCACCATACTCCGCGCGAGCGCCATCCAACCCGACATTCCTTCCCGTCCAGACAGCATTTTTTTCGTCAAATTTACGGCATAGCAAGACATACTCGCCTTGTTCTCTGGCCGGGGCGAATATCGCCAAAGCGTCCGGTTCGTTGAATCCGGTTAAATAATAAAAATCGCTATCCTGTCGGTAGGGATACTCGACGTCCTTGTTGCGGATTCGCACCGGCGCACTGGCAAGGATGGCAACCGCGCTCTTATCAATCTGCCGCAACAACTGTTTACGGCGCTGTCTGAATTCGCTTTGATCGGACATGTGTGAGTAACTGTAAGGAAATGACCTAATCCGGGCAGTTCAGTTGGGCACGCTGATCGGGTGACGGAAAACCTTGACGCAAAAGTTGTACGCCGATGCGTACGTATTCCGTCAGCTCGGTATAAGACTCTTCGTCATCGTCCGCTGACGAGCCCGTATCGACCCTGCTAATCTCGAAGATATCGCGCACTATTTCATCGTATTCACTCGGCCACGCGAGATCGGGCCGCCCGTGACTCAAGCCAGACAGGAAGCCCTGGCACCACTGGCCGAGAGCGTTCGTGCGCTCGGCTAACGACGTTTCATCGTCCGGCAGAAAAAGGTCGAACGCAAAACCGCTAACATCGTTCAACACGTTCAGCGTTTCCTCATACAGGGCGGTCAACAAGCGCCTTCGATCTGGCGACAATACGTCCGGTCCGTGACCAAATAGCTCAGTCAACCAGGATTCCAAACCACCATCAAGACCTGCGCATAACATGCCCGCTAGCAGGCCGTGCGCCTTGGCGGCCGTACAGTCGTCGGTCAGGGCCGCATCGACATCCTCATAAGGTGTTTCATATCTCATGGAGACTTTGTACTGCTGAGTGGTTCATGGCCTATCCTAGCACTCGGGGAAGTTTCAGTGAAAGCAATCGTTCGGCGTTTACCGGTTAGATGCATTTCCGTCCGAACTTGCGTCACGATCGGGAACACGCGCGAGAATCGGCACGGAAACCTCAAAGCTCCAGGCTTTCGATTGCCGATCGGCATTGGAACATCCGCTGCCGAAGATAAAGCGGCACTGGCTGAGTAAATGAGCGCTTGCGAGAAATTGCATAGAAAGTATGATAACTTCTTTGCGATTATCAGGTTATCCTCATGAATGAAAAACCATCTCCTGTAAAAGTACAAATTCTGGGTAAGGAATATCCTATCTCCTGTTCGGAGGAGGAGCAGCATAATCTCCTGATCGCCGCCCGCTATCTTGACAGCAAAATGCGCCAAATCCGAGACACGGGCCGCGTCATCGGCACGGAGAGAATCGCTGTCATGGCGGCGCTCAATATTGCCAATGAACTGGCGCAAATTCAAAATGAAAACAAATTGCTCCTGGAAAAGCTGTCGGCGGGCGCGACTCATCCACAATATAACGCTAATCCGGCATAGCACCCACGATGATACGATGTGCGCCGCCGACAGAATCGTCCGACGGTTTTTGCCCCACAAAGGTTGCACTTGAATCTTAACGCAGTAAAATTGAAAGCGTATTCCCTGCGGCGTTCGAAGAGCACTGGGTTATTTCTTGAGCCTAATTGACAACCCCGGGAACTTCCGAGCTGGCAATGTTGCGCACGTCCGCTCTCCAAGCGGAAAGCCTGATTTGCCCTCTTATTCCCACCTGAACTTAAAGGTTCAAGGGCGAAAGTGCCCCGCGGCGCAGGCGGGGAGTACCTTTTTGTTCACCTGTCACTGAGTGTCTCGCCGTCATCGATGAAGACAGCGATTCTTTTAATGCTGTGGAGTCGCAAGACGCTCAAGCAAGACCCTCCCCTGCGCATTCCGATCTTGCGACAAAAGCGGCTGATACGGCTGATACGGCGTCTGCAACTACCAGGCGCGTAATCTCCTGCGGGATGAGATGAGAACGGGCGATCTGGCATTCTTTTATCATTCCAACTGCAAGACGCCAGGCACTGCGGGCATAGCCAAAATCGTCAAGGCGGCTTATCCTGACTTCCACGCGTTCGAGCCCGGCAACAGACACTACGACCCGAAAAGCCATCCCGCCAGACCGACTGGGTTCATGGTCGATATCCAGTTCGTCCACAAGCTCAAACGCACGATTGCATTATCCGAATTAAACAATCGCCCCCAATTAGACGGGCTGACATCATTGCGCCGCGGCAACCGGCTTTCCATCATGCCGGTCAGCGAAGCACGTTGGCATTATTTTGACACTGGTATAATCAGCACGGCTCGCTGCCACCGGCGAACAACCGGTAAGCCGGATTATGGGTCTCCTCGCCGTAGGTAAAACCCAAGGCATCTAGAAACGCCTTGAACTCCCCGCGTTCCGTTTTCGGCACTTGGATGCCCATCAGCACGCGGCCAAAAGCTGCACCGTGATTGCGGTAGTGGAACAAGCTGATGTTCCATCGCCCACCCATCATGGACAAGAATTTCAGCAGCGCACCCGGGCGCTCGGGAAACTCGAAACTGTAGATCACTTCATCGAGCAGGTACGGCGCGTGCCCGCCCACCATATAGCGGATATGCTCCACCGCGAGCTCGTTGTCGGACATGTCCGTTACGGCCAATCCCTCGTTGCCCAAGTGCTGTATGAGTTCCTCCCGGTCGCGCGCGCCATCCCTGATCTCCACGCCGGCAAATACGTGAGCGGCCGCCTCGTCGAAGAAACGGTAATTGAATTCAGTGATGCTGCGCCTGCCCAACACCCGACAAAACTGCAAAAAACTGCCGGGTCGCTCCGGGATCGTGACCGCCAGCAGCAATTCTCTCTGCTCGCCGATTTGCGCCCGCTCCGCTACATGGCGCAAGCGGTCGAAATTGATATTGGCGCCGCTTTCGATGGCGATCAGGCATTGATCCTCCAGGTTTTCGCGGGCAGCGTATTTTTTCATTCCGGCGATCCCGAGCGCGCCGGCGGGCTCGGCAATCGAACGTGTATCGTCGAAAATATCCTTGATCGCCGCGCATATCTCGTCCGTACCGACGGTAACGACTTCATCCACGCACTGATGCGCCACGTGAAACGGCTCCTTGCCGATTTGTCTGACGGCGACGCCATCGGCGAACAGGCCCACGTGTTTCAGCACGACGCGACGCCTGGCCTGCAAGGCCTTATGCAGGCAATCGGAATCCTCCGGTTCAACGCCGATGACGCGCACCTCTGGCCGCACGAATTTGACATAAGCGGCTATGCCGGCGATCAAGCCGCCGCCGCCCACGGGTACGAAGATCGCATGCACCGCGTCCCGATATTGCCGCAGAATTTCCATGCCTATGGTGCCCTGGCCGGCAATCACATCGGGATCGTCGTAAGGATGCACGAAAGTCAATCTCTGCTGTTCGGCTAAACCCAGCGCATGCTCATAGGCTTCATCATAGGAATCACCGTGCAGCACGGTTTCCGCGCCGAGATTGTGCACTGCATTGACTTTAATATCCGGAGTCGTGCACGGCATGACGATTAGCGCCCGAATGCCTAATTGGCGCGCCGACAGGGCGACACCCTGAGCATGGTTGCCGGCGGAAGCGGCGATCACCCCGTTTTCTCTGGCCGTCCCGTCGAGCAAGGAAATCTTGTTGTAGGCACCCCGGATCTTGAACGAAAAAACCGGCTGCAGATCTTCGCGCTTGATATAAACCGCGTTCTGTAACCGTCGCGACAAGGCGGGGGCATAGTCCAGCGGCGTCTCTTCGGCCACGTCGTAAACGCGCGCGCGCAAAATCTTCTCAATATATTTCTGCGTCATTCATTTTTCTCACAGACAGCAGCGTTCTCGGCGCCGCACGAGCGCACGGCCGCCACGCTGAAAACCAGTACCTGGGGGAGCCGATGACATCCCACACAACACGCAGTATGATCGGCGCCATATCAATTCAGGATGGAGCGCCAACATGCCACGAGATGAACTGAAAAAGGCGGTCGCCAAAGCGGCCCTGGAATACGCCAAGGACATGCCCATCATCGGCATCGGCACGGGCTCGACCGTGAACTATTTTATTGATTTTCTAGCAGACATCAAAGCCGACATCGAAGGCGCGGTATCGAGCTCGGAGGCCAGCACGCAGCGCCTGAAAAGGCTCGGCATACCCGTTGTGGAGCTCGGCGCTGTCGGCGATATTGAACTTTATGTCGACGGCGCCGACGAAATCAACCCGCGCCTGCAGCTTATCAAGGGCGGCGGTGGGGCTTTGACGCGGGAGAAAATCATCGCCGGTGCCAGCAGGAAATTCCTTTGTATCGCCGATGAAAGCAAATTCGTCGATATTCTGGGCAGGTTTCCAGTGCCCATTGAAGTGATCCCGATGGCCAGAAGTTTCATCGCCCGCCAAATCGTCAAGCTCGGTGGCCAGCCGGAATGGCGTGAGAACTTCATTACCGACAATGGCAATCAAATCCTTGACGTGTACAACCTTGAGATCATGCAGCCTTTGGAACTCGAACAGCAAATCAATAACATACCCGGCGTGATCACCGTGGGCATTTTTGCCTTGAGGCCCGCGGATGTCGTACTGCTGGGAACCGGCAGCGGAATCAGAAAGCTGGTTTAGCAGGCTGCTCGAGGCTATGGGCTGTCCACAAGCGCGGCCGCCTCGGCCATTGGAGTGGCTTTCGCTCGGCTGGTGTTCCCGCGGCATTATCGAATCCGCCCGGTTTTACCGTACGGCTGGCAAAGCGCTCCATCGACCATCTGAAAAACGGCCGGACCAGGCCCATGAAGACTGAATGGCGCCAATCGCTCGCTAAGGATGGTGGAACCTTCCGATGTGCGGTTATCATATTGAATGAATTAATAAACGTGGCGCAAGACGTCGGAGAGATGACCAGTTGACCGCAGTAAACAAAGTGGAAAACGCGTCCGCGCATTACCCAGCGCGCCGAGCGCGCGGAGAACGGATGATTTCCTTTGTCATTCCAGCCCACAACGAAGAGCGGCACATCGGCTCCACGCTAGAAGCCCTGAAGGCGGCCGCGCGGGAAGTCGGCGGATCCTTCGAGGTCATCGTCGTGAACGACGCCTCGACCGACCGCACGGTGGCGATCGCCGAGCAACATGCGGTGCGCGTCATCGATATCCACAACCGCCAGATCGCGGCAGCCCGTAACGCCGGGGCGCGGGTGGCTCGAGGGGACTTCTTCTTCTTCGTGGATGCCGATACACAGGCCAATCCGGACGCAATTCGCGCGGGCCTTCATGCGCTGCACAGCGGCGCGGTCGGAGGCGGTTGTGTCTTTCGTTTCGATGGCACATTGCCGATGTTGGCGAGAGCCTTCTATCCCACAGCCGCGCTCTTCGCCCGGCTATTG
>CADDZF010000159.1 GCA_902812445.1 Methylococcaceae bacterium | reverse complement strand
CGAGCTCAATCAGGCCAAATTGGATTATGAAGCGGCCTCCGGCGGCGGCAGTTGTTTCCGCATCAGCCTGGCGGACGCCGAAAAGCCGGTGATCGAGCTATGACGAAACCTGTTGCCTTGATCGTCGATGACGAGCCGGATATTCGCGAGCTCCTGGAGATCACGCTGCGGCGGATGACGATCGACGTGAGGGCCGCCGAAACCTTGGAACAGGCCAGGAAGCTGCTGAAACAGGGCCCGTTGGACCTTTGCTTGACCGATATCAAGCTGCCGGACGGCGACGGATTGGAACTGGTCGAATACATCCAGCGTGATTACCCCTCGCTGCCGGTCGCCGTCATCACCGCTCACGGCAGTATGGATACCGCCATCCGCGCACTGAAGAACGGGGCGTTCGATTTTGTCTCCAAGCCCGTGGACCTGCACGCACTGCGCACAATGATCACTGCCGCGTTGAAGCTGGACGCCCGTGGCGAAATGGACCGGCGCTCGCGTCACCTGCTGTTGGGAGATTCCCCGGCGATGCGGGAAATACGCTTCATGATCAGCAGGCTGGCGCGCACGCAAGCGCCGATCTTCATCGGCGGGGAGTCCGGCACGGGCAAGGAACTGGTGGCCCGGCTGATCCATGCCAAGAGTCCACGTACCGAAAAACCGTTTATCGCCGTCAACTGCGGCGCCATTCCGCACGAGCTGATGGAAAGCGAATTTTTCGGCTACAAAAAGGGCAGCTTTACCGGCGCCATCGCCGACCGCGCCGGCCTGTTTCAGGCCGCGGAGGGTGGCACGCTGTTTCTGGATGAAGTGGCCGATCTTCCGTTGGCCTTGCAGGTGAAGCTGTTGCGGGCGATCCAGGAGAAAGCGGTCCGCCCCATCGGTGCACAGCGTGAATCACCGGTCGATGTGCGCATCGTCAGCGCGAGTCACAAGAACTTGGCGCAGCTCGTGCGGCGCGGCGAGTTCCGACAGGATCTGTATTATCGGATCAACGTCATCGAGCTGCGCGTCCCACCCTTGCGCGAACGTATCGAGGATATCCCTGAGCTGGCCCATCATATCCTTCGCAAGCTGGCGCGGGACGCACATCGCCACGATTCTCCGAGCCTTGCATCGGCGGCGCTCAGGGCGCTGCATCGCTATACTTTTCCGGGAAACGTGCGCGAACTGGAGAACATCCTCGAACGTGCTCTCGCCCTGTGCAATCACCGGGTTATCGAGAGCGAGGATTTGAATCTGCCCGGCGAAGGCGAAGCGCCGGCTTGCGTGGCGGCCTCCGTGGCCAAGGAGGTCTCTCTGGAAAACTATATGGGTGAGGTCGAGCGCCAGGCAATCGTGAGCGCCCTGGAAAAAACCCACTGGAACAGAACGCAAGCCGCCAAACAGCTGGGTATCACATTCAGAGCGCTACGTTACCGATTGAAGAAGCTCGGACTCGAATGAACCCGAAGCACGCCATTGCGCACCATCCCGCAGTAGGGCGCGACCCTACCTACGGCATGCGGGCCAGAGCGCCCGGTCTATTATGGTGCGGTAGCAAACCGAAATCCCTCACGCATGGTACTTCTCTATCGATTTGAAGCGTTCGAGCGCGTCTTTTACCTTCCGGCTGACCATGCCCTCCAGCTCGGAGTTCCGGTAGACCCGATCGAGCAAGCCTTCAGCTACCATGGCCTCCTTGATCCAGCGCTTCGCGAACCGGTAGTTATTGGGAACTGGTGCGGTTTCTCCGGTCGCTGGATTCAGCAGCTGCGCTCCCCTAGGCTCCTCCGCCTTGTCCGCTCTCTCCGTCGCCGGAGCAGTTCGAGCAGGCGTGTCGACATCGCTTGGGGTGGGCGCAACCGTCTCGCTGGGCCGTATAATCGGTTGATCGCCGGAAACGGGCGGACGCTGTCGCTGGGGTGTCGAGGCCGATAGGGACTTGAACACCTCATATAAAACATAGGCGACATATATCACCGTAAACGCAAAGAATACTTCTATCATGTCTTCCTCCCCGTGGGATTGTTGTTGTAAGCATCTCCAGACGTCTTCGTTGAATACGTTCGAAATCTTCGGCCGCACGCGAAGCCTGTTCGCTCACGCGCGTGCAGCCTGGACGGAGCGAGTACAACCGCAATATATAGGAAACACCCTGGGGCGAGCAAATAAACCAGCCCGTACGAAGGCGAATCGCGACAACGGCTTCTCCCAAGGCAAGACGATGCTGGCGGCGCGTCGAAAAGTTCCCACGCCGCGGCTATGCTCAGCGCCCTGAATTCCAGGCGTTCACGCCCATTCTCCCCAAGGTTTCTCCTGCATCAATAGCGTTTTCAGCTCTTCAAAAGGCAGCGGGCGGCTGAACCAGTAACCTTGTCCCTCCTCACAGCCGAGACTCCGCAGCACCGAGAGCTGCGTCTGTTCTTCGATTCCCTCGGCGATGATTTTGAGACCCAGGGTATGACTCATGACGGCAATCGCCTTGACGATCGCCACGTCGTTGCTATCGCCCGGAATATCGTGCACAAAGGAACGATCGATCTTGAGGCGATCGATCGGCAGATGCTTGAGGACACTGAGGTTGGAGTACCCCGTGCCGAAGTCGTCCACGGCGATGCTCAAGCCCAGCGCCTTGATCTCATCGAGCCGGCGGCGGCTGCGCTCGAGAATCTGGAGCGTGCTCTCGGTGATCTCGATCTCCAGTAGAGCGGCGGGGAAATCGGTCTCGGCCAATACCTCGCTCACCATTTGCGCAAACTGATCGTGCTCGAGTTGGCGGGCCGATGCGTTTACCGAAAGGCGGAACGCCGCGCCGCCGCTTTTCAGCCACCGCCCCACCTCAGTACAGGCCTTGGACAGCACCCAGCGACCCAGCGGCTCGATGAGGCCGGTTTCCTCGGCGAGCGGGATGAAACGCGCGGGCGCGATCAGCCCCTCCTGCGGATGCCGCCAGCGGACCAGAGCCTCGATGCCGGTAATGACGCCGTTGTCGAGCGACACCAGCGGTTGATAATGCAGTTCAAAACCGTTGGTCTCGAGCGCGCGCTTGAGCCCCTGCTCGACGCTCATGTGTTCCGCCGCCAAAGCCGCCATTTCCTGGGTATAGAAGCAGTAGCGGTTGCGGCCCTGGGTCTTTGCGGTATACATTGCGGTATCGGCCGCTTTCAACAGCGCCTGGCCGTCATTACCGTCCGCCGGATACAGACTGATCCCCATGCTAGCGGATATGGTCACGCATTCGCCGGCGAGTTCGAGAGGCGCGGCCAATACATCGAGCAGTTTCTTCGCGAGTCGCGCGGTGTCTTCCGCCTGGGCGACGTCTGCCATGATGACGACGAATTCATCGCCGCCGAGGCGCGTCGCCGTATCGCTGCGACGCAAGCTTCCCTTGAGCCGGGCGGCGACCATCTGCAGCAACATGTCCCCGCTGCCGTGACCGAGCGTATCGTTGATGACTTTGAACCCATCGAGGTCCAGAAACAGGAGCGCGCAGCACTGCTGCGTCCGCCGCGCCCGCTCCAGCGCCTGGTCCAGCCGGTCGCTGAACAGTAGACGGTTCGGCAGGCCCGTCAGTGGATCGTGATGCGCCAGATGATTCAACTGGCTCTCGGCCCGGCGAATGGTGGCGAGATCAGAGAAAATGGCGGCGTAATGGGTCACGCGTCCCTCCGGGTTGCGCACCACGTTGACGCTTTCGAAAGCCGGAAATACCTCCCCGTTCTTGCGCCGGCAGTAGGTCTCATCCTGCCAGTAGCCCCCCGTGGTATTCTCCAGCCGGGAATAGAACTGATCACTGTGGCGCCGGGCATGCAGCAACTCGCCCGGGTCGTATCCCAACGCTTCCTCGACACTGTAGCCGGTGATCGAGCCAAAGGCCGGATTCACCGAAATGATGCGGTGCTCCGCATCCATGATGAAAATGCCCTCCGCCGTGGTTTCGAACACCATGCTGGCCTGGTGCAGCCGCTGCTCCAGGCGATAGCGCTCGGTGATGTCTTTGACCACGCCGATCATGCAGGGAGAATCGTGCCCCGCGCTCGTGCAGGGCTTGGCATGGGCCTCCATCCAGCCTTCCGATCCGTCCGAGCGCAGATAACGGAAGACGAGGTTCAAAGGCGACTTATGGTCCAGCGCCCCTTGCTGGGCCTTCGCGACGGCGTCCCGGTCGTCCGGGTGCACCTTGGCGAGAAAGTCTTCCATCGTCATGTTGATCGGCTCTGGCACGCTTGCGAAAAGCGCATCGATGTAACCGGCGGTGGTAATCCGTCCGGTCGCCGTCTCCCACTCCCAGACGCCCATCTCGGCGGCGTCCAACGCCAGCCGCAGCCGCTCTTCGCTGCGCTCGACGGCCGATTCGGCAGACCGGCGCGCCAGCGCCATCTGCAGGGTGGCGTGCAGCTCGCGGGTCTCCACCGGTTTCACCAGATAGCCAAAAGGCAGGCTGGCTTGGGCGCGCTGGAGGGTCTCGTCCCCCGCATAAGCGGTCAAGAACACCACGGGGGTGTGAAAGCGCTTGTGTATGGCACGCGCCGCGTCGATCCCGTCCATGGCTCCTTCCAGATGGATATCCATGAGTACGACTTGCGGCCGAAATTCCGCGGCTTTCTCGATGGCTTCCGCCCCGCTGGCCGCCAGCGCGACGACAGAATAACCCAGCGCCTGGAGGCGCTGTTTCAGATCGAACGCGATGATGCGCTCATCTTCAACCACCAGAATGTTCGTTTGCTTCATGGCGTTGGTCTTTCTCCCCTGTTGAAAAACGAAGTTCGAACCGCGCTCCCGGAACGCTGCTAAAGGTTAGCCGAGCCCCCACCTGATCGGCCAGGAGGGAGACGAGCTGGAGTCCGAGCGAGCTGATCTTCATCAAGTCTAGTCCAGGGGGCAGGCCCACACCGGTATCGCTCACCACGAGGATAATGGCATCTTCGGCCGCCTTGCCGAGCTCGATCCGAATCTCCCCGCTGCGATTGTCCGGAAAGGCGTGCTTGAAGGCGTTGGTCACCAGCTCATTGGCGAGCAGGCCGAAAGGAACCGATCGCTGGAGGTCCAGATATACTTCATCTGCCCTGATCCGCAGCGCAATGCCTTTGTCTTCAGCTCCGTAGGTACTTGCCAGGAGGTGCCCCAGATGCTCGAGATACTGGCCGAGATGCACCCGGGAGAAATCCTTGCGCTCGTAGAGCAGCTGATGGATCAGGGCCATCGCCCGCACCCGGCCCTGGCTCTCGGCGAGCAAGCTCTTTAGCGCGGTGTCGTGGGTATGGTTGGCCTGGAGATTCAATAGGCTGGAAATGACCTGCAGATTGTTCTTGACCCGATGATGAACTTCGTTCAACAGAGAGGTCTTCTCTTTCAGCGCGTTTTCGATTTCCTCCTCCGCCCGCTTGCGCTCGCTGATGTCGCGCACGATCGCCATCACCACCAGGCCCTGCGGCATGCTGATGGGGCTCAACATCACGTCGACCGGAAACTCGCTCCCATCGGCGTGACGCGCGTAGAGATCGAGAGCGCTGCCCATCATGCGCAACTGCGGAGCCGCGCCGTAGCCTTGCCGGTGCGCTTGATGCTGCGTGCGGTGGCGCTGCGGGATGAGCGTCTCGATGGCTTGTCCGATGAGCGCGCCAGGCGAGTATCCGAACACCGTCTTGGTGCGGGCGTTCGCGAAGCTGATGGTGCCCTCGCCATCGACGATGAGAATGACGTCCGGCGCGCCTTCGAGCAGCGCGCGGAAGCGCGTCTCGCTCGCCTGCAGGGCCGTATTAGTGGCGGCGAGATCATCGGCCCGCTTCTCCAGCACGTGGACCAGCGGCTGCACCTGGCGACGCACCAGCAGGGCTCCTATGCCGGAGAGCAGTATCACGAGCAGAAGGGCGATCTGAAACTGTTCGCCAATGGGCCGATAGACCTCTTCCGCGTCCACCTTGAATACGGCGACAAGACCCAGCGCGCCGATCGGCCCGTGAGCGGCGAGCACATATTTTCCGCGATAGTCGATCAGCATGGTGGACTCCCCGTATCCGGCCTGCATCCGCTGCACGAAGCCGGATGGGTCCTCGGGGCGCCGCTTTGGGGAGGGCGCTGGCCCGGTGAGCCGTGCTGGGAAGCAGCGGAGGTTCTGCCCAGGAGGTCCGCAGAGCAGCATCTCGGCGCTTTCCCCCAGCGCCTTGATGTCGAACAAGGTCCGGTTCACGCTTGTCAGCGGCTGCTCGGCCACCACCGCACCGAGTACGCCCTGCGCGTCGCGCAGCAGCAATCGGTGGCGCAGATACAGACCGTCGCGCCACAGCAGCCAGGTCTCCTCGTCCTGATCCAGCCGCATCTCCTGTGTCGGCGCACTGGCTGTCTGGCCGAGGCGCGCGACCTCCACGCCATCCGGCAGGACCACGCTGATGCGGGTGAAATCATGTGTCGCGAAGCTCTCGATCACCCCTTGGAGGACGATGCGGTAGCCTGCGTTAGCCGGGTCCGTTGCGAGAAGTCGTAAGTGCTTGAGGAGATTCGGGCGGGTGGCGATGATTCGGGC
>CADDZF010000158.1 GCA_902812445.1 Methylococcaceae bacterium | reverse complement strand
CTTGGCCTTCGCCAAGCAAGCCTTGGCCTGCTCTAAAACCTCCCGCCCGCTGGCCGTTCTCGCCATTGCCGTACCTCATGACAAAACACGGCTTATTGTTTCATCTATGATGTAGAAATGGAATTAGGCCATTTTACGCTGACGCACCGGCCCTGCGGAGATTTCTGCGCGGTGAATCGGCAGCGCCTCGGGTAGGTTATTTGGCATCACCGAGTGCGGCTTCATCCGGAGCGCCGCTCATGAACTGCCCCAGCTCCTTCGCGCCAAACGGCCAATCCAGTTCCGCGCCGGTTTCCTTTATTCGCAGCACCGGAATCCTTGCGCCATAGCGCGCCATCCGCTCTTCACTGAGCGCGATATCGACCGTTTCCAGCCGGCATGGAAGCGCGTGCTCGTTCAGCCACCCGCGCAGGAGCGCTTCCGCCGCTTCGCAGAGATGACAACCGACTGTGCCGAACAGATAGAGCCGACTCAAGGATTTTCCTCGCCGGGAGAGGGGTGTTCGCCGTGATAATGCCGGGTTGTTTTATCTATCACGGCCATGATTAGCGCCGAAACGACGAAGGTCAGGTGCAGGACGATCGACCACATGATCTTGGCGTTGTCGATGTGCTCGGCGTTCATGAAGACCTTCAGCAGGTGGATGGCGGAAATGGCGACGATGGAGGCGGAGACCTTCGTTTTCAGCGAGCCAGTATCGAGCTTGCCAAGCCAGGAAAGCCTTTCCGTTTCGTCCGCGACTTCCAGCCGCGAGACCGAATTCTCGTAGCCGCTGATCATGACCATGACCAGGAGGCTGCCGACCAGAACCAGGTCGATCAGGGTCAGGATCGAGAGCACGAGGTTCGGTTCCTCGACCGCGATGACGCTCAGGAGGATGTGAAACGCCTCCTGAAAAAACTTGATGGCGAGTGCCAATAACGCGATGCTCATGCCGAAATAGATCGGCGCCAACAGCCAACGGCTAGCGTAGATCAGTCGTTCCAGAAAGCGTTCCATCATCACTCATTCAGGCAGTGCCTGCGCTTTACTCCGGCCCATAAGCCAGGATCGGTGTCAGCCAGCGCTCCGCGTCACGATAGTCCATGCCTTTGCGCTTGGCGTAATCCTCGACCTGGTCGCGGGCGATCTTGCCGACGTTGAAATAGCGGGCAGCCGGGTGCGAGAAGTACCAGCCGCTCACCGATGAAGCCGGATACATGGCGAAGCTCTCGGTCAGACGAATGCCCGCATGGTCCTCGGCAGCAAGCAGCGAAAACAGGACAGCTTTCTCGGTATGATCGGGACAGGCGGGATAGCCTGGCGCCGGCCGGATGCCGCTGTATGCTTCTTCGATCAGTTGTTCAGGGGAGAGCTGCTCATCGGTTGCATAGCCCCAGAATTCCCTCCGCACGCGGGCGTGCAGGCACTCGGCGAACGCTTCGGCGAGGCGATCGGCGAGCGCTTTCAGGAGAATGCTGCTGTAGTCATCGTGCTGTTGTGCAAACCGCTCCAGATGCGCCTCGATACCGACACCGGCGGTGACGGCGAAAGCGCCGATATAGTCGGCGCCGCCGCTGTCCGCCGGGGCTATGAAATCGGACAGGCAATAATTGGGCTGGCCAGGCGGCTTGACGTTCTGCTGGCGCAAGTGGTGCAGCACGGCGAGCTGGCTGCTACGGGTATCGTCGGCGTACAGCACGATGTCATCGTCCTGGCGGGCGGCCGGGAAAAAGCCCATCACGCCGCGCGCCGTGAGCCAGTTCTGTTCGACGACCCGTTGCAGCATCGCCTTTGCATCGGCGAACACGCTGCGTGCCTGCTCGCCGACGATCTCATCATCGAGGATTTTGGGATAGCTCCCGGCCAGCTCCCAGGTGTGGAAGAACGGCGACCAGTCGATGTACGGCGCGAGGACATCCAGGGGGTAGTGGTCGAATGCCTGGACGCCCAAAAACTGAGGCTTGGGCGGTGTGTACTGGCGCCAGTCGGGGTGGAAGCCATTTTCCCGCGCTGCCGCCAGCGTGTGCATGGGGCTCTGGGCCTTGCGCCCGCTGTGGCGGACGCGCACTTCTTCGTATTCCTTGCGCACGCCGGCGATGTACGGATCGCAAAGTTCCTTGCTCAACAGACTGGTCGCCACGCCGACGCTGCGCGAGGCGTCGGTGACATAGACGGTCGCGCCTGAATAATGGGGCTCGATTTTCACCGCCGTATGCGCCCGCGAGGTGGTCGCGCCGCCGATCAGGAGCGGTTGCGTGAAGCCCTGCCGCTCCATCTCCTTGGCGACATGCACCATTTCATCGAGCGACGGCGTGATCAGCCCGGACAGTCCGATGATGTGAGCCTTGTGCTCCCGCGCGGTCTGCAGGATTTTTTCCGCCGGCACCATGACGCCGAGGTCGATCACCTCAAAGCCGTTGCACTGCATCACCACGCCGACGATGTTTTTACCGATGTCGTGCACATCGCCCTTCACCGTCGCCATGACGATCCGGCCGTTGGACTGCGCCTGACTTTTCTCCTGTTCCATGTACGGCATCAGCTGGGCGACCGCTTTTTTCATCACCCGGGCGGACTTGACGACCTGTGGCAGGAACATTTTTCCGGAGCCGAACAAGTCCCCGACCACGTTCATGCCATCCATCAAAGGGCCTTCGATGACGTGCAGAGGGCGTTCGGCCGCGAGCCGGGCTTCTTCGGTATCGGCCTCGATAAATTCGTCGATACCCTTGACCAGCGCGTGTTCCAGGCGTTTGTTGACCGACCAGGCGCGCCATTCGAGGTCTTCTTTCTTCTCGATGTGCTCACCCGCGCCCTTGTATTTGTCGGCGAGGGCCAGCAGCCGCTCGGTGGCGTCGTCGCGCCGATTGAGGACGACGTCTTCGACGGCGTTTCCCAGTTCTTCCGGAATATCTTCGTAGATGGCGAGTTGGCCGGCGTTGACGATGCCCATAGTCATGCCCGCCTTGATGGCGTGGTAGAGAAACACCGCATGAATGGCCTCACGCACCGGGTTGTTGCCGCGAAAGGAGAACGACACGTTGGATACGCCGCCGGATATCAGGGCGTGGGGCAATGACCGTTTGATCGCGGCGACCGCTTCGAGGTAGTCGAGGCCGTAGCGGTTATGCTCTTCGATGCCGGTGGCGATAGCGAAGATGTTGGGATCGAAAATGATATCCTCGGCCGGGAAGCCGACCTGTTCGGTGAGGATGCGGTAGGCCTCGGCGCAGATATCGACTTTGCGCCGCAGCGTGTCGGCCTGACCCTGCTCGTCGAAAGCCATGACGATGACCGCCGCGCCATAGCGCCGCACTAGCCTGGCTTGTTCGATGAACTTGTCTTTGCCTTCTTTCATCGAGATCGAATTGACCACGCCTTTGCCCTGGATGCATTTAAGACCGGCCTCCAGGATGCTCCACTTGGACGAATCGAGCATGATGGGCACGCGGGCGATGTCCGGCTCGGCGGCGATCAGATTCAGAAACCGCATCATTGCGGCCTGCGAATCGAGCATGCCTTCGTCCATGTTAATGTCGATCAGTTGGGCGCCGTTGTTCACCTGTTGGCGGGCCACGTCGAGCGCCTGCTCGTAGTTGTCCGCCTTGATCAGCCTTCGGAAAGCGGCGGAGCCGGTGACGTTGGTGCGCTCACCCACGTTGACGAAGAGCGACTCCGGACCGATGTTCATCGGCTCGAGGCCTGCCAACCGGCACTGCGGTGCGATGTCCGGAAGGGAGCGCGGCGGAAAGTGCCGCACCGCATCGTGTATCGCCTTGATGTGCGCCGGCGTGGTGCCGCAGCAGCCGCCAATGATGTTGAGAAAGCCGTTTGCCGCCCAGTCGGTGATTTCCTTGGCCATCGCATCCGGGCTTTCGTCATATTCGCCGAACTCGTTGGGCAGGCCGGCGTTGGGATGAGCGGAGACACAGGTTTCGGCAATCCGTGACAGTTCTTCCACGTATTGGCGCAACTGCCGGGCGCCCAGGGCACAGTTGAGGCCGATCGACAGCGGCCGGGCGTGGCGCAGGGAATTCCAGAACGCCTCCGTCGTCTGTCCGGACAGCGTGCGGCCGGACGCGTCGGTGATGGTGCCGGAAATCATGATCGGCAACCTGAAGCCGCTATCGTCGAAAAACTTCTCCACCGCGAAAATCGCCGCCTTGGCGTTCAGGGTATCGAACACCGTTTCGATCAGCACGATATCGGCGCCACCCTCGATCAACCCCCCCGTGGCCTCATAATAGGCGTCCACCAAAGCATCGAAGCTGGTGTTGCGAAAGCTCGGATCGCTCACATTAGGCGAAATGGAGGCCGTGCGATTGGTGGGCCCGAGAACGCCCGCCACGAAACGGGGATGGTCCGGAGTGCGGGCGCTCATTGCCTCCGCCGCTTCCCGCGCGAGCCGGGCCGCCGCGGCGTTGAGCTCGAAAGCCAAGCTTTCCATCCCGTAATCGGCCATGGCGATGCGGGTGGAATTGAAACTATTGGTTTCGAGGATGTCGGCGCCCGCCTCGAGATAGGCCGTATGGATGGCCTCGATAATGTCCGGCTGGGTCAGCGAGAGAAGATCGTTATTGCCTTTCAGATCGCGATGCCAGTCGGCGAAGCGCGCGCCGCGGTAATCCTTTTCCTCCAGCTTGTAACTCTGGATCATGGTGCCCATGGCGCCATCGAGAAACAGAATACGGCTAGCCAGTTGTCGGTTCAGTAGTTGAGTGCGTCGATGATGGTCATTCATGTCGAAGTGCTTCGGGTGCGTCGCATGCAAAGATTCCTATTCTAGTGCCGTACGGATGAAGGATGAACCGCCATGCCTTGCTATTGGCGGTCGATTCATGTAAAAAACGAGGCGTTGCCTGACAACGCCGGAAAGCGCCGCCGTGAGATGCTAACTGAACGCTTGTACGAGTCGCCTCGCCTTCGGCATAGCGGACGGTGGTCTGGAAGCGCGATTCCAATGGTCTTCAAGCTTGTATGAAAAAATGCGGCTTGGCCGAAAATCCGCGGCGATGACGACCGCCGCAAGCCGAAATAATGCCTCGACCGGAAGCGATTGCTTATGAAACTTTGGCTGACTGGCACTATCAGTATAATAGTGTTGTTCATGACAGGCTCAACTGTTTGCGCCGAGGTCGTGCTGAAAGATAAGAGCGAGATCGTGGGAACCTGGCTGCTCGAATCGGTGGCCCCGGCACTGGACCGGCCGAGGATAGAGGAAAACAGGATTTGGGAATTTCGCCTCGACGGGAAAATCGTCACCTCCGGCTATAATCGCCACTTCCATAGCACGGATTCGCAGGAATCGAACTATCACATCGAAAACGGAAAAATCGCCACCGACTGGCCGGGCCGTCCTGGCAAGACGATCGATTACACGGTCTATGAAAAGACGAACGACACGCTGATTCTGCAAGGCGGATTGGAAGGATTTTACTTTTTTAGAAAACAATAAAGGTAGCGAGGCCAACGATGAACAACTGGTTTACATTCAAACGGGAAGACAAATTGATGTGGCTGGGCCTGCTCGGCATCAGCGCGATACTGATCGTGTTGCTCTCCTTGTTCACCACGAGCTCGCCGCTGTATTATCTCGAGAGGATCGTGATCGGCATTCTCATGATGGTGGTGCCGGGCTATGTCATCATGAAACTGTTTTTGGATCATGTTCAGTTCACCGAGAATCCGATCATCGACAAATTCATGGTTTCCTTCGGCCTTTCGATCGTCACGGTTCAAACGCTGTATTTCATGTCGACCTATCTTAGAACCTACGCTTTCAACGTCGACGAGGACGTGATCAGCAGCGACAAGATCGCTCTGATCGTCGTCTTCCTGGTCATTGCCGCGGCCGTCGGCGCCAAGTTTTATCTGATCCGAAAAAATCAAAAACAAGCCTAGCCCGAGAATCGGACTTCTCATGAGTACACAGCCGCCATCCGGGCATTCGAAACCTACCTTATGGCAGGTCGTCGCCAGCGCCTTGGCGGCCGCTTTCGGGGTTCAGAGCAGCAAGAACCGTGAAAGGGATTTCCAGGCCGGATCGCCGCGAGTGTACCTCATCGTCGGCATCGTCGTCACTATCCTCTTCGTCATCGTCATTTATACCATCGTCAAGCTGGTGCTTGCCATGGCCGGGGCATGAGGCGCCGGCCGACTTGATGGGCAACGCCTGGCTCCTTGTCGGCATCTTCCGGCTTCCTCTCGGAACGGTGCGGGTACGTGCGAGTATCGCATCCGCCCTACCCCTCGACTGATCGCGCTCGCCGCATCAGCGTCAATTTGATGGTCGAGGTCAGCGCAACATGAGCCCGCGCGATCACTCCAGCCAACCTGCCCCCCCTCTGCTCGCGCTGGCCGTTTCCGCCATCGGCGTCGTCTATGGCGATGTCGGGACCAGCCCTCTGTATACCATGAAAGAGGTCTTCGGCGGCATCCACGGCGTGCCACCCACGGGTGAGAACGTGCTGGGCATCCTGTCGCTGGTGTTCTGGTCCCTGCTGATCGTCGTTTCGCTCAAGTACGTCCTTTTTATGATGCGGGCAGACAACC
>CADDZF010000157.1 GCA_902812445.1 Methylococcaceae bacterium | reverse complement strand
GGCCGTCTCCAGAACCGCTTTGGCCTCTCTCCAACACAGCCCGTCCACCCGCTGGTCTTGCCCTGGCAGTTCCCATCTGAAATGACCTGCCATATTGTTATCCTTATGATCGCAAAATGGAATTAGGCAAAATAGGCTGCCATCCTACAAGTGCTTGAGTTCGTTTTATTTTTTTAAATACAGCCCCAATTTGTAGGGCATTTCACGCAGGACGGTAGGGCATATGCCGCCCGAGTGGCCGCTGAAATTCGGGCAGGCCCGATATCAGCGTATGGAAGCTGAATTGGCGGGAAAAGTTTGGTCGTTCGGCTTTTTTAGAGGTTCAGCCTCAAAGCGCGGTGGAGTACTGTTGTTCAGCTGTGGAGGGAGGGTGCAAATTTATTGCAGCTTGTGCATAGAAGCATCCACACGACTTGGGCAGTGGATCGCGCAGCACGGCAGATTCGGCGAACCTGAAGGTTCTCTCGGAACGCTACGCAATCCATCCGAAGGCGGTCGCGAAGGGGAAACAGCGTGACGCTGGGGAGGATGCAGCCGATAGCGCCTGCCAGCACGATGGCATCGAACATCGCCTCACCAATCTCTAGAAGTTGGCGTCGATAGGTGGGTGTGACTGGGGGAGGAAGGGAATCCGAGAAAGCCGCTTGCCTCACCGCCGGGGCGAAAATAAAGCCAGCAACCCCCGCAGCAGATCGATCGGCATAGGTGGACAGCCGGGAATAACGCCATCGACCGGTAGGACGTTAGCGACGGCTCCGCAGCTCGCATAGGAAACGCCGAACTCGCCGCCACAGGCAGCGCAATCCCCCACGGCGATGACCCACTTGGGATCGGCGGTGGCTTCGTAGACCCGCTTCAAAGGCGCTTGCATGTGGCGAGAGACCGGGCCGGTGACCAGCAGGACGTCCGCATGGCGGGGCGATGCCACGAAATGCACGCCAAAGCGTTCGATGTCGTAATAGACGTTGTTCAGGGCGTGGATTTCGAGTTCGCAGCCATTGCAAGAGCCCGCGTCCACCTGGCGGATGGCGAGGCTGCCCTGGAAGCGTTTGCCGACGATCGCTTTAAGCTTTTCGCCTTCTCGTTCGACCGCTTCATCCCTGACAGGACGGGGCACGCGCTCAGTTAGCGTGCCGGTGCGGAAAATCTTGCCGTAGAGGCTCAGCATGGACTATCTCCTACAGATCGTGGCCGGAATATGAAGCATTCATCGACTTGTTACACACCGGGAAATCGGGAACGAGGTTGTTCAACGCGATCTTCTCCAGCGCTGGCCAATTGATGACGCTGGGATCGCGAGGGTAATAGCGGCGAATGCGGCCATTTTGATCGAAGCTCACATAGCACACAATTTCACCACGCCAACCCTCGACTGCAGCGAACCCTTTGGCGCCTTCCTGAGGCGTCTGCCAGGGGGTTGAAAGCGCCCCCGTCGGCAGATCGCCGAGCATTTCCTCGATGAGACGCAACGCCGCGCGCAGTTCCTTGTAGCGTACCCAAAACCTCGATGAGACATCGCCCTGATTTTCCGACGCTACGCGAACGTTCAGCCGGTCGTAAGGCGGATAGGGAGCATCCTTGCGCACATCGAAGGTCTGGCCGCTGGCGCGACCGACGTAGCCCACAGCACCCAAGGCAGCCGCCGTTTCGACGGGCAGCATGCCGGTGCCGAGAAAACGATCCTCAAGCGAGGAGTTGGCATCGAGCGTCCTCGCTAGCTCACCCAGTTCCTGGCGCAAGGAAACCGCCGAATTACGCATGCAGTCCGCCGCTTCATCGGTAATATCGACCATTACCCCACCCGGCACGATGCGATCCATCAACAAACGATGGCCGAATGTAGTCAGGTTCTCCCGTAGCCACAACTCGCGGAGACGCCCAAACTGGTAATAGCCAAAACCGAACCCGACATCGTTACACAGTGAACCCAAGTCCCACAGATCATTGATAATGCGCTCCCGCTCCGCCAGGATGCCCCGGATATACGCGGCGCGCGGAGGGATTTCGAGACGGGCCGCGCGTTCCATCGCCATGCAGGCGGCCCAGGTATGGCCTACCGTCGTGTCGCCCGATACGCGTCCGGCGAGCCTAGCCAATTCGCCTGGATCCCGGCCCTCGGCGATTTTCTCAATCCCCTTGTGGACATAGCCCAGCCGTTCCTCTAAGTGCAGCACGGTTTCGCCGATTGCCTGGAAGCGGAAATGGCCCGGCTCGATAATGCCCGCGTGGATGGGACCGACCGGGATTTCATACACACTCGCGCCGTGCGCCTTAAAAAAAGGATAATCACTATCCGGCGGCGTTTCGGCCAACGGAAAACCAGCCACCGGAAAGCTTTTGCGCAGGGGATGGGTTTTCTCGTCCCACGCCTGATGCCGGGTCCACCGCTTCGGATCTGGGTGGTCGGTGAAGCAAACGCCGAATAGATCGTGGATGGACCGTTCCACGCGGCCCGCTGCCCAGTAATAAGGCGCCTGGGATGGCAACTCTGGATGTTCGGCCGGTAGCGCTGTTTGCAGGATCAGGTAGCTTCCCGCTATTTCCAGGCAGGCCATGAGCGCGAGCCCATCGCCCACATCCTCCGCCCATGCGGCCGCCCAGCGCATCCCCTGTTGACAGGCGAGCTGGCCCGCCAAACCCCATCCCGCTGCTTCGAGTTCGAGGTAGGTGGCGGGCGGGAGCGGACCGGGATCGACTGCGTGGGCATCGATATGCTGTTGTGCCAGTTGGAGGCACAGGGAACTAAATCCCTCACCACCCTTGGCGTGGATAGTCTCGAGACGGCTCGAGTCGCTGTCGTTCATGATGAAGCCTCGTGCTTGAAAGTTCTGTGGCGGCGCCCTGCCAGCGGATGGTCGGAATAAGCCTCATGTTGCTCCAACCTTTGGACCTCGCAGTGTCCCCGTCGATCAATATGGCGTTCTTGAAAGTGATCGATGAACTCCCTGACGGTATGATCGATCAGAGCCGCATTCGTGAGATCGAAAGTAATTTTTCCGCCCGAGGCTAATTCGGCACGTTCGCTTTTCAAGGCAATGAGATTGCAAAAGGCGGTCTGGAACAGCGTCGCGACTTGCGGTTTAGCGCCAACCAAAACGCGAGCCTCTTTGCCGTTCATTCCTTCTCGGCAGCCTTAAGATCGATCATAGCGGGACGCTGCCGGCTATCAATCGGGTTGCCTGATTGAACCAATTGCCGAGGAAACTTGGCATCGACAGCCCCAGCCACAACACGACGGCCAGATGGAGAATCACCGGCCAAAGATTGGCCTCGATCGGCTTTTGGTCTTGGGGGATATCTCCATAAACCATCGGATGAAGGTGGCGGAACAGACCGGCGAAGGCGATACCGACCCCCAGCAGCAGGAAAGGGGTCAAGTAAGGATAATCATGCATGGTCGCGACGAGCAGCAGAAACTCGCTCGCAAACACGCCAAACGGCGGAAAGCCGGCGATGGCGAGGGTGCCGATCAACAAGCCCCAGCCAATCACGGGCTGTGTCATGATGAGGCCGCGGATTTTATCCATGCGCTGCGTGCCGCTGAGCTGGGCGGCATGGCCCACGGTGACAAAAATGGCCGACTTGGTCAGCGAATGGGTGGTCATGTGAAACAGCGCGGCAAAAGTGGCCCAAGGACTGCCGACACCGAAGGCAAAGGTCATCAATCCCATGTGCTCGATCGAGGAATAGCTGAACAGCCGCTTGATGTCGGTCTGGCGGTGCAGGAACAGGACGGCAACCAGGAACGACAACAGGCCGAAGGCCATCATGAGGTAACCCGCCATTGGCGTTTCTACGGACCGATCGACCAGCATCTTGCAGCGCACCACGGCGTACAGCGCATCGTTCAGCAGGAGCCCGGACAGGATCGCCGACATCGGCGTCGGGCCCTCGGAGTGTGCGTCCGGCAGCCAGTTGTGCAAGGGAACCAGTCCGATCTTGGTGCCGTAGCCGACCAGGAGAAAAACGAAGGCCAGGCTCATGACGCCCGGATTTAGAAGGCTCGCGTGTTCGTGCAGCACGGTCCACAGCAGCGCCTCTTCGCCGAGGCCTGGAATCTGTTCCGCAGCGAAGTACAGCAGCACCGTGCCGAACAGCGCCTGCGCAATGCCGACGCCGCAGAGGATGAAATACTTCCAGGCCGCCTCGACCGATTCCGGCGTCCGGTACAGGCTCACCAGCAGCACCGTCGCCAGCGTAGCCCCTTCCATGGCTACCCACAGCATGCCCATGTTGTTGGTGGTCAGCACCAGGTACATGGCCAGCATAAAGCCTTGATACATCGAGTAGTAAAGGCGCAGGCGATCCGCCCCGATGCGCCCGATCTGGCGCTCGTGTTCCATGTAGGGACCAGAAAAAATGGAGGTAGTCAGACCCACCAAGGCGGTCAGGCCGACCAGATAGACGTTGAAAGAATCCACATACAGCAACTTGCCTGAAGACAGCACGGGCCCGTGCAGCAGCACATCGATGGCCAGGGCGATCGCGCAACCCAAAGCCAACGCGTTGAGCGTCACATTGATGCGGCCGGCCAGTCGACCTGCCCCCTGCAGCGCGAGCAGGCCCATGCCAACCAGGGGGATCAGCAGCAGAAGATAAACGGCTATCATCGGTCGACCTCGCTCAGCCGGCTGAGGCGATCCACGTTTAAGGAATCGATGCTGGCACGGATCTGGAAAAAGAACACGCCGAAGACGATAGCGGCGACCAGCACGTCAGCGGCGATACCCAATTCCACCACCATCGGCATGCCCTGCGTGGATACCACGGCGGCGAAGAACAAGCCATTCTCGATGGACATGAAACCCACGACCTGAGCCACCGCATGGCGGCGTGTGATCATCAGCAGCATGCCGAGCAGCACGACGGACAAGCTGACGGCGATCGTGTTGAGCGTAACCAGCGGCGACAGCTGAACGACAGGTAGCGACACATAGTAACTGAACACGACCAGGCTGGTACCGCCCATCATGACTCGGGCCGGATGCTCGATCGTCTCCATCTCTCGATGCAGTGCCATGCGCATCACCAGGCGCTGCAACATGATCGGGATAAAAATGCCTTTGAGGACGAGCGTCAAGCCCGCCGAGATATAAAGGTGCGGAAGAGCCAACGCGTTGGCCACCATCGCCGTGGTCGCCGCGAGTAGCAAGCCTTGCCCGGCGAACACCACAATCAGCCGGAGCAGGCGTGACTGGCCCAGCATGAGGAACGAGGTCAGTGCGATCAACGCGGCGAGCAACAAGACCGCTTGTTGGTAATAGTCGAGTTCGTGTATGGACACTAGCGTTGTGCCTCCAGAATGATATGGCTGAGCATGCCCAAGACGCTGAGGAGATAGGCGAAACTGAGGTATTCCTGTACCCGGAAGATCCGCATCTTGGCTAACAGCGCTTCCGACAAGGCCAGCACGACGGCCATCAAGGCCAGCTTCAGCATAATCATCGCGGCTCCGCCTCCGAGCGCATGCAAGGAGAAGTCCTGAGCGATACCCCACGGAAAAAAGATGTTGGCGATGAGGACGCCATACAGCATAAGCTTGATCTGGCTCGCCCACTCCATCAGCGCCAGCCAACGACCGCTGTATTCGAGGATCATCGCCTCGTGGATCATGGTCAGCTCCAGATGGGTGGCCGGGTTATCGACGGGAATCCGGCCGGTTTCTGCGATCGCCACCAGCATCAGGGCGCCCAGAGCGAATACGAAGGATGGGCGCAGCACGATCCCGGTATCGAGCACATAGCTCATCGCCTGGGACAAGTTGGTGGTATGCGCGCTCATCGCCAGCGTGAACACCGCCATTAGCATGGCGGGCTCGGCCAGCGAGGAAATGGTCATCTCGCGCGAAGACCCCATGCCGCCGAACGCGGTGCCGATGTCCATGCCGGCCAGCACCAGAAAGAAGCGAGCCAAGGCAAAGAAACCCACCAGCACGATGACGTCGGCGATGCGCGCCGTCGGCAAGTTCACCACTACCAGGGGCACGATGGCAGCCGCCAGCACGGTGGAGGCGAAAACGATGTAGGGGGCGGCCCGAAAGATCCAGGAAGCCGAGTGCGGCGCGACGGGTTGCTTGCGGTAAAGCTTGCGCAGGTCCCGGTAAGGCTGGAGCAGGGACGGCGCCTTGCGGTTCTGCAGGTGGCACTTGAGCCACTTGATCCAGCCGGCGAGCAGCGGCGCGCCGCCGATGAACAGCAGGGTTTCTAGAATCGCCAGCAGCCAGGCCATCAGCTGATCACCCACAGCAGAACGATCAAGGTGAAAAACGAATAGCCGATATAGGTGCGGGTATTGCCGGTCTGAATCCGACCCACCCAGCGCGCTAGCCGGGTGATGGCCTTGCCTGAAGGCTCGTACAACGCGAGCCAGGAACGGTCCAGCACCTGATACTGATAGCGCAACACCGTCACCTGCGACCCACCCGGCCCGGCCTTCTCTTCCTCAACGGTTTCGCGAATGTCAAATACCGGCGCGAAGATGCGCCGCAGCGGCATGCTAAAGGCGCCGGAAGTGTATTGCATGCGGGAGGTCAAGCCGCCGAAGCCGCAGTCCCAAGGGTCGGCCCGACGCGCTTCGAGGCGGGTGCGGCGGT
>CADDZF010000156.1 GCA_902812445.1 Methylococcaceae bacterium | reverse complement strand
CAGGCTGTTGACGGCCAGATCAACCTTATCGGCCACGACCCGGTTGGTCAGCGTCTCCTTGACAATGGTCAAGGCCGGAAGCACCGACACGCCATTCGCGAGCAGTGTGGACAAGGTTCGGCTGAAGCTAGAAACCTCCAGCTTGCGAATCAAATCGCCCACGAGCGGCAGCCGCAGCAAGCGGCGATCCCAGGCATAGCGCCGCGCGGAGTCCGCCAGTTGGTAGCGCAGGAATCCGCTGCCCGCCAGCGCCAGCAACAGCGGCGCCCACCAGTAGCTCTGCAAAGCTTCGGCGACAGCGACCACGATGCGGGTGGGCAACGGCAGCTCCTTGCCGGCGCTCTCGAACATCTCGGTAAACTGCGGTACCACGAAGGTCAACAAGAGAAGCAGCGACAGCGCGGCCATGATCAGCAGAATGGCGGGGTAAATGAGGGCGGAGACGACCGTATCGCGCAGTTCCTTGGTGCGCTCCAGATAATCCGCCAGCCGCTCCAGCACGTGCTCCAGCGCGCCGCCGGCTTCCCCAGCGCGGATCAGGTTCAGATAGAACCGCGAGAAGACCCCCGCTTGGGCTTCCAGGGCATCGGATAGTTGCGCGCCGCCTTTGACCGCCTCAAGCACCTGACCGATCAAGCTATTGAGCGGCGGTTGCCGTTCAGTCAACTCCATCAATACCGTCAGCGCGCGGTCGAGGGGTAGCCCCGCCTGCAGAAGGGTCAGCAGCTCGCGGGTGAAGAGAATGATTTCCTTGTGCGAGATGCTCGGTCTGCCACGGCCAAATCGGAGCCAGGCGAAAGGCCGGGCGCTCGCCGGCGTGATACGGATGGGAATACAGCCGTCATTTTGCAAGGACAGGATCAACGCCTGTTCGTCCACCGCATCGCGCTGTGCTTCTACCGTCTCGCCATCGCGGTTGACCGCCTTATAGACATACACTGTCATCGTTTTAAACGTCTGAGGTCACGCGCAACACTTCCTCGATGGTGGTGAGCCCAGCCACCGATTTTTTCAGACCGTCCTCGTACATGGTGTGCATGCCTTGCTGCAAGGCCATTTCTTCGATCTGCTTGGCCTGCGCGTGGGTCATCACCAGGCGCCGGACGCCATCGGTCATGTACAGAAATTCTAAAATCGCCAAGCGCCCGCGGTAGCCGACGTCGTCGCACTGCTCGCAGCCCGTGGGGCGGTACAGCATGACCTCGCCCTGGGGCACGAAGCGCCTGAGCTTCATTTCCTCGACAACTTCCGGCAGGGCGGGATAGGTTTGCCGACAATGGGGACATAGCCTCCGCACCAGGCGCTGCCCCAAAATGCCATTCACCGTCGACGTGATCAGATAATCCTCGAGCCCCATGTCCAGAAGGCGCGCGACGCCGCCCGCCGCGTCGTTGGTGTGCAGGGTTGACAGCACCAGGTGACCGGTAAGCGCCGATTGCACGGCGATACGGGCTGTCTCGAGGTCGCGCATCTCGCCGATCATGATGACATCCGGGTCCTGGCGGACGATGGAGCGCAAGGCATTGGCAAAAGTCAGCCCGATCTGGGGCTTGGTCTGGATCTGATTGACGCCTTCCAGTTGATATTCCACCGGGTCTTCCACGGTAATGATCTTGCGCTCGGCGGTGTTGATCTTGTGCAGAGCGGTATAGAGCGTAGTGCTTTTGCCGCTGCCGGTGGGCCCAGTGATCAGGATGATGCCGTGGGGCCTCGCGAGGACATCGAGAAAGCGTTCCTGTACGTTACCCTCAAAACCCAGCGCGGCGAAATCGAACTGGATGCTTTCCTTGTGCAACAAGCGGATGACCACGCTTTCGCCGTACATGGTCGGCACCGTGGACACCCGCAAGTCGAGCTCCTTGCCCTGCACCTGTAGCTTGATGCGTCCGTCCTGTGGCAGACGCCGCTCGGCGATGTTCATTTTCGCCATGATCTTGACGCGGGAGATGACCGCGGCGGTGGAGCGAACGGGCGGCGCTTCCACTTCGCGCAGGACACCATCGATGCGAAGGCGCACTTTCAGTTGTTGCTCGAAAGGTTCGATGTGGATGTCCGACGCGCGCGATTCGACAGCTCGCTGCATGATCAGGTTGACCATACGGATGACCGGCGCCTCGCTGGCAAGATCTTTCAGGTGCTCCACGTCGGCGTCATCGTCCTGATCGCTGCCGCCCAGGTTGTCGACGATCTGTCCCATAAGCGACTTGCCCGCACCGTACTGCCGCTCGATGGCCTGCGCAATCTCCGAGGACAAGCCCACGCAGGAGTGGATCGGCTTACCCGTAGCCATCGCCAGCGCCTGGCGCGCATATTCATCCAGCGGATCGGCCATGGCAACGAGGATGCCATCGGATTGATTGGCGATGCCGACGATGTGGTTCTCCTTGAGAAAGCGCAGCGAGGCATCTCCCTCTTCGAAAGGCGATACATCGGGATAGGCCTGTGCCTCCAGCAAAATCAGGCCGCTGATTTCCGCCAGGGCTTCAGCGACGTCTCTCTCGGATGCGAGCCCCAGCTTGGCCAGCATGGCGGGCAGAGATTTGTCATCGGTTTGCAGCGCGAGTCGTTTGGCGCGATGGATCTCGGCCGGGCGAAGTTTGCCGCGCCGAATTAGCAGCTCGGCAAAGCCGTCATAAGGATCAGCCGCGCGGGTTTGAGCGGGTTGTTCTGCGGTTGCAGGCGCGGGAGCGCTTTTGGCCAGACTGCTCACAGTTGAAGTCCGTTAAAATCGATATTTCGAAACCTGCCCTAGCATAAAATAGCGCTAAGCCGTTCGCTCGCAGCGATCGGCAGCAGGGTCCTGTCCGCTGCCTGAAGGAATTCCAGCTTATCGCAACTAGCCCGGCACGCGCCATGCTGCTGGCTAGGAACCTTGCGAAGAGCGATTCAGTTACTTCCCATTCTCGTGCGCCAGGTAGGCCGACAACTGCGCTGCCGAGACGTAGCCGGGTAGTACGCTGCCTTTATCCGTAACGATCAACGGGGTTCCCTGCGCACCCAGTGCATTACCGAGCGCCATATGTTTGCGGACCGGATTTTCGCAGGTCCGTGACTCGATGGACTCACCTTTTTTCGCCTGGGTCAATGCTTCATTGCGGTCTTTGGCGCACCAGACGGAAACCGCCTTATCATAAGACGGCGAATCTTCTCCGGTGCGCGGGAAAAACAGATATTGGACGGCGATGCCTTCCTTCATGTATTGATCGATTTCCGAGTGCAGCTTGCGGCAGTAGCCACAATCAATGTCCGTAAACACGAACACGGAACGCCTTGGCTGTTTGGGCTTGAACGTGATCAAGCCTTCTTCCGCGATTTTATTGAGCGCATGGAGACGGGCTTCGGCCAGTTTGGGCTCGGTAAGGTCCGCTTTGGCCGCAATGTCGAACAGCGTTCCCTGCATCAAATAGCGTCCATCCTGGGATACATAGAACAATTTCGGTCCTACGGTGACTTCGAAAAAACCGGGCATCGCCGACGCCTTGATGCTATCCGGCGTCACGCCTGGAAGCGCCTGCCGAAGGGCGTCTTCCACCGTCTTGCTATCCGCGTGGATGGGGGCGGCCAAGAAGCTCGCGCAGACAACGACTCCTGACAATAACAGCTTTTTCATGTTTGAATTATAAAGTTAAGTTTGAACCCGTCTGAAGAAACGGCCGATCAGTTGAAAAGCCTTTCGATGTCCATAATGAACGCCAGGCTCATCAGGCAAAGCAATACAGCCAGGCCGATCTGTTGCCAAAGCGCTTGCGTACGTTCCGACAACGGGCTTCCCTTCACCGCCTCCACCACATAAAACATCAAGTGACCACCATCGAGAACCGGGACCGGAAGCAGATTGAGAGCACCGAGGCTGATGCTCACAATGGCGAGGAATTTTAAGAATTGCATGGCTCCGAGGCGCGCCGATTGGCCTGCATACTGCGCAATACTGATAGGTCCGCTGAGATTCTCGATCGCGGCTTTGCCGGTTAGCATGCGCCCCATCATCTTGAGCGTCAGCAACGAATAATCGTACGTCTTGGCGACAGCTGCGGTGAACGCGGGCAGAACGCCCAGGCGGTATTCGACTTGCATCGACTTCAGTACATCGTCCGGAATATAGGCTGAAGCGCCGATACGTCCGATCTTATCGCTCCCCGAGGCCACCGCGGCTGGTCGTAGCTTGACCGAGGTACGGACACCATCCCGCTCAATATCCACGGTCAACTCTTCATCGGGGCGGGCTCTGATGTATTCGACCCACTGCGCCCAATCATTTATGGCGATTCCGTTTACACTCACCAGTACATCGCCTTTCCTCAAGCCGGCCGCCGCAGCCGGACTACCCGGTTCCACCTTATCGACAATCGGCGCCAGCTTCGGCTCAAACGGGCGAAAACCCAGCCGGTCAGCGAGCAATTCTGGCTGTTGGGCAACGTTTTGCGGGATGATCAATGTCCTGGTTTCGCGTCGGCCGTCCGCCGTCTGTACTTCAATCGGGATGTTCTCATCATCGATCACCTGCTCGAACAGCGTGCTCATGGCAAGATTCCACGTCGGGGTGCTTTTCCGGTCGATGGAAAGAACTTCATCACCGGCTCGAAAACCGGCTTGGGCGGCGAGTGACTCCTTTTCCACCGGACCCAGCACAGGACGCATGCCGGTCTCTCCCACCAGATAGATCGACCAATAGATCAAGATCGCCAGAAAAAAATTGAATAGCGGCCCTGCCAAGACGATCGCGAAGCGCACCGGCAGGCGCTGCCGGTTGAAAGCATACGGCAAATCCTTTGCGGCCACCTCGCCTTCCCGTTCATCGACCATTTTTACATAGCCACCCAGCGGCAAGGCGGAAAGAATGAATTCGGTATCATCAGCGCTTTTCCGGTATCGCAACAGCGGCTTGCCGAACCCGAGTGAAAAGCGCAGGACTTTGACGCCCAATCTACGCGCTACCCAGAAGTGGCCAAACTCGTGAAAGGCGATCAAGACGCCTAGCGCGACGACAAAGTAAAATAACGTATGTGCCAATGAAGCCATGTCGTTTATGTTTTGATTGCTCGCTGGATATAGCCCTTGGCGACTTGTCTCGCTTGCTGGTCTGCCGTGAGCACGGTATCGATGGAATCAACCGGCTGGGCAACGGACTGATCCATCACGAACTCGATGATTCGTGGAATATCAGTGAAACGAATCGCACCGCCAAGAAAAGAGTCAACGGCCATCTCGTTGGCGGCATTCAGGATCGCCGGCATGGTACCTCCGACCTTCACCGCTCGATAAGCGTGGTGCAGACAGGGAAAGCGTGTAAGGTCGGGCGGCTCGAAATTCAATTGTCCGACCGCAAAGACGTCCAAAGGTTCCGCCCCGGACTCGAAGCGCGCCGGCCAAGCCAGCGCGTGGGCAATAGGAATACGCATGTCCGGATTGCCCATTTGCGCCAGCACCGTGCCGTCAATGTAATCGACCATCGAATGTATGACGCTTTGGCGATGGATCACCACTTCTATTTTTTCCGCCGGCGTGTTGAACAGCAAACTGGCCTCGATTACTTCGAGCCCTTTGTTCATCATCGTAGCGGAATCGACGGAAATCTTTTTGCCCATAACCCAGTTGGGATGGGCGCAAGCCTGTTCGGGTGTGACGCGGTCCAGCTCATCAAGGGGCTTATACAAGAAAGGCCCGCCCGACGCGGTGAGGAGAATACGCCGCGCTTCTTTGGCACGCGATCCCGCCCTGTAATTGGCGGGCATGCACTGGAAGATGGCGTTATGTTCGCTGTCGATCGGCAGCAGTTCAGCGCCCGAGCGCGACAGTTCAGCCATGAACAGCAGGCCCGACATCACCAATGCTTCCTTATTGGCCAAAAGAATGCGCTTGCCAGCCTTTGCTGCGGCGAGTGTCGGCAGGAGCCCGGCTGCCCCGACGATGGCGGCCATCACGCTGTGAACCTCCGGTAGTGCGGCGACTTCTGCAAGCGCCGCGGCACCGCTGAGTACTTCGACCGTCTGGCCGTTCACCGAATTGAGTCGCTCCCTGAGTTGGCTCGCCTGCACAGGGCTTTTGACGACTACGTAACCCGGCCTGTGTCTTATGCACTGTTCGTAAAGTCGGTCGACGTTATTGTTGGCCGTGAGCGCAACGATTTTGTATTGATCGGGACATCTCGCCACGACGTCCAGCGTACTGATGCCGATGGAGCCCGTCGATCCCAGCACGCACAAGCCTCTCATAAAAATATGCCTCGAAGTAGCGAACCGGCATAAAAAACCGGCGCTGCTGCGGCCAGGCTGTCGATTCTATCCAGAATTCCGCCGTGTCCGGGAAGCAGGTTCCCGCTGTCTTTGACGCCACGGACCCGCTTGGCCAGACTTTCAAAAAGGTCCCCCGATACCGAGAGCAGAACGGTAATCCCGGAAAGAAACACAAAATCGGCCAGAAGTAGCGACTCGAGCTTGAAATAGCTACCCACACCCACGGCGAACATCGCGGTGACGAGAAATGCACCGTAAAGCCCTTCCACCGTCTTGCCGGGACTGATTTGCGGAGACAGTTTGGTGACACCCCATTTTTGCCCGATGAAATAGGCCGCGGCATCTGCCAGCCAGACCAATAGAATCAGGT
>CADDZF010000155.1 GCA_902812445.1 Methylococcaceae bacterium | reverse complement strand
CTACAGTCCGGAGCTGAACCTGATCGAGAGGGTTTGGAAGCACGCCAAATACCAGTGGCGTCGCTTCGAAACCTGGGCCAAGGAGCAGGTCCGTGAGGAAGTCATCAAACTCATGCACGGCTTTGGCGCCTCTTACAAAATCAGTTTCGCGTGAACGCTTAACTTACACAAACTTTCGGACCTTGCAAAACCGCCCGTTTTCCTACGTCTCAACCATCGCATACGATCCCGTGAAATCATTCGGCATCGTGGCCCGTTCCCATTACGTGGGTTAAACCGCTACCGGTGTAAGCTTAAAAACATGCCCCAACTGCCCGGCGGTTTTGAAGTCGCCGCGGCGCAGCGCCTCGCGCACGTCATCGAGCTTGTAGGCATCTTCCAGCGTCAAATAGGGTGACCAACCTTCACTCGTGTCAATGAGTTCCACTTGAACCTCGGCCAGGTAATTACCCTCGCGGACGATTTTGGTATGCCGCCGTTTATTCATCGTTTCCTCCTCATAAAATCGTTGGTCCATTTATCCGGATCAGGGCGATAGGCCGTAATGACCGCGGCAGGCCCATTAGCCTGCTTGGGGATCCCCCAAACCACATGGATGGGCTCGCCCTCGCGGTCCCTATGCAATACCAAGATACAAGGACCTTTCGGATAGTCAGGATAATCTTCCACCACCACGGCCTCTCTCGCACCTGCAATAATATCTCTGGCGAAAATATTGTTTTCCGCCAGTTCGTCATAACCATGATCGGAGATGCGGACTTCTCCACTACCGATTAATGCCAGAATCCGCTTCAGCGTCTCGCTCATGGTTTGGTTTTATCCGTCATAAACTCGGCATCGCGGGCCGGACGGGATATTCATCCCTTCCGCAACGTTTGAAACAGCGCATCTGCTTGCAGTGTTGGTCTATCAGCCTATCCACCGGATTGCCGGGCTTATTGCCGGACGGGGATTTCCCGTCCGGAACGCTTCGGTACCCGATCAACATAAACAAACGTTCGAGCCGGGGTACATAGGAGAATCCCTCTCGTCCGCACCGGGGCGGAAAACCGATCATCGCAACGGATCAGGCCGACCGGCGGGCAATACCCTCTAGGGGGCCATCCAGCGCGATCAGCTCTTCTTGCGGTACTGTCGCGTGAGCGGTTTGCTGCAATGCCCTTTCCAAAAAGTGGTAAATGCGTGGATGATCGCTGCGCGCCACGTTGAAGCGGAGCCAGGAACTAGGCTTTGGGTGCGGATAAAATACGTTTCCCGGTGCGAACATTAAGCCCTCGCTCACCGCTTGCCGCGCCAACGCCGCCGCATCCAGAGATTGTGGCAGGCGCGCCCAGAGGAACAGGCCATCCTGGGGTTCATGGAACACGGCCAACCCGGCAGCGCTGAGGCGTGCCGCGGTATCTCCCAGAGCCTTGCGGAGCCGGTCGCGGAGACGATCCACGTGCTTACGGTAGCGGCCTTGGACAAGAAGTTCGTAGACCAGGCGCTCGGACAGACTGGCGCTGGTATAACCCGACAGCATTTTAAGGTCGGTGAGGGCATCGGCAAGGTCCGGATGGCAGGCAATATAGCCCACGGGCAGCGCGGGAGATAGAATCTTGGAAAAACTGCCGACGTAGATGACCCGGTTGAGTTGGTCCAGGGCCGCAAGCCGCGGCGCCCCTTCCGGCGCCAAGGCGGCGTACACGTCATTTTCGACCAGATAAAAGTTATGGCGCTCGGCGAGTTGGAGGATCCTGTAGGCAATAGCCGGGCTCAAGCTCGTGCCGGTCGGATTGTGCAGCAGGCTCTGCAGGAAAAAAGCGCGCGGCCGGTATTGCTGGACCAGCGACTCGAGGACATCGAGATCGGGCCCATCAGCCCGGCGCGGCACGCCGATGAGATGAGCGCCGGACAATCTCAGCTCGGAGAAGAGCAGATAATACCCTGGATCCTCCACCAACACTGGATCGCCTGGAGCGATCAGATACCGAGCGATAAGCTGCAGCGCGCCGGTGCCGCCCTGCGTCAGGAGCAGCTGCTTGGGATGTGCTGCGATGCCGCGCTCGGCCAGTGCCCGCCGCACTTGCTCGCATAAAGGCGAATAGCCCTTGGGATCGGCCGATTGGCTCAACTCCGGCGCGCTTTCACGGGCAAGCGCCCGAAGGCTCCGCCTGAATCCTTCCTGGTCGAGTCTGTCTTCCGGCAGATAGCCGCTCCCGGGCTTGATCTCCAGGCATTCGCTCGCAAGATGTCCCCGGATCAGCCACACCGTGTCCACCGTCCGGTTCAAGGGGCAGCCCCGCTCTTCATCGGCGGGGCCTGTCGGACGCGCCGCCACATAAAACCCCGCACCGCGCCGCGAAACCAGAAGGCCCTGCGCCACCAGGCGGTCGTACGCTTCGATAACGGTGAAGCGGCTCACCTCCTGCTTGTTGGCAAAGCGCCGGATCGAGGGCACGCGCGTTCCTGGGCGAAGCCGTCCTGACTCGATCTCTTGCTTGATTCCGCTGACGATCCTGTCGACGAGCGATAGCTCCTCGTGGTTATCCAGCCGCTGTTTAGTCATGACGGTGTTCCGGTCAAGAAACCTGAACAGGCTGCGCTACAGCCCGATACAGGTTGGATGGAAATGGCGTCGATTGTACCTGTTTCTGTCAGAAACCGGCAGCTATTGTAGACGCCGTATCGCAGGGATCATCAGACGGAAAGAGTACGCGATAGTCCCCGCCCTGGCCATGAAACCGGGAGCGGGGTAGTGATCCTCGTAGTGGCATGTTTGATCAACCGAAGGAGGACTCATGACAAGTTCAACAGCAACGAAAACGGCTCTGGTGACCGGCGCCTCGCGCGGCATCGGCCGAGCCATCGCAGAACGGCTCGCCGCGGACGGCGCGGCGGTCGTCGTCAACTATGCCCATAACCGGCACGAGGCCGAGGCTGTGGTCGCTGGCATCATCGCGCGCGGCGGAAAGGCGCTTGCCATCCAGGCCGATGTTGCAAAGCCCATTGACGTGCGGCGGCTCTTCGAGGAGGCGGAAGAAGCCTTGGGGCCGCTCGATATCGTCGTTGCCAACGCCGGCGTGTTTCTCGCCAAGCCGTTGGTGGAGAGCACCGAAGAAGACTATGAGCACGTCTTCGGCCTCAATACCAAGGGCGTCTTCTTCACCTTGCAAGAGGCTGCAAGACGCGTACAGGAAGGCGGCCGGATCATCGCCGTATCGACCTGCGGGACTCGGATGTATTTCCCCAACGCCTCGCTCTATCTCGGCAGCAAGGGGGCGGTCGAGCAATTCGTGCGGACGCTCTCCCACGAGCTGGGGCCTCGCCGGATCACGGTAAACGCACTGTCCCCCGGCTTCACCGACACCGACATGCTCCAGGACGTGAGGCCCGCGCTTTGGGCGTCGCGCTGTCGCCCTTCCAGCGCCTCGGTACCCCTAACGACGTAGCGGTGGTGGCCGGCTTTCTGACGAGCGATACCGCCCGCTGGATCACGGGGCAGAACGTGGACGCGGGCGGCGGGGTGGTGTGAAGATCGGCCCAGGAAAGCCGCGGATGACAGGGAACGGCGTCGGCCAGCTACGATTCGGCGCCGGTACGAAGGCTATGAGGCCAAGATATCGGAACGGCCTCGAAACAAGAGGAGAAAAAACGATGAAAGCGATACGTGTGGAAAATTATGGCGGGCCGGAGGTTTTGCGTCTCCGCACTGTCGAGCGGCCTGAGCCGGGGCCGGACGAGGCGTGCATTCGACTTCGGGCGGCGGGTCTCAATTTTGTCGATGTCTATCAAAGGCGCGGTGAGGTCACCGGGCCTCTTCCGTTCACGCCTGGCTTGGAAGGCGCGGGCATTGTCGAAGCCGTTGGCGAGGACGTAGATGAATTCAAGCCAGGCGACCGCGTTGCCTATGCGGGTTCTCTTGGCGCCTACGCCGAGGTGAGCATTGTCCCGGCCCACCGTTTAATCCCTTTGCCCGAGGACCTTTCTTTCGAGCAGGGCGCGGCGTTTCCACTTCAAGGCATGACGGCCCATTACCTCCTTCATGAATACCGTGTCATCAAACCGCATGATCGCGTGCTCATTCATGCGGCGGCGGGCGGTATGGGTTTGCTGCTCGTGCAATGGGCCAAGCGCCTCGGCGCACACGTGATCGGCACGGTGTCGACCGAGGAGAAGGCGAGTATCGCACGGGAGGCCGGCGCCGATGACGTGATCCTGTACAGCCGCCAGGATTTCATGGCCGAAACCCTGAAGATGACCTCGGGGCGCGGCGCCGATCTCGTCATCGACGGTGTGGGTAAGGCGACCTTCGCGGGCAGTCTTGAAGCCGTTGCGGTGCGCGGCCACGTCGTAAGCTATGGATTTGCGAGCGGGCCGGCGGCCCCGATCGAGCCGAGCATGCTGATTCGGCGCTCGATCTCTGTCTCGGGCGGCGATTTTGGCAACTACATCCGAACGCGTGAAGAGTTGCTGCACCGTGCGAATGAAGTGCTGAAAGGGATTCGCGAGGGCTGGCTTCGCCTGCGTATTGGCCCTGTGTTGCCGCTGGAGCAGGCGGCCGAGGCGCATCGCCTACTGGAGAACCGTCAATCCGTGGGCAAACTCGTGCTAACGATTGGCGCGTGAGCTGTCGTAGTCTGATTGATCCGGGCAAATTATCCATGCCCTATTCCCAGAGGACACCCCCATGACCGAGATTAGCGAAATCGCCCCGGAACTCTTCCGGCTCTCGACTTATATCCCCAAGATGGATTTACAGTTCAATCAATTCCTGGCGCGCGACGAGGAGCCGCTACTGTTCCATACCGGGCTTAAAAAGCTGTTCCCCGCCGTGCACGAGGCGGTTGGACGATTGATGAACCCTAGCCAGCTCCGCTGGATCGGCTTCAGCCATTTCGAGGCCGATGAGTGCGGCGCCCTCGATGAGTGGCAGCGCTTGGCGCCGAATGCAACTGCCCTCTGCAGCCAGGTCGCCAAGCTCGTCAGCGTGGATGATGTCGCCGCGCGCCCGGCCAAGGGTCTTCTGGACGGCGAAGTGCTCGTCACCGGCCAGCATCGCTTCCGCTTTCTGCAGACGCCCCACGTGCCGCATGCCTGGGACGCCGGTCTCTTGTTCGAGGAGAGCGAAGGCACGCTCCTCTGCTCTGACCTTTTTCACCAAGCGGGTTCGCTCGAACCCATCACGGAATCGGACGTGGTGGGGCGCGCCCGACAAGTTCTCATCGACTACCAAGAAGGGCCGTTCGACCATTACCTGCCTTACACGAAGCACACGGAAAAAACGCTTGAGCGCCTCGGCAAGCTCAAGCCCCGGACGCTGGCCATCATGCACGGCTCGGCCTTCGCCGGGGACGGTGAGCGCGCCCTAAAGGACCTCGCCCGCATGCTTCGTGACGTACTGTACGAGACTTGACCCAAGGAGATTGAAGCTATGTCTGACCGAGATTTGATACTCTTTTCGCCCCTCCGGCTCGGACCCTATGAGATCCAAAACCGCCTGGCCATGGCGCCCATGACGCGGAACCGGGCCGGAACCGGCCGACCGAGTGTGGGTCGATGAGGAAAGGTTGTCCTGGCGCTCCCAGGACAACCGTTTGCGATTGGAAGAGTTCGGCACCCTTAATAATGCATGGAGATTGTAACTATGTGGACACGGCTTCAATTCGGCGTAGACCAAGGTCTCGGGCGTGCGTTTGACCGCGGGCTTTCGTTTGCGCTCGTCCTCGGCGGAATGCCGGCATCCGCCAATACGCCCCAGACCGCTACAGACCAGCCCATCGTCGAACCGCTCTTTTCCCAAAAGCTCGCCGCTATTCCCGGCAAGACCTCTTCCGCTCGGTTCCCGGCACCTATCGACCCAAGACTTCGCACTCTGAGGAGGCTTAAGCCATGACCATCGTTCTGGATCACACTATTGTCCCGGCGCACGACAAGGAGGCCTCGGCCCGCTTTTTCGCCGAGATCTTCGGTCTTGCCTATGAAGGATCCCAGGGGCATTTCGCCCCGGTCCAGGTCAACGAGACCCTGACCCTCGACTTCGATCATGCAGATTCATTCGATATCCACCATTACGCCTTTCACGTGAGCGATGCCGAGTTCGACGCCATTTTCGAGCGCGTCAAGAAAGCAGGAATTCCTTACGGCAGTGATCCCTGGCACCTGGAAAATCGAGAGACCAACCAGTGGAATGACGGCCGCGGCGTGTATTTCCGCGATCCGAACGGGCATATTCTGGAGCTCTTGACCCGAACCTAGCGGTTTATTCCCACAGTGCTGTGGAGGGAGCTGACTCTGAAGGGTGGAGTATCTTTTGGGTAGAGTCCAAGGCCGTGGCGCGCCCGCCAGGTGTCGCTCAGCCGCTGCCTGCCCCAGCTCCACAAGCGCTGGCTTGACCACGTCGCCCATGCCTTTTGCTCAAATTGCCATTCACCCATTGGCTGAGCTTCCCCTGAAGCCGAATCGCCGCACCTACACTCCGTTTGCAGCAGTTTCTCCGCGTTCAGCAGAGGAAAATAGGATAATACTCGAGCGTTTTCTCGCGGGGTATCAAGTGATCTTGATAGCCGACTTTAACGTTTGGTGTGATCCCGGGTTTACCAATCGATCAAATCGACGAATGCCAAACGGGGCCGGCCGAGTTGCTGATTCAGCCACACGCAAAAATTATGCAGGGCCATCTTGGCAGCGAGTCGGG
>CADDZF010000154.1 GCA_902812445.1 Methylococcaceae bacterium | reverse complement strand
TTTCTTCCCGGAAAATCGGGTTGAAAGCGGGATAATTGGCAGAGCAGGCTGGTTTTCTCCCTTTCGGCCTGCAGGCGGACTTCGTTTGTCCCGGTTGTCGGAAGGCAACCCGGCAGGTCCGCGGGCGGCACGTCTTATGGGCCGCGGTCCAGGGGAACGACAGGTGGCGCGGCCCCGAGCGATGCCATGCTGAACCGTGCTATCCCTCTGCTTCCGGCCGGCGAAAGTAAGCTCGACACCTACCCGGATGCGGCGAATAAGCATATTGCGGCAAGGTTCCTCCTCGCCAAGGGGCATGCCTGCAGCCGCTTTGCGCCGGCTGTGCAGTCGCCAGCCGGCCGTGGAGAGATGCGCTTTCCACTCGCCATCCACGCCGCCTTTGTCGCCATAAAGATGGCGGTTGGTGTGAGCCAAAAAAGTAATTTTACTACAGCACCCGATTCTGTTGGCATTTTGCGGCGGAAAGGGAAACTTTGCGGCTTTTCTGGAGCGACTAGCATCGACGCCGCTGGAGAAGCCAGCCTGTTCTGTCAGTGCCTAAGTCAAACGCGCAATCCATGCTGGAGCAGCTTATATACTTTCTGCAATGCTCCGTACAAGCCTTCGCCCACCCGAACGAGCCAGCCAGGATGCCGATCAAACCTTGTGCAGACCTGACCCCGCCACAACGAGACCGGCTCGCGTTCAGCGACTTGCAGGACCGATCATCACCCGGATCAGACGCCCCGTCGTGTTCAAGGATCAGCCGGTAGCTCCTCACGGGATGAGCGATCAAAACATTCAGTGGACCCGGATCGCTGAGCTGGAGCGGGTTCGGTATCCGGATCAGGCTCAGCCGGAAATTACCGAGAAGGGCTAGGGCATGCGCAATGCCTTGCTGGCGCCGGGCTACCGCGCCTCATCAACTACGGCTCGACGCCGGGACGGACTGAGGGGATGAGCATGTTCGCAAAACTCGAACGACTCATTGGCGCAATCGGCGACCTCAACAGCAAGTTGATTCTGCTGGTCGGTGCAAGCCGCAGTGGCAAGACGCAACTGCTTCGACAATTGAGCACAAAGCTCAGCATCGAGCCGCTCAATGTCGGCCTGGAGCTGGGACGCCGGTTGGCCGCGATGCCGAACAACAAGCGCGGCTTCTCGGCAGGCGAACTGCTGCGGGAGATCGCGGACAAGGAACGAACTGAAGACCCGCTGCTGCTCGACAACCTGGAGTTATTGTTCGAGCCGGGCCTGCAGATCAACCCGCTTGACCTCGTCAGGCGGCTCGCTCACTCCAAGCGCGTCGTGGCCGTCTGGCCGGGCGAGCTGCGCGGTGATCGCTTGGTGTACGCCGACATGAGCCATCCAGAACATCGTGACTACAGCCGCGACGGCGTGATCGTACTCGAACTGACGCCAACCAGTCTATGAGGACCATATGGCCAAGAACATGAAATACGGAGATCTGATCCAGTTCGAACAGATCGAGTCAGTTATTCAGCTGCTCGATGCCGGACGGCCGGACGAGGCCAAAAAGCTCGTCACGACCTATGTCATCTCCGACGACATGGCCGAGCGGATCTCCAAGCTTATGGTTCCCCAGCTCAGTTTTGACGAGTCGGTCGATCACATGGGCGTGCTGATCGTCGGCAACTATGGCACCGGTAAGTCGCACTTGATGTCGGTGCTGTCGCTGGTGGCCGAAGACGCCGCTTACGCACCGATGATCCGCCACCTGAAGGTCGTCGAGGCGGTTGCCCCGATCGCTGGCCGCTTCAAAGTGCTGCGCATTGAGGTGGGCGGGCTGCAGATGCCGCTGCGCCAGATCATCACGCTGCAGCTTGAGCGTTTCCTCGAAAAGATCGGCGTCGACTACACCTTCCCGACCGCCGACAAGGAGCTCAACAACAAGGACTCCTTCGAGGAGATGATGGCCGCGTTCGGCGAGAAATTCCCGGATCAGGGTGTGCTGCTCGTTGTCGATGAATTCCTGGAGTACCTGCAGTCCCGTCGCGACCACGCGCTGGTGCAGGATCTGGCCATCCTGCGTCAGATCGGCGAGGTCACCAAGCACCTGAAGTTCCGCTTCGTGGCCGGCGTGCAGGAGGCCATCTTCGACAGCGCGCGCTTCCAGCACGTCGCAGACAGCATGCGCCGCGTCAACGAGCGCTTCACGCAGGTCCTGATCGACCGTCAGGACGTCAGCTTCGTTGTCTCCGCGCGCCTGCTCAAGAAGTCCGCCGATCAGCAGAACAAGATCCGCGACTACCTCACGCCTTTCGCCAAGTTCTATGGCTCGATGAACGAGCGCATGGATGAGTACGTGCGGCTGTTCCCGGTGCACCCGGACTACCTGAAGATCTTCGAGCAGATCCACTTCACCGAGAAGCGCGGCGCGCTCAAGACCATCGAGGCCGCCGTGTTGGCCATCCTCGATCACGAAGTGCCCACCGGTCGGCCGCTGTTCATCAGCTACGAGAGTTTCTGGAACACCATCAAGACCAACGCGGTCCTGCGCGTCAATCCCAACATCAAGGAAGTGATGCGCGTGTCCGAAGTGCTGGAGTCGCGGGTCCAGCAAGCCTTCACGCGCCCGGCCTACAAGCCGATGGCGCTGCGCATCATCAACGCGCTGGCCGTCCACCGCCTGACCACAGGTGGCGACATCCATGTCCCCATTGGCCCCACGGCCGCCGAGCTGCGCGACGCCTTGTGCCTGTTCCAGCCGGGCGTCGAAGACATGCCGGGCGATCCGGCCGAGAACCTGTTGTCGATGGTCCAGACCGTCATACGGGAAGTGCTAAAGACCGTCAACGGCCAGTTCATCTCCAAGGCGCCGGACACCGAGCAGTACTACCTCGACCTAAAGAAGGACATCGACTACGACGCGCAGATCGAAAAACGCGCCGAAGCGCTGTCCGACGACGCACTGGACCGCGCCTACTACAGCGCCGTCAAGGCGCTGATGGAGTGCAGCGACGATCTGCGCTACCCCGGCTTCCAGATCTGGCAGTACCAACTCGAATGGCAGGAACGGCGTGTCGAACGCATGGGCTACCTGTTCTTCGGCGCCCCGAACGATCGTCCCACGGCCCAGCCCGAACGCGACTTCTACATCTACTTCATTCAGCCCTTCGACAAGCCGAAGTTCACAGACAACAACCTGGCGGACGAGGTGTTCTTCCGTCTAAAGTCGCCGGACGAAGACTACAAGCGTCACCTGTCGCAATACGCGGCATCGCTGGATCTGGCATCCACGGCCAGCGGCAGCGCCAAAGCGATCTATCTCTCGAAGGCTCAGGACTCACTGCGCGCCATGAGCAAGTGGCTGCAGGAAAAGCAGATGACCGCCTTCGAGGTCACCTACCAGGGCAAGAAAAAGAACCTGCAGGAGTGGGCCAAGGGCGTGTCGCTGCGTGACCGGGCGCGGCTGGGCCCGGATGAGCGCATCAACTTCCGCGACGTGGTGAACGTCATCTCGGGCCTTGCCTTGGGGCAGCGCTTTGCCGACATCGCGCCCGAGTACCCCACTTTTTCGGTCCTGGTCACCGAGGCCAACCGCAAGCAACTGATCGGCAACGCGCTGCGCGCACTGGCCGGCGGCACCCGCACCAAGGATGCGCTCGCCGTGCTCGATGCGCTGGAGTTGCTCGATGGCGACCGCGTCGACCCGGCCAACTCCCGCTACGCGCAGGAAGTGCTGAAACGCCTCAAGGCCAAGGGCCACGGCCAGGTGCTCAACCGTAGCGAACTGCTGTCGGGTACCTCGGACGTCGAGTATTTCGCGCCGATCAAATACCGGCTGGAACCCGACCTGCTGGTCACCGTGCTGGGCGGACTGGTCTACGCCGGAGACCTCGTGCTGTCGATCACCGGCGACAAGATAGACTCCAGCAAGCTGGCGCAACTGGCAGAGCGTTCGCTGGAGGAACTCAAGCAGTTCAAGCACGTCGAGGCACCCAAAGAGATCAACCTCGCGATGCTGCGTGCCCTGTTCGAGTTGTTCGACCTGCCGTCCGGCCTGGCCCAGAAAGCCAGCCAGGGCGATACCGAGCCGGTCATCAAACTGCAGGAAAAGGTCAGTGCGCTGGTGCCGCGCGTGCTCAAGGCCGGCTCCGACCTGCAACAAGGCAAACTCGGCTTCTGGGGCCAGAACCTGCTGCGCGAAGAAGAAGCTAAAGATTGGCACGCCCGGCTGGATTCGCTGAAGAAGTTCACCGAGTCGCTGGCGCCGTACAACACCGTCGGCAAGCTGAAGAACCTGCGCGTCACGCAGCAAGACCTGGACGGCCAGAAAAAGAATCTGGAGATCCTGGCCGCCGTCGAGCGTCTGCTCGAACTGGTGATGGAGCTGGGCAGCACGGCGTCCTACCTCTCTCAGGCCGAGATGGTGCTGCCCGCCGAGCACCCATGGGTGAAGCAGGCCGAAACCGCCCGCAAAGCGCTACAGGAAAAGCTGAGCCAGGACCGCACGGCCGAGCATGCGTCCGAATACCGGCAGACGCTCAATCAGCTCAAGAAGGACTACATCACCGCCTACATCGCCAGTCACAGCAAGGCGCGGCTGGGCGTGGCCGAGGATAAAAGTCGCAACAGACTGCGCCGCGACGACCGCCTGTTGGCGCTGCGCGTGCTGGCCGGTGTGTCGCTGATGCCTACCAGCCAGCTCACGGCGTTTGAAGAATCGCTCAACGGTCTGAAGAGCTGCTCCTCGCTGGATGAGCCAACCTTGGTCACGGCGGCCGTCTGCCCGCACTGCCAGTTCCGCCCGTCTGCCGAGCAGTTGGAGCTGATCCCGGCGGCCAACCGCCTGCACAAGCTGGACGACGATCTGGATGAGTTGATAGCCAACTGGCAGCAGATCCTGCTGGAGAACCTGGAAGACCCGTTCACGCAGGACAGCCTGGGCCTGTTGCCACCCGCGTCCAAGAAGCTCATCGATGCCTTCCTGACCTCACGCAAGCTGCCGAACCTGATGAGCACAGAGTTCGCCAGCGCCGCGCAGGAGGCGCTGTCGGGGCTGGAGAAGATCGCGGTCAAGGGTGACGAGATCAAGCAGGCGCTGCTGCAAGGAGGTTCGCCGGCCACGCCGGATGATCTGCGCAAGCGCTTCGAGTCGTTCATGAATGAGCGCTGCAAGGGCAAGGACGCCACCAAGCTGCGCTTCGTGGTGGAGTGAAAGATATTTCTGGCTTAAAATGACCAGACTGACTAGTCTGGGAGGTTTCCATGCGTGAATGGGCATTGCAAGACGCCAAAGCGCGTTTGAGTGAAGTCGTGCGGCTGGCGATGGAGCACGAACCGCAAGAAATTACCTTGCGCGGTGAGCCGGCTGTGGTGGTGCTTTCGCGGGAGGACTACGACCGTTTGGTCCACCCGAAACCGAGTTTCGTGGAACTCATCCGCAACTCGCCTTTGATGGATGTGGACATCGATCTGACCCGCGAGCAATCGCTGACGCGGGAGGTCGACCTGTGACCAGTCCGCCGGGAGCGGACTGGGACGCGCGGAGCGCGGCCCGCAGGGCGAACCCCAGGGACGGGGTGAGCAACGGCGGGGGATTCTTACTCGATACCAATATCGTATCGGAACTGCGCCGCAAGCAGCCCGAACCACGTGTATTGCGATGGTTCGAGCAGGTCAGCGATGACAAGCTTTATCTCAGCGTCCTAACGATTGGCGAAATCCGTCGCGGCATCGCGCGCCTGACTGACCCGGCACAGCAACACCGTCTGACGGACTGGCTGGAAGGCACGCTGTTCCCTTGGCTGGGTTCGCAGTTGTTGCCGGTGAACCTTGCTGTCGCCGAGTGCTGGGGCCGCTTGTGCGGTGCGGCCGGCCGCCCGTTGCCCACCATCGACAGCCTGCTCGCCGCTACCGCCATCGAACATGGATTGACGGTCGTCACCTGCAATGCGGCGGATTTCCAGTTTGCCGTCCTGCGAATCTTTAACCCTTGGGAGTTCTGATTTCGGAGTTCTGATTTGGATGATGGAGCGAGTGATGGCGCGATTCGACTGGTTTGAAGATATTAAGGCTTGGCGCAGGGCACGAGAGCTGATGAAGGAAATCTATGCGCTGACATCGGCGGGTGGTTTTTCACGCGATTTCCGTTTGATTGACCAGGTGCGCCGGGCGGCCGTTTCCATCATGTCGAATATCGCCGAAGGCTTCGGACGTGGCGGCAACAAAGAATTCGTTCAATTTCTCTAGGTCGCCAAAGGATCTGTATCCGAACTCCAAGCGCAATGCTACGTAGCTTTGGACGCTGGTTATGTCGACCAATGCCAATTTCAACGCTGCCATACCCGCTGCGAAGAAATCTCCAAAATGCTCGCCGGACTGATCGCCTACCTGTCAAAAGCCGATCGCAAGGGTGCCCGATATACCGGCATGACTCAGAACTCCGAACTCAGAACTCAGAACTCAAAGAAATGAACGATCTGTTCAACTCCGAAGTCAGAACCCCGAACTTAGAACTTGTTGTCGAATGCCTCGGCCAGACCTTCCCGAGCGATGAGGCTCGCCGTGAGCACTACCTGAAGCTGCTTGCCGAGAAGCTGAAAGATCCGGCGTTCCGCAAAATCGAAGGTTTCCCGCAGGGTACGGACGAGGCCATCCTGGCGCTTTCTGACCCGCCGTATTACACGGCATGTCCGAATCCTTTTCTTGAGGACTTTGTGCGCGAGTACGGGAAGTCATACGACTCGTCGAGGCCTTATTCCATTTCTACATCATAGATGAAACAATAAGCCGTGTTTTGTCATGAGGTACGGCAATGGCGAGAACGGCCAGCGGGCGGGAGGTTTTAGAGCAGGCCAAGGCTTGCTTGGCGAAGGCC
>CADDZF010000153.1 GCA_902812445.1 Methylococcaceae bacterium | reverse complement strand
CTTGGCCTTCGCCAAGCAAGCCTTGGCCTGCTCTAAAACCTCCCGCCCGCTGGCCGTTCTCGCCATTGCCGTACCTCATGACAAAACACGGCTTATTGTTTCATCTATGATGTAGAAATGGAATAACCTCTATAGATCACGAATAAGAAGGCCCGGGCCCAGCGCCCGGGCAGCGCGTTGGATAGGCTATCTGGATTTAGCCAGAGAAGAAGAGGTCAACAGCTCGCCTTCCTGGTTGACCAGTGGAATAGCATATTGCTTCAGCAGAGCTTCAATTTCGTCGGACTTGCGCTCGATCAATCCATTCAACTGTTCCTTTCTTTCCTTATCCGGAAAACGGACGCCCATGGAGATCGGGAAATCGAACTTGAGGCCCTTTTCGGAGCGCATCGGCAGCAGGGCGAGGCTGTCCGGCTTGCTGTGCTGGAGCAAGTAGCCGGCTATCGGGCCCCAGACGATCGCCATGTCGATTTTCCCCGCACGAAAGTCTTTCTCGAGTGTCTGGGCCGTGTTGGTGTTGGGATCTCCTGTCATCGATTGGTAGGGAACGCCTTGCCCGATCAGATTGTGGTTCAGCATCCAGGTGGTCGCGGGCGAGCCGTCGAACATCGCGATGCGCAGCCCCGCCTTGCGCTCCGGCGGCAGACGGTCTAAATCCCCGATGGACTTCACTTCATCCCAGCCCCGGTGCTTGGCGTAAACCAGCGCATAGGTTGACCGATAGTACGGTTTGGTGGTCAAGGTCAGCTCGTAACCCGTGGGCACGCCAATGACGACATCGCATTTGTAGCCCTCACTTTCCGGCTGCTGCGCTTTTAACGTATTGCGGATAAAGCCGATTCTCTGGGGAAACCAAGTATACTCGACCCGCTTGCCTTGTTCTCTCGCGAGCAATTCTGCCAGCTTGTTTTCAAAGCCTTGGCCGTTTTTGTCCGAAAACGGTGGATTATTAGGGTCGGCACAAACTTTAAAGACATTATCATCGGCAAATGCCCAGCCGACAGGCGCGCTGATCAGCAACAGCGATAAAAGCCAACGGGTAAGATACGATGCCATAGCATTTTCCTGGTGTTTTGAACTTGTTGATCTCTCGCTAAGTACTGACAGAAAAAGAACGAAAAGTTTCTCACAAGGCCTATAAAAAAAGCCCTGGCCTGATGACTCATCAGGCCAGGGCACGTCGTGTTGATTCGACTTGTTGGAGCTATTTTTTACCGGGGAGAGCGAATACCGTAAGCGTGCCGCCCAATTGAGTGAACTTGTCCAGGCTCTTGTAGGCACCGACCGCGCCTAGTCCTTCGGTTTCGCCTTGCAATCCGGCAGCCATGCCGATGCCGGCCCAGCCGCCGATACCTGATAGCACGCCGACATATTGCTTGCCGTTGTGCGTCCAGGTATTTACGTTGCCGATAATGCCCGAAGGCGTTTTGAACTTATAAAGCTCTTCACCCGTTTTCGCATCAACCGCTTTCAGATAGCCTTCCAGAGTACCGTAAAACACGACATCGCCCGCCGTGGCGACTGCACCACTCCATACGGAGAAAGGCTCGTCCTTGGCCCAGACGATCTTGCCGGTCGTCGGGTCCCACGCGATGAATACCCCCAGGTTGGTGGAGCCGTTCTTCTGGCCGGTTTTGACATCCTTCCCCGCCGGATACATGTTCAGGGTCGCGCCAACGTAGGGCTGACCTGCAGTGTATTCGACCTCGAACGGCTCATAGGTCATGCAGACGTGGTTGCCAGGGATGTAGACCAGATTCGTTCTCGGCGAGAACGCCACCGGTTGCTGATCTTTGCTGCCCAGAGCCGCCGGACAGACGTGATCATCATCGGCGGTACCCGGCTTGCCGTCAGGACCCGCGCCCGTCGCTTTGTCTTCACCACCCTGCTCGGTGCTGTATTGTGGGTTGACCTGTGGTCGGCCGGTCCGCATATCAACGTGAGTGGCCCAGTTCACGGCCTTGTCAAATTTTTCAGCGACCAGCAGTTCGCCGCTAACGCGATCCAGCGTATAGCCGAAACCGTTGCGGTCAAAATGCACCAGAAGTTTTTTGTGCTCCTTGCCGGCCTTGTCTTTCATGGGCAAGTCGAGCAACACCATTTCGTTAATGCCGTCGTAGTCCCATTCATCGTGCGGAGTCATCTGGTAGACCCACTTGGCTTCGCCGGTGTCGACGTCGCGAGCCCAGATCGTCATCGACCATTTATTGTCTCCCGGACGTTGTGTGGGGTTCCATGTGCTGGGGTTGCCTGAACCGTAATAGACCAAGTTCAAGTCGGGATCGTAGCTGTACCAGCCCCAGGTCGTACCGCCCCCGATTTTCCATTGGTCGCCTTCCCAGGTTTTGAGGCTGGAATCCTTACCAATGGGCGCCATTTTGCCATCGGTCCAGGTCATGGTTTTTTCCGGATTGAGTTTGACTTCATCGTCAGGACCGGTACTGTAGGCTTTCCATGCCAGGCTGCCGTCCTTGATACTGTAAGCGGCGAGAAACCCGCGAACGCCAAACTCGCCACCGGAGATTCCGGTGAACACTTTGTCCTTCATGACCACCGGCGCCTGCGTATTGGTCATGCCGGTCTTGGGATCGCCGTTTTGGACTTTCCAGACTTCCTTGCCGGTTTTTGCATCCAGCGCTACCAAGGTGGTATCGGCCTGCTGCAGGAAGATTTTGCCCTCCGCATAGGAAAGACCGCGATTGACAGTGTCGCAGCACATCACCGGAATGGTTTCTTCCGCATTTTGGGTCGGCGCGTAAGTCCACAGTATGCTCTGATCATTTTGATCGATGGCATAGACCTTGTTGGGGAAAGGCGTGTGGATATATAAGACGTCATTGACGACTAGCGGGCCGCCTTCATGGCCTCGCAGGACGCCCGTCGAGAACGTCCAAGCGACTTGCAATTCCTTGACGTTCTTGTTATTGATTTGATCGAGCTTGCTGTAGCGCGTGCCGGCGTAGTCGCCACCCCAAATCGCCCAGTTCTTGGGGTCTTTCGTCAGCTTTTCGACGTCGGCGTTCGAATGGGATACGCCGGGGATGGCCAGCGTAGATGCTACGGCCGCCGCGATCAGCCAACTTTTCACAGGTTGTTTCATGTTTCCTCCCGAGGTATTGTGTAAGGACATTTTATTTTGCTAACACCAAAGTCACCTTCGCAGGATGGTTTTTGTTTATTTACAGGAAAAATTCCCTCCTCAATGCATGAACGATTCCCTGTAAACCCTCCTTTCATTAAATTGAAGGATTCCAAGGAAAAAGTCAATATAGACTTCCTTCCTCCGAAATAACAGAAACCCGGCAACAGAGCAGGTTAAGCCGGGTTCCCTGCGCCGCTATGGCAGTGGATCGGGATGGAGCAACGGCACGACGCCGCGCAGGTTCCGGAAGCTCGTCGAGCGTACCATAGCGAGGAAATCCTGCATGTACGCAAGTTCCGCTACAGCGCCCCCCGTCGCGGCATAGAGTGCGCCCCACAAGCCTTTCTTGCCAATGGGCTTGGCGAGCACGTAGTCGCGTTCGAGATAACTCTGCACGCTCCAGTTCGGCAAGGCGGCGATGCCCCGACGGCTGGCGACTAATTGCAGTATGGCCACGGTCAGCTCGGCACTCCGCCGGTTCGGTTCGATGCCTTCGGGTTTGAGCACCTTGCGGATGATGTCGAGCATGTCGTCCGGCACCGGATAACTGATCAAGGTTTCCTCGGCAAAGTCTTGCGGCTGGAGAAAGGATTTGGCCGCGAACGGGTGCTGACGTGAGACGAGACCGATGATCTCGAAGCGGAACAGGGGATGGTAAACGATACCGGCACGCGGCTGCGGCTCCGACACGACCACCAGGTCCGCTCGGTTGTCCGCGAGCAGCGCGATCGGATCCGCGTGGAAACCGGACACCAGGTCCAGCTCGATCTGCGGCCAGTGCTCCCGAAACGTATCCATAGACGGCATCAGCCAATCGAAGCAGGTATGGCATTCCACCGCGATGCGGAGCGTGCCGGATTTGCCTTGGGCGATGCGGGCGATTTCGCGCTCCGCCTCGCGCACCAGTTTCATCACGGTTTCGGCCAGGGTATGCAGGCGTTGGCCGGCGGGTGACAGGCGCAACGGCTGGGTCTTGCGTTCGAATAAGGCGACTCCGTAATGAGCTTCCAACTGTTTGACCTGGTGGGAGATCGCCGACTGGGTGAGAAAAACCCGAGTCGCCGCCCGGGAGAGATTTCCGGTTTCCACCAAGGCCAGCAGAGTCTGCAGGTGACGTAGCTCGAGTATGGATCGGACCATGAATGAATTTCACGTAGAACACTAAAAAAATGAGTTTGAATAATATCGCCGCCCGTCCCATCATGCCATCTTCTTTATCGAATGGGAGACCATCGTGGCTGTGATACACAACTTGGGTTTTCCGCGCATCGGTGCCGGACGTGAGCTGAAAAAGGCGCTGGAGCGGTACTGGGCTGGCGAAATCGGACAGGAGGCACTGCTCGCTGTCGCTCGACAGCTGCGTGGTCAACATTGGCAAAGGCAGCGGCAGGCGGGTATCGACCTAGTTCCGGTAGGTGATTTCGCCTATTACGACCAGATGCTCACCATGACCGCGCTGCTCGGCGCCGCGCCGGCGCGCTTCGGTTTTGCGGGCGCTCGTTCGAGCTTGGATCAGTACTTCACGATGGCGCGCGGCAGAGAGGATCAGCCGGCAATGGAAATGACCAAATGGTTCGACACCAACTACCACTACATCGTGCCCGAATTTACCCGGCTAACTGATTTCTCTGTGAACTCGGACTGGCTGTTCGATGAAGTCGATGAAGCCAGAACGCAAGGCTTGGCTGCCAAGCCGGTGCTGATCGGTCCGCTGACTTATCTGTATCTGGGCAAGGAGAAGCAGACGGATTTCAATCGCCTCGAGTTGCTGCCCCGTCTGTTGCCGGTATACCACGAGATCCTGGCTAAGTTGAATGGCCAAGGTGTGCAATGGGTGCAGATGGATGAACCGGCGCTCGCGCTGGACCTGCCGCCCGAATGGCGGGCTGCGCTCTCGGAAGCCTATGAGCAGTTGGCCGATGCGGGCCCTAAACTGTTGCTCGCCACGTATTTTGCTTCGGTAGCGGAGCATGCCGCGCTGCTCAAGGCCTTGCCGGTGGCCGGCCTGCACATCGATCTCGTGCGGGCGCCCGAACAGCTTGCGATCTTCGCGCAGGATTATCCCGACGACAAGGTCTTGTCCGCCGGTATCATCGACGGCCGCAACATCTGGCGCAGTGATCTTGGGCGCGTTTTCCAGGCTGTTCTACCTGCCTATGAAGCGCTCGGTTGTAGGCTCTGGTTGGCGCCGAGCTGCTCGCTGCTGCACGTGCCCATCGACGTGGAACTGGAAACCGAACTGGATGGCGAAATCAAATCGTGGCTCGCCTTCGCCGTACAGAAGCTGGACGAGCTCGCCATCATCGACAAAGGCCTCCGCCTGGGCGCCGAGGCGATCGCCGCGGAACTGCGGGCGCAGGAGCGTGTGGTGGAGCACCGTCGAAGCTCTCCTCGCATCCACAAAGCAACCGTACGAACTCGTCTGGAACAGCTCTCGGACGAAGATTTCAGGCGGCCTTCCTCGTTTGCCGATCGTATTGCCGCACAACGCGCGCGGCTGAAACTGCCGGCTTTCCCCACCACGACGATTGGTTCTTTTCCCCAGACCGAGGCGATTCGCAAGGCGCGCGCCGCTTATAAGCGCGGGCAGCTAAGCGAGGAGGCCTATCGGGAAAAAATGCGTGAGGAGATCCGTCTGGCGGTGGAAAAGCAGGAGGCCGTCGGTCTCGATGTATTGGTGCACGGGGAGGCCGAGCGCAACGATATGGTGGAATATTTCGGCGAGCAACTGGAGGGTTTCGCCTTTACCCGCCACGGCTGGGTGCAAAGTTACGGTTCACGCTGCGTCAAACCGCCGATCATTTTCGGCGACGTCGAGAGGCCGCGCCCGATGACCGTGGAGTGGATCGCCTACGCGCAGAGCCTGACCCCACGGCCCATGAAAGGCATGCTCACCGGCCCGGTCACCATCCTGCAGTGGTCGTTCGTGCGCGATGATCAGCCGCGCGCCACCACTGCCTTGCAAATCGCTTTGGCGATCCGCGATGAAGTACGTGACCTGGAGCGGGCCGGCATCGCCGTTATTCAGATCGATGAACCGGCGTTCCGCGAAGGCTTGCCGCTCAAGCGCAAAAATTGGGATGAGTACCTCGATTGGGCGGCGCGCGCCTTTCGCCTGTGCTCCAGCGGCGTGCGGGACGAGACCCAGATCCATACGCATATGTGCTATGCGGAGTTTAACGACATCCTGCCGGCGATCGCCGCCCTGGACGCGGACGTGATTACCATTGAGACGTCTCGTTCGGACATGGAGTTGCTGGAGGCTTTCCGAGCGTTCCGCTATCCCAACGACATCGGGCCTGGAGTGTATGACATCCACTCGCCACGCGTGCCCGCTAGCGGCGAAATGAGAGATCTCTTGGAAAAGGCTCGAGCAGTGGTCGCGCCGGAGCGCCTCTGGGTAAATCCGGACTGCGGATTAAAAACCCGCGCTTGGCCGGAAGTGCAGCGCGCTCTCGAGAACATGGTAGAGGCGGCCAAGGCCATGCGCGAACGCGACAAGACGACGGAATGCCGCATTTAGGCCCATGGATACGCGCCGCCGGAAGGCAAATGCAGCGGCGGCGCCATGATGTCCCCCGCAGCGGGTTCAATTCGACATAGCGCATCAGGTTCAGCAGAGGGCTGTCCACCATAGTCGCCCGCTAGCGCCCTTCCTACAAGGGTGCCGCTGCGCCGGTAGTTAAACGCTTGGTGTGAATTGATTTTATAGATTCCACGACGGCATCACTCATGGCCATGGATGCTCTGAGCTTTAATGGGACTCGGAGCATGACAATGATTGACCTCGACACCTTTTTGACGATG
>CADDZF010000152.1 GCA_902812445.1 Methylococcaceae bacterium | reverse complement strand
AGCCAGATCGACGGTTTGAAAGCGGAGTCCGCTTCTACCAAGAGCACCGCAGAAGAAGCATTATCAGCAGCTCAGGCTGCAGAATCCAAGGCCGCAAGCGCGGAATCCGCCGCGCGTCGGGCCGCATCTGCTGCAGAAGAAGTCAATAGCAAACTGGATCGGATGTTCCATAAATCCATGATGAAATAATTCGTTTTATCCATAGGCGAATTCATTCATTTAGAGCTAAAAAAGCCTGGCCATCCGTTGGCCGGGCTTTTTTGTTTATCGGGTTCGCGCCGTGCCGATTAAGTTTCCATCGGCTTTGAGATCGGAATCGGAATACCACGGTGCTCCTGCAGCGCTTTCTTAATCGCTTCCATGTCAATTGCTATAGCGATGGAGTGCGAATCCATTTTGCTCTGAATTCGATTCAGCGTTTGACTGAATAGCATGTCATAGTCGACCTGTTCTTCTTCCAGCGGCGGGTGAACCTCGATGTAAAGCGTTCCAGCAGACCAGCCGAGCTTTACTGCCTGATTGACGAGGTGAACGGGGGTTCCGACGCCGACCATGGGAAACAGCTGCTCGATATCCTCGGGATACAGGCGAACGCAGCCGTGGGTCACGCGCATGCCGATGCCGAACGACTTATTGACATCGGTGCCGTGTATCAGATAGCCGGGGATACCCAAGCGCATGGCGAAGCGTCCGAGCGGATTATTGGGGCCGGCCGGAACGACATCGGGCAGGATTTCGCCCTCCTGAGCGTGCTCCCGCTTGATCGTTTCCGGCGGCCGCCAGACAGGATTGGTGATTTTTTCCAATACCTTGGTGGTTCCCATCGGAGTTTTCCAGTCCATGCGCCCAATGCTGACAGGATAAGTAATTACCTGGCTCGCCCGTGCTTTTGGTTTGGCCGGATAGTAGTACAGGCGCATTTCTGAAACGTTCAGCACGATACCGTTACGAGGCGCATCGGGCAGGATATACCGCCGGGGCAGCAGCACTTTGGTGCCTTCTCCAGGCATCCAGCGGTCGACTTCCGGATTGGCGAGAAGAATCTCCTCTTGTCCCAGGCTGAATTCCCGGGCAATGTCCAACAGAGTATCCTCCTGTCTCGCTTGGGTATATTCCAGCTGACCTACCAGATCGCTGTCGGTGGGCGGCAAGGTGTAAGTCTCCCTCGCCCAGCAAACGGGTATGGCAGTGAACAACAGACTCGCGGCCAGCCATCTCTGCCAGTTCGCCCATGATGCTTTGGTGATTACAGCGGCCGGACACATACTTGTTACATTTACCGATTCGTAGCGTTTTGATAGCTTTGATAATTTTCTCCGCCGAAAAGTTCGAGCAGGCGCGGAAGAAAATCGCCCAGAGCCAACGACATGATGGAAAAGTCGGCATCGAACTGCTCGGCTCGGTTGCCGGTTTCCATATCGGCCGCCTGATCTTGCACCAAATCGAGAAAACGCAGCCGCTTGAGGCTTAGCGCTTCATCAAGGACGAATGTCATCTGGTCACTCCAGGTCAACGCCATCCTAATGACTTCCTTGCCGGCTTCAAGATGGTGCTGGATTTCGGGGACAGAAAGGTCCTGGCGCTTGCAGCGGATGGTGCTGCCATCTTCACCGGCCGAGCGTAACTCGCATTCGTCTTCGACGGTAATGTCGGCTGGGCTCGCGTTTTCCCTCAGCCATTGTGTCATGATGACGCTCGGCCGCTGTGCCGTAACGGGATAAACGGCAGGCAACGTGCCTAAGGCTTTGCGCAACAGCGAGCAGAACTCTTCCGCGGCTTTCGCGCTGGCGCTATCGATCACCAGCCAGCTGCGCTTCGCGTCGATATACGCATACGTCCGCCGGCTATGGCTGAATGCACGCGGCAATAATTCGTGAAAGACAGCCTCGCGGACGGCTTCCCGCTCCTTTTTCCGTACCGGGCGGTTCTGTCGGCTTTCCGTTTCCTCGATGCGCGCCGACACGATCTCGTTGACGACGGCGGAGGGCAGAATTTTTTCTTCCTTCATGGCACAAAGCATAGTGCAGTTGCTTATGGAGTGCGTCAAAGAAGTGTGCCCGCGGCCCAATGGCGATGTCCAGCCGCAACTCGATAACTCAAGCTCACCGCACCCGTGGAAGTGAAGTGTGTTAAGCCGGCTTTCGAGCTCATCCTGGCTCAACTCAAACGGTTCGGTCAGGCGAAATAAGACGAGGTTCTTAAACCACATGCGCGTTAAATCCTGCAAAAGCTATTAATTATGGAGCTGATTGCTGAGTCTGTCATTAAGCTTTTCGCGTCAAGCTATGCGCCTCATGCCGATGTATCAGTACAACGAAAGCAGAAAGTGCGAATCGAGCTGGATCAAATAGGGGTGCGCCGCTGGAAGGTCACTGCAGCGGTGTGGGGAAGATGCACCACCGCTATATCAGCCGGGACGAGGTCGCCGGCCTACTTTCACACGCCGAGCCAAGGCGATCGGTGGCTAGGGGCTTTACCGTGATAAGTCAGGTAAAGCCAAGTGCTCGTGGAGCCGGCGGATTTCTGTACCCTGGCATCCTTTCCGGGGGCCTTAGCTATTCTCTACCGCATTAGAGACGCCGTGCGGGACGTGGCCCGTAGCAACATGCTGGCTAGCCGATTCGCAATGTCCCTTCTGATCGTCAAAAAAGATATCGGCGCCGAATGCGCGCAAAAAAGGGCCCTTGCTCATACCCCCCAAGAACATAGCCTCGTCGATGCGTATATTCCACGCCCTCAGCGTTCTTACAACCCGCTCGTGTGCGGGCGCTGCACGCGCCGTCACCAGAGCGGTACGGACCGGCGACTGATCAGCCGGAAAATGAGTCTGAATCTGCTGCAAAGCAGCCAGAAAATCCTTGAACGGTCCGCCAGACAATAGGGTCCGGGCTTCTGTCCGCTCGTTTTCGGTAAATGCCTCCAGACCATATTTCTGATAAATACGCTCCGACTCATCCGAAAACAAAACGGCATCTCCGTCAAATGCAATGCGCAATTGATCCGTTTCATTCATGCTGGAGTGGGATGCGATAATGGTTGCCGCTGCATAGCCGGAATCTAGCGCTTTAACCACATCGTCGGCATGGGCGGACAAGAAGAGATGGGCGCCAAACGGCGCGATATAGTCAAACGGCGAACGCCCACTGGTGAAAGCCGCCCGGCTGATGTTTAACTCGTAGTGCTTGATCGAGTTGAAGATGCGTAATCCTGTATCGGCGCTGTTGCGTGACAGCAGAATGATTTCTACCAAGGGAGTGGCAGGCAAAACATCGTTAATGGCGAGTAATTTTTTGACTAAAGGATAGGCGACTCCTGGATTGAGCGTTTCATCCTCGTGCTCAATTTGGTAACGGCAGAAGGCTTCCTTGCCGTCCGTCTCGAAAATGGCATGCGATTCATCTAAATCAAATAACGCCCTGGACGAGATAGCCACGACGAGCTTGTTTTGCTTTTCCATATCACCGGACAGTAAAGCGAACTTGATATTCAATCATCATTCTGCGGTCAATTGATGCGACTGAAAAAACGTATGACAATTAATTGATTGAATCTCAGCAGTTGACTGCATCGACTGATAGAGCACCGACGTATGCCCGAAGGTCCTGGAGAACTCGGATGACCAACTCAGCTTCAAACGCTACGGTTCAGCATTCCCTGGATAACAACGCAGGAAGCCGGGGACACCCCATTGACGAGGTAAAAATAACTAAGCAAACCTCTCGCCACTCGCCATTTCCGGTCCTTTTACCACCGCCATCACGACCCGTCCAGACGCTTGGCACCTCAAAAAGAACCCTCCTTGCCCTGTCAGCGTATCTCTGCTCAAACAAGACGCCCGCCTGGCGCATCCGTGCTGCGCCAATCGCAACGCCACCAGGCGCCAGCCATGGCCGAATAAGGCTGTTCCTGTTTGAGCGCCGGAGTGCTTGGCTCCAGCGCGCCCGGCAAGTTCCAAGGGCGCGGGACGACGGTGCACTTCGGTTTGAAGTCCACCCCGCCCTTGTCGAACACCGGGGCGGTGTTCTCGCCGAACGTTGCGGTTCTTGCGCCGCCGGATGCACACGCGAGTTTAGCCGAGAAATTGTGCCCACAGAAAGTGTCGAATCAGGGTTCTCGCGAACGACTATTCAGTGCTCACAGCCTTATTACCACGATCCGGAGGAAGCCATGAAATACCTATGCCTGGTCTACGGCGAGGAAGAGAAACTGCACAGTCTGCCCGAGAGCCCGCAGGATGAAGAGTGTCTGGCCTACTGTGACGCGCTCCGCGAGAGCGGACGCCTGCTTGGCGGGGAAGCCCTGGAATCCGTCCAGACCGCGACTACCGTGCGGGTTCGCAGCGGCAGGCTAGCTGTCACCGACGGTCCCTTCGCCGAGACAAAGGAGCAACTGGCCGGCTTTTACCTGATTGAGGCCCGGGACCTTAACGAGGCCCTCCAGATAGCCGCGAAGATTCCGCCAGCGCGGGTGGGCAGTATCGAGGTGCGGCCGATCAGACAGTTGAATCCGTAGTCGTCACCGCGAATGCGGACAGAGAGAACCGGTCATGACAAAGATCGACACCGGCGGCAACGGCGGCGTCCTCGCAGACGCTCTTCACCACCATCGCTGCCCTCTGAGTTACGGTGAGCCGGGTACATCGTGCAGCCAAGATTTTTGGGTCAACCGTCATCGCCCTGGTCGGCGTCATCGTCATATCGCTCGCGCTGCCGTTGCCCGTTTGGCGGACCGGGCGTCTCCAGGTTCCGCCGCTCAATTTTGTCAGTGGCGAGCAGCTGGTGTCACGATCGAGCCGGATCTGGATCGATACCGATGCGGCCTGCGGCGCGACGGCGACGACCGATCCCGATGATTGTCTGGCCATTGTCTGGCTCGCCGCACATGAACCTAACATCGTCGGCATCTCTTCCAGCTATGGCAATGCCAGCAGCGCTGTCGTCGAGCGCACGACGGAGGCACTCGCTGCCATCATAGCCAGCAGTGGCCTCCCGCAAATTCCCGTCTGGCGCGGGGCGGCAGGTCCCCTCACCCGTTCCGCTGAAGCGATATCTCCGGCCCATGCGGCGCTTCGCGCCGCGTTGGAACAGGGGCCGCTCACGATACTCGCTCTGGGGCCATTGACCAATGTGGCCGCGGTCCTCGACGGCCGGCCCGATTTGCAGCGCAACGTCGCGGCGCTGATTGCCGTGATGGGGCACCGGCCAGGGCACCTTTTTCATCCCTCGGAAGCGTCGGGGCGCGGCATGTTGCTCGGACACGGGCCCATCTTTCGTGACCTCAACTTCGCCAAGGACGCAATCGCTGCCCGCTCGGTCCTGCAGATGCGCCTGCCAATCACACTGGTCCCTTACGATGCCGCGCGGCATGTTCGCATCACGGCCGACGATCTTGACCGGCTGGCCCGGCTGGGACCTGCATTCGCATGGGCGGCCGGTAGGGCCCGCGGGTGGCTCAATTACTGGCAGAGCGACATCGGCCAGCCCGGTTTCTATCCATTCGACTGGGTGGCCGCCGCCGTGGTCGCGGTGCCCGAACGATTCGGCTGCGCCTTGGCTAATGCCTGGATCGCGGATGAGTGGGCGTTCTGGCTTTATCCCCGTAAAAGCCTGCTGGTCGGCCCGGCAACCGCCGGAAATGCCACGGCAAAGGCCCGCGTGATTTACTGTCCGCGAGCAGATCCGTCACTGCACAGGTATCTCCAGACCGGTGAAACGCAGCGCGCCTTGGCCTCGTCAGCGATCAACGGCAAGAAAAATTCGCCCGCTGTGTCGATTTCCCCCGGCGCCGTTCGACTTTAACAGTGAGCGGGTTTCCTGGCAGCCCTGACCATCCAGAAAACCAGCGTCCCATCTGAAACCAGAAGGAGAGATTGCGATGCGATTCATGATTCTCGTTAAGGCCAGCCGGGATAGCGAGGCGGGCGTAATGCCGAGCGAGGACTTGCTCGCCGCCATGGGGAAGTACAACGAAGAGCTGGCGAAATCCGGAGTGCTGCTCGCGGCCGAAGGGCTACATCCGAGCTCGAAGGGCGCGCGTGTCAGATTCTCCGGCAAACAGCGCACCGTCATCGACGGACCTTTCATTGAAACCAAGGAACTCATCGCCGGGTTCTGGTTATGGCAATGCAAGTCAAAGGAAGAGGCGATCGAGTGGGTCAAACGCTGCCCCAACCCTCATAACGAAGACAGCGAGATCGAGATCCGCCAGATATTCGAGGCGGAAGAATTCGGCGAGGTGTTTACCCCCGAACTCCGGGAACAGGAGGAAAGGGTGCGCGCCCAAGCCGAGCAATTGGCGAAAGCCGCGAAACCCTGAGTCTGAAACCGCGACCGGCGACACCACCATCTCAACCCTTAAGATAAGGAGACATTATGCAAGTCCAAGCCTATCTGTTTTTCGACGGCCGCTGCGAGGAGGCGCTCGAGTTCTACCGCGAGGCACTGGGCGCCGAGGTGACGATCCTCCTGCGTTTCAAGGACAGCCCCGAGTCCGCGCAGTGCCCGCCGCCCGCGGGTAGCGAGCACAAGATCATGCATGCGAGCTTTCGCATCGGCGAGACCGAGATGATGGCCTCCGACGGTTATTGTTCCGGACAGCCGAGCTTCCAGGGCTTTTCCCTGTCGCTGAGCGTTCCGGACCAAGCGGAGGCCGAGCGGCGGTTCGCGGCCTTGGCCGAGGGCGGAAAGGTGCAAATGCCTTTGGCAAAGACTTTCTTTTCCCCCTGCTTCGGCATGGTCACCGACCGCTTCGGCGTGTGCTGGATGGTGGGCGTGGCGGCTTGAGCATCGCTTCCCGCTCCCCTCACCGAGAGCGGAGCCAGCGAAAGAATCCACTGTGAGGAGCCAGAAATGAATGCTGAACCCAAGAAAGAACACGGTTGGCTAAAGAAGCTGATCGGTGAATGGACCTATGAATCCGAGTGCGCCATGGAACCCGGCAAGCCAGGCGAGAACTTCATAGGCAGCGAGAGCGTACGCTCGCTGGGAGACCTTTGAGTGC
>CADDZF010000151.1 GCA_902812445.1 Methylococcaceae bacterium | reverse complement strand
CCGCTGCATGCGCCCACCCGATACCGATGATAGGAGCGGGCAATGAAGATCGTATCGTTACTCCCCAGCGCGACGGAGATCATTTGCGCTCTGGGGCTCGAGGATCAGCTAGTGGGAGTCACTCATGAGTGCGATTTTCCCCCATCCGTCCGGCGACTGCCAACGGTAACCCGCACGCTGATTCCGCTCGATGCCGTCAGCAACGAGATCGACCGGCTGGTTCGGGAACGCTTGCGGACGCAGCGGTCCTTGTACACGCTCGAGCTGCCGACTTTGGCGAAGCTGCGGCCGGACCTGATCGTCACGCAGGCGCTCTGCGATGTTTGCGCGGTGGCGGAGGAGGAGGTTCGAGTCGCTGCCGGTATGCTGCCCGGCGAGCCTCAGGTGGTCAATCTGGAACCCAAGACCCTCGCCGATGTGCTCGCTTCCATCGCGCAGGTGGCGACGGCCGCAGGCGTTGAGCCGGCGCGTACACAGGAGCTCCTCAACACACTGACGGCGCGCATCGACGCCGTCGTGCAGCGGACGCCCCAAGGCGTGCAGCGACCGCGTGTAGCGCTGCTCGAATGGCTCGATCCGCCCTTCTCCTGCGGGCACTGGAGTCCCGAGCTGGTTCGACTGGCCGGTGGAGTGGAGGGACTGGGTCAGGAAGGGATGCCCTCGCGGAGACTGGATTGGGGCGAGCTGTTGGCCTGGCAACCGGAAGTCGTATTCATCGCTTGCTGCGGTTTGAGCGCCCAGCGGACGCTAAAGGATTTGCCGCGGCTGTGGTCCGTCGATGGCTGGGAGGATGTTCCGGCGACGCGTTCGGGGCGTATCTACGTCACCGATGGCTCATGCTACTTCAGCAGACCGGGTCCGCGGCTGGTCGATAGCCTGGAGATCTTGGCGCACGCCCTGTATCCTGATGCCCATCCGCTTCCCGAGGGTCTGCCGCAGCCTCTGCGTGTGAGCGCTTCTGCGACCGGCCGGCGCGCCGGCGGTTTCCCGCCAATGCTTTAAGGCCGTCAAGCAAAGGCCAGCACGAGGCGGCAACTGATCGTCGGCCAGAGACGGGGGCGTCGGGAAGGCTGCTCACGGAACGAGCCGGGCAAGGCGTGTACTGACTATTTTTTCAACCCGGCAGGGAGATGACGGTGAGTAAGGGTACTGATCGTAAAAAAGAAACCAAAAAGAAGCCAGCCAAAACAATGAAGGAAAAAAAGGCCGATAAGAAGGAGAAGAAAGCCGCGAAATAGGCGAGTCCCCGGCGCGGGCGTCGCTCTGCGCGGTCGCTCGAGCGCGTAGGTCAGCGCCCTCAGGGTCCGGTTGAGACGCCGCCCTCAGCCAGTACGGCTGCATCATGCCACGCTGGACCGAAAAGGCGGCCAGGTCCAGCAGACTGGACAACTTAACTTATCCTTCCGGGCTATTCGCGAAATGGCAAACGAGTGAGCCGATGGTTTCCGGCCGTTGACCCCGAACGGCTGTTCTGGGGTTTGGGATGAGCGCAAGCGGCCCTGAGGGCACCATCCACTTAAGGTTTCTCCACATAAAAGCGGTACGTAGCGCTATAGGCCACGCGCGCCTCTTTGCCTTCCTGGGCAGGCTCGCAGCCTTCCACAGGCGCTTTGCCGCCGACGGTATAGAGGCGCTGGATGCTCTGGGTCCACCTCAAGACGCCATGGCCTGAAGTCGATTTGGCACGCAACAGCAACCACGGAATGGCGCTAGCATCTGGACTATCCTCTTGCGCTTGCAGCTCGCCGACTACTTGGCTTCCATCATTCAGCTCCCAGGTGGGACCCGCGTAGTGTCGGCCGATTCTGCTGCCCGCGCGATCGAACAGTTCGGCCTGCGGTGCCTTGAACACCCACCGGAACCGTTTCGGGTCCTCTTGACTGGCCTTGCACTCATAAATCTGCACACCGCTGGATTGCGCTTGCAGGGATAGGACCTGAGTAACCGGGACCTTGAGCGTTTCGGGGATGGCGGGCACGACTCCCGCATGAGCGGCTGCACAACTTGCAAGCAGTGCGCAAAGGGATGCTTGGGTGATGGCTGTTCTCTCTCGTTGTGTCATGGCTACGGTCCACTGGGATGAAGGTTGGCGGCAGGTGCGGACGTGCTAAACGCTCTGACCGGGCCGGTTTTCCGCGTTCCTCCGCAGACGGGTGCGGTCGGTATCCCGCCGATCGGCCGGTGCGCCTCAGAAGTGTGGCACTTTGATGAGCTTGCCGCAACACTGGCCCGGCGTCGTCGTTGGGGTCTAATGTTCCAGCGCCGAACTCCAAAGACGGGCCGTTCCGCAGGAACGTAATGGTCCGCGCTCGAGCGCTTCACGTTATCTGTCACGCGCTGCAATCGCCTCGGTTGAATGACCGAAGACGCCTTTCAGGGTAAACACGTTGGAGTAGGGGGGAGGGCACGGTACCGCGACCGGAATCATGACATTCGCGATGGTGCCGGTCGTCAGCCATTGTCCCGTGATATTGGCAAACTTTCCGGTGCCGCTGACGATATGATCCTCTTCCGTCACGTCCAGCCGGCAATAATCGATCGTTCCTTTCGGTCTGACGTGGAAAGGAAAGAGGGGATTATTCAGGCGGGCGACGTCTTCGGTGACAAAGCTGTCCTGGGTGCTGCAAACCACCCAGTGGGTGAGGTAGATCTCGTTCCGCTCCGGGTTTTGCCCCGTGATCGTACCTTCTATACTGCAGATCCGGGGCTTTTTATGGCCTATTTTAAGCGTGATGATCCCGAGCTGAGTGTTTGGACGGGTGTTCAGCGTGATAACCTTCCCTCTGACTCGTGTAAGGCGATCATCGCCCGCCTGCGGCGCGGTCGACAGACCCAGGGAAACGGCGCAGAGGGCGAGCCGAAACAAGCATTTTTTGGACATACAGCGGATCCTTGCGTTGCGCGGAGATACTAAACGGGGCGAAACAGGGCGTCTGAAGCGTTGCGATCACGCTGCCCGACGGCGAGCGAACACAACCTGCGGCTGGCATAGCCGTGACAAGAGGAGACAAAAAAGGCTTACATTGCTGCAAGCCTTCCAGAGTATGGCTCCCCCGGACGGGCTCGAACCGCCGACCCGGTGATTAACAGTCACCTGCTCTACCAACTGAGCTACAGGGGAATTGCACGCGTGATCTCGTTCTGTTGAAACTCTGCCCTGTGGAAAGAAACGGCATCAAAGGTTTGAATTTGGCGCGCCTGGAGAGATTCGAACTCCCGACCACCTAGTTCGTAGCCAGGTACTCTATCCAACTGAGCTACAGGCGCTTCGAGCAAAATATTATTGTTTAAAATGTTTATCGCGTCAAATAGTAGCGAAGGGTCTCACGACTCTCGCCGCGTGCAAATGCATTATCGTCCGGCATATGGCTGCATCGTCAAAGCGCTATCCGCAGCGCTCCCGCCAACCCCGTTCAGGGAACACCGCGGGTTAGGCGAATCCTTCCCGGCGATGACCGGCACCGGCTTGAGCAGGTTGGCGTGGTGATGAAGAAAATACCGCAGCCGCTTTGGCAGCGACCTGGTTGTCCGGTGGTCTTGCATGTGATGTTCAGTTATGATGCCGGAATCGACTGAATTGCTCTTTTCTTAAAACATTTATGAGTTCCTACCTGCTCCAGGCCGCCGAAGGCATCGCTGGCTATGGCTGGCGTATTTTCTATGCGTCGATGATCTTCTTTGCGGTCGAACTGGTGTGGGGCCGCAACCGCTATACGCTGGCGTCGCGCCTGCGCGGCGCGCTGTTCTGGTCGTCGTATATCGTGATCACGGTGCTGTTTTTCACTTGGTTCAACAAGCTGTGGGCCAGCCTGGGCATCACGCCGCTGTTCAAGCTGGACCTGAGCAGCTTTGCCGCCTCTGACAACTTTTTCGTCAAGCTGGTGGGCTGGGTGGCGGTGCCGGTGTTCGCCGGCGTGGCGGGCGAGTTTTTCTATTACTGGTTCCACCGCGCTCAGCACAAGTTCGCCTTCCTGTGGGCCTTCCACAGCGAGCACCACGCACTGCGCGAAATGAGCGCCTGGAACAGCAACCACCATTTCACGGAAGAGATTTTCCGCATCCCCTTCATCACCGTGCCGCTGACGCTGCTGCTGCAGATCGATCCCGGCCCGGCGCCGGTGCTGGTGGCGGTGCTGATGGGTCTGCAGGGGCAGTATGAGCACTCGCACTGCAAGCTGCACCTGGGGCCGCTGCGCTACATCATTGCGGACAACCGCTTCCACCGCATCCACCATTCGGTGGAGCTGCATCACTTCGACAAGAACTTCGGCTCCTTCACCTCAGTCTGGGACCAGGTGTTCGGCACCGCCCACTTCCCCGCCAAGAATGAGTGGCCGGATACCGGCATCGATGCGCACGACGAACCGAGAAAACTGTCGGAATTCCTGTTCCGCCCCTTCCGCAAGCTACTGGCCAGCAAGAACGCCTGAGGCGCCAGGAGCTTGCCAGAAGAGAAGGAGCGGGGGCGGAGCTGTAAGAACGCTTGAGGCGGCTGTCTCGCCGAAACCTTCACCACGGCTAAGCCGGTTATTAACCCGGCCCTTAAATAGGCCGGGTTAATAAAGGGTCAGGGAGCCGAAAGCGCGGCGCCAAGCCGCGTGAGCCAAGGCCGGGCGTGTAGCGGCCTTAGCGATGGACCGAACTACCAGGAGACTATTTTCGGGCCGGAATAATAACATACAGTTTATTCGCCAGAGCCATGCCATCTGCTATGGCTACCGGCGTCAGGTTAACGCGGTTGGTGACATCACCCAGCGCGTAGATTGACGGCACATTGGTCTGACAGTCGCTGTTGATTTTAATCGCGCCTTCCCTGTCCAGCTCTACGCCAAGCTGTTCTAATCCAAATTCGGTTGAATTAGGAGTTCTGCCGGTGGCGTACATTACCAGGTCTGTGCTCACTTTGCTGTCGTCAAGTAACTGTACTGCGAAGCAATCGCCTGCTTTTTCTATTGCCTCAATCAGGACAAACTTCCTCTCCTGCCGGAGAAGGAGCAACCTTAAATGTGCAGATACCCGGGGCAATACCGACTCATTTGTTATGCTTCAAATATTCCAGCATGGTATCAACGCCGCTGACAGTAAAGGGATCATCAGGACAGTTATCAGTCTGGCCGGGTTCACTGAATAACTTGACAATCTTTTTATCGTCGACAAGCATTGAATAGCGCCAAGAACGACTGCCAAAGCCAAGGTTCTCCTTTTTCACCAGCATGCCCATTGCCCGGGTAAAATCGCCGTTTCCATCGGGCAGCATTTTTACCTGCTTGATGCCCAGATGCCGGGCCCATTGATACATCGTGAAGGCGTCATTAACACTCACGCAATAGACTTCATCAACGCCCCGATCGATGAGTTCCTGATATTTGGCGTCATAGCCGGGTAAATGCGCGCTTGAACAGGTAGGCGTAAAAGCGCCCGGAAGAGACAAGACCACAATTCTTTTGCCTTTAAAAATATCATCGGTGCTGACATCCTGCCAGCGAAAGGGGTTGTCGCCGCCGATACTTTCATCGCGAACGCGAGTTTTAAATATTACATCAGGTACAGTTGAAAGCATATCGAAAGTCCTTGGAGTTTTAGTTAGAAAAAAGTGAAATAACTACTCGAATCAATGAGTAATAATGAAAGCGTAAATTCCCCCTAACCTCATAAAAAAGTCATAGCGCATATACTGCTTGTATTTCAAATTTACAGCTTTGGCCTATCTTAATATTATAGGAACGACTCATGAATCGCCCCTGGACGCTATGCTGGTTTGATATATTAAGTTAATTTCTGTTTAGTAACTAGGGTTTTCTGGGGTTAAAGATGAAGATTTCAAACCGGTTTCCAAGCGCAGTATAAAGGAACTGACTAACCCGATTGAAACTGACGTTGAGCAACCCGGAAAAATTTCTAAAAATAAAATGATAGTCAAAGAAGCTACCGCCCGCATCAAGATCAACAAACTGCTCGAAGCTGCCGGCTGGCGTTTTTTCGCCGAAGGCAAATTACCTGCCACTATCCGGCTTGAACCCAGCGTCACGATCAAGAAACAGGATATTGACGCCCTCGGCGAAAACTTTGAAAAATCCTCAAAGGGATTTATTGATTTTCTGCTGCTCAATGAAAAAGGCTTTCCCTTTATTATCCTGGAAGCCAAGGCTGAAGACAAAAGCCCGCTTATTGGTAAGGAGCAAGCCCGCAAATACGCACGATCTCAGAACTGTCGTTTTATTATCCTTTCCAACGGCAACCTGCATTACTTCTGGGATCTTGAACGCGGCAACCCCTACATTATCACAACCTTTCCGACGCCCACCTCGGTTATGGGCTATCAAAAAAGTGTTCCCGATCCCAAGCGTCTTGTCGAAGAGGTCGTTAACGATGACTACATTGTCCTAACCCAGCGCCCCAATTATGCCGCCGAGGCCGCCTGGAAGAATGAAGCCGAACGCCAGGGATTCATTGACGCCAACAGTCTACGCTTCCTGAGAGCCTATCAAAAGAAAGCCATGGTTGCCTTGCAAAATGCCGTCAAAGACGGCAAAGACCGCTTTCTTTTTGAAATGGCTACCGGCACGGGCAAGACGCTCACCTCTGCCGCAGTCATTAAACTCTTTCTACGCACGGGCAATGCGCGCCGCGTGCTCTTTCTGGTGGATCGCTTAGAGCTTGAGGACCAGGCCAAAAAAGCGTTCCACAAGGTGCTCGCCAATGATTACAAAACCGTCATCTATAAAGAAAGCCGTGATGACTGGCGACGCGCTGAAATTGTGGTTACTACCGTCCAGTCGCTGCTCTTCAACAATAAGTACCAACAGCTATTTTCGCCGACAGATTTCGATTTGGTTATCTCCGATGAAGCGCACCGCTCCATTGGCGGTAATGCCCGTGCTGTTTTTGATTACTTGGTGGTGGCTTAAATTGATTGAAAGCAATATCTGTTGATAAATAATCCTATTACGCCATCATGAAGTATTTCTGATTTTGAGAAGCAAATGGTTTTGCGCGCCAGTCGCTTGATCCGGGTGCGCAAT
>CADDZF010000150.1 GCA_902812445.1 Methylococcaceae bacterium | reverse complement strand
CGGTTATCCTGGAGAGGCCGATATGCCGTATGAACTTATCGGCAATCGCAGTTTCGATATTTTCAAGCAGGTCAGGCGCCTGGAGTGGGACACGCTGCTGTTTTTTTATGGCGCGATCCTGGGTGTCGGCGCGCTGAGTTTCATAGGTTATCTGGATGCGGTGTCTCATTTTCTTTACGGCCAACAAGGGCCGACACTGGCGAACATCCTGATCGGATTGTCCTCCGCTTTCGTCGATAACGGCACTTTGATGCTAGCGGTACTCAGCATGAATCCTCCGATAACCCAGGGCCAATGGCTGTTAGTGACGCTTACGCTCGGCGTCGGCGGCAGCCTGCTGGCGATCGGTTCGGCGCCCGGCGTCGGCTTGCTGGGTCAGGCGAAGGGCCTTTATACTTTTGGCAGCCACATGAAATGGTTTCCGGCGATCCTTTTGGGCTATTTCGCCAGCATCGCCGTCCATTTTCTGGTGAACGCCCGGTACTTCTGATTGGCCGCTCCCTACTCAGCACTGCAAGCGGCTCGTCGTGATGGTGAGCCGGGCGGCCTACGGCGCGCAGGCGATGAAATCGCGTCCATCCCCGTCGGCGTCACACAGGCCTTGCGCTGTCGATGCCTGATCAATCACGCGTTGAAGCCCTTCGACGAGATCATATTGACCGAGTGTGGACAGCGCGACCCAGCGCGCATCGCTCACGTCGGCGGCCGCCTGAAGGGCTGGAGATCCGGATTGTTGGGGGGTCGCCAGAAAATCGATGATGATATAGTGAAAATCCTCGATGATTCGCTCCACCACGGCGATGATGTTCCTGGGCTCGATGGCCAGGCCGGTTTCTTCCAGCACTTCTCGCCGGCAAGCCTGCGCCAGCGTTTCTCCCGGCTCAAGCTTGCCGCCCGGCACGGACCATTGACCGAGAGCGGGCCGCGTGCCGCGGCGAATCAACAGAACGCGGTGCTGTTCGTCAAAAATGACAGCGCCGACGCCGATGGCGGGAACGGGCAGCATCTAGGCCTTAAAGTGCTTCCTGTGGAATTTAAATCTTTTCGATCGGATGGCTCATTCGATCAGACGCTCATCGGGCGCCCAACCGTTTCCTGGACGACTATAACACCTGTGTCTTGCTTGCCAAGTGCGATAGCGCGTCAACGGCGGCGTTGACATGGCCGTGCAGGGACGCGCGGGAAAAAGTCATACGCGCCTGTTAAACTGGCTTCATTCCCCTCTGTTTGGAATAGATCAAGGAGACTGCATGCCTTCTTTACCTTCCGATATCGCCATCGTGGGCGCTGGCTTCAGCGGCACCCTGGTGGCTGTTCACCTGATGAGACGGGCCGAACCGCCGCTGTCTATCCACCTGATCGAGCGCCATCCGCGGCAATGGGCGCGCGGCGTCGCTTACAGCACTTCCGCGCCGGTCCATGTGCTCAATGTGCGGGCGGCCAACATGGGGGCCTTCGCCGACGACCCCGGACATTTTCTGCGCTGGGCGCAGCAGGCCAACGTGCTCTGGCCGGGGGGTCGCGAGATCACGGCCGACAGTTTTGCCCCACGCACGCTCTACGGCGATTATCTTACTGCGGTACTTAAGGAGACGACAGCGGTCGCCGGTTCGGGTATACATCTAAACCGGCTGATCGATGAAGTCATCAGCCTCCGGCCGGACGGTGAGCGTACTGAAGTACGCTGCAAGAGCGGACGCAGCCTTTGCGCTCAACGGGTGGTTCTCGCCCTGGGTAACTTTCCTCCGGGCGATCCGCTGCTGCAGGACTCGACGTTTTATGCCAGTCCGCGCTATTTCGCCAATCCGTGGTCGATCGACGCGCTGAAAGATCTGCCTCCGGACAGTTCAGTCGCCTTCATCGGTTCCGGGCTAACCATGGTCGATCTCGCGATCGCGCTCGCAGAAGAAGGCCACCGCGGCCCTATGCACGTCGTCTCCCGCCGCGGCCTGTATCCTCGGATTCATCAAGCCGCTGCGCCCTATCCCGCCTTTCTCGAGCCGGAAAGTTTTCCCGCAACGCTCCGCCAACTGGTCCGCCGCGTGCGCCGGGAACTGCACGCGGCTGGCGCGCAAGGATACGACTGGCGTGCCGTGATCGACGCCTTGCGTCCCGCTACCCAGACCCTCTGGCGCGTCCTGCCGCTGGTCGAGCAACGCCGCTTTCTCAGGCACGTTCGCTGCTACTGGGACGTGCACCGGCATCGCATCGCCCGAGAGATCGGAGAAAAGCTCGATGAGCTGTTCGCGTCGGGCCGGCTGGCGCCACACACCGGTAGCGTTCACGCCTATCGTGAAGACGATCACGGCGTGGACATCCTAGTCCGGAAGCGCTGCGGTGAGGGGTTCGAGGTGATACGCGCGGAACGGGTAATCAACTGTTCCGGACCTCAGTGTAACTATCGGAAGCTCAAGCACCCGCTGGTCACGAATCTGCTGGAGCAAGGGCTTGCCCGCCCCGACCCGCTGGCGCTGGGGCTGGACGTGGCGGCAGATGGCGCCTTGGTGGATGGCAGCGGCCAGCCTTCCTCCCGGCTTTACACGCTTGGGCCGGTGCAGAAAGGAATGTTGTGGGAGACCATTGCCGTACCCGAGCTTCGCGTTCAGGCCTCCGCCCTGGCCAAGGTTTTGCTGGCCGAGCGGGAAGGCGATGACGCTGGCGCCCATGTAGACGCAGGCCGTTCCGTCGGCGACAACACCCATGGCGGAACTCACGCTGGTTCCAAGGTATCGAATGATAGGCAGAAAGTTTAATTTTGGAGCAAACACGATGGAAAACTTTAAGTATATCAATGATGAGCTCGCTGTCATGCTGGATCAGCCGGCGCCGGAGCAGCTGCGCCAAGCCGCAGGGGAAGGCTTCAAGTCGCTGATCAACCTCCGGGCACCCGAAGAAGCAGGAGCGCTGGGCGATGAGCGCCAACAAGCAGAAGCGGCGGGACTTCGCTATGTCAACGTTGCGGTCAAACCCGATGCCCTGAGCGATGAACTGGCGGACCAGGTGCTGGGATATATCGAGCAGGTGCCGAAGCCTGTGCTGGTCCACTGCAAGACCGGCCTCCGCTCTGGTGCGATGGCTCTGATGTATGTCGCTACCCGCGAAAAGCTGAGCGCGGCGGAGGCAATCGAAAAAGGCCGGCGTCTCGGGCTGACCTTGGATGCCATGCCGCGGATGAAGGAGTTTTTCGAGCAGTATGTCTCGACCCATTCGCAGGCGGATTAGCTATCCGCCCGCCATTTTCGCCGTTCGCTGGTGAAATTCCGCAATGGTCCTGTAGCGTGGGCGCCGATACGGCCGGCGTCGCGGCCATCATCGATCCGCGCCGGGATGTCGATGTCTATTGGCAGAGAGTGAGGGGCCTCGGTAATGTTCGATCTATCCATCGTCATGCCGGTCTTGAACGAAGCCGAAATCATCGTCAGCGCACTGCACGCCCTCGAACCGTTACGCAGGCATTCGACTGAACTGATCGTCGTCGATGGGGGCAGCGTCGATGCAACGGTTGAGCTGGCTCGGCCTCTGGCCGGCGAGGTCATCAGGACGCTTCCGGGGCGTGCCCGGCAAATGAACCGGGGAGCTCGTGCGGCGAGCGGTGATTATCTATTGTTCCTGCATGCGGATACACGTCTGCCAAGTGATGCGCCGCGGCTCTTGTTGGCTCTGTTTCGACAGCGGGCGGTTTGGGGACGCTTCGACGTCCGTCTGTCCGGCCCGCGGCGCACGCTAAGGCTGGTCGAATGGCTGATGAACCGGCGTTCCCGCCTGACCGGCATCGCCACCGGCGATCAGGCGATTTTTGTGCGCCGCGACTGGTTCGAGACTATCGGCGGCTACCCCGAGATTCCGTTGATGGAAGACATCGCCTTGAGCGCACGGCTGAAAAAAATTGTAAGACCCGTCTGTCTGGAAGAACCCGTGGTAACGTCCAGCCGGCGCTGGGAACAGCGCGGCGTCCTGCGTACAGTTCTGCTGATGTGGTGGTTGCGCCTTCGCTTCTTCTTCGGCGCGGATCCGGAAAAGCTCGCGCGCGCCTATTCCGCGAAGTAGCCGCCATGGATGATTTCATTCGCCTGAGCTGCTTTCTCGCCGTTCTGCTGCTGATGCTGGCATGGGAAGGGCGGCGGCCTTTCCGTCGCTTCGATCAGTCCAGACTCAGGCGGTTGTCTATACACTTGGGTTTAATGTTGTTCAATTTCGCGTGCCTGCGCCTCCTCAGCGGCGGCGGCGCTTATTTCGCCGCGCTTTATGCCGAGCAGCGGCAAATTGGCCTTTTGCATCTCTTGCAGACACCCCCATGGCTCGGTATCGCCGTCGGGCTGATCGTGCTCGACTTCGCCATCTATCTGCAGCACATCGTCTTTCACCGGGTTCCTCGGTTGTGGCGGCTGCACAAGGTGCATCATGTCGATCTGGGTTTCGACGCCAGCACGGCGATCCGTTTTCACCCCGGCGAAATGGTTCTGTCGATGTATTACAAAGTGCTGCTGGTACTGGCTTTAGGTATTCCGCCCATTGCCGTGCTGTCCTTTGAAATCATTTTGAATGCGTGCGCCCTGTTCAATCACGGTAATGTCCGCATTCCCCAAGCTTGGGAATGGCGCCTACGCTGCCTGCTCATCACGCCCGACATGCATCGCGTTCACCATTCGTCGGACCCGTCTGAGACCAACAGCAATTACGGCTTTTCCGTGCCGCTGTGGGATTTTCTGTGCGGCACTTATCGAGCAGCGCCGAGGCTCGGACACGCGAGGATGGAAATCGGCCTGAGTGAGGAACGAGATCCCGTAAGCAACCTCAGCCTTCGGCGACTGTTGTGGCTGCCTTTCACATGAACGGCCGCTCGTGAGCGGCGCCCCGACCGGCTACCGCTATCCAGATGCGCGGCTGTTGATCATCGCCAAGGCGCCGCTGCCAGGTCAGGTCAAAACCCGCCTCATCCCGGCGCTCAGCGCTGCGCGCGCGGCGCGTCTGCACGCCCGCCTATTGCAGGCGACGGTCGCTAACATGCTGCTCGCCCGTCTGTGTCCGATCACCCTGTGCTGCGCACCGGATACCCTGCATCCTGACTTCCAGTACCTGGCCGGGTTGGGTGCCCATCTCACGCGGCAGATCGAGGGTGATTTGGGCGAGCGCATGGGTGATGCCTTGGCAAAATCCCTTCAATTCGCCCGATATACGATCGTGATAGGCACCGATTGCCCGCTGCTGGATGCGGGTTTGATCGAGCACTCGATCGTGGCACTGGCTGGGGATTTCGACGCCGTGCTAGGCCCGGCAGAAGACGGCGGCTATTACCTGCTGGGTATCAGCCGATTCGACCCTCGGCTGTTCGGCGATATCGCATGGGGGACCTCAGAAGTTCTGCAACAAACCCGCGAGCGCCTCAAAGCGCTACAGTATCGTTGGCTGGAACTGCAAACCTTGTGGGACGTCGATCGTCCGGAAGATCTCGGCCGGCTGAGGGCGACCCTGGGGTATGATTAACCCGGCCCCTAAATAGGCCGGGTTAATAAAGGGACAGGGAGCCGGAATAATAGAACGAAGCGCTTGGGTTTTATTGCCATTTTAAGGAGATGCGATCAGAAGGCGGCTGATGTTGCACAAGGTGGATCGAAGGCTCCTGAGCGAATTGCGCACGGGGCCCTAGGCTGCTGCCCTACGACCCCTTAGATGGATGCCTGTGGACTCGTTGGAAGCAAACCGCCCGTCACTTCAGGGTACTCCAGGCTTGCCTCACCTTCCTTAGCCGGACCGGCTGAAAGATCAAAGAGAGCTATGGCGAAATGGTCAATGCCGGAAGTGGCGGTAGCCATTGAAATGAAAGCCGAAACGTGGACCGTAGAAGCTACCATAAGGTCCCCAATAAGGGCGGGAGCGCCAGTAGGGCGTCGAGTACCAATACGGATAGCTATATCGGTTGTAGTAGCCGAACGAGTAGCCGTAAGGACGATACGGATAGCCGTAACCGCGGTAAGGGTAGCCATAGTTCAATCCAACGGAATAACCGGTCGATGCGCAGCCGCCGGCGCCCGCTGTGAGAGTGCTCAGCAGCAGAACGAGCAGCAGCCGCCGCCAGTTGAATTGATCTGCTTTCATTGTTGCATACCTCGCAAGTTTCCAAAATTAGACCTGCCTTGCGTTCATAATGTTTCAACACTGCCGCCGTGGAAAGCGGCGCTCACATCGCTACTCCCGTGTTGGCTCGACATTGCAGCCTGAGCTGCGATCCATTACAGTACACGCGGGCCGGAGCTGCGCAAGCGGCGGGGCAGGGCGCCTCAGCCGATCTGTTCCCCCCTGCGCCATCATACCGGGACAGCGCCAAAAAGCTCGTTCGCCAATGGAGGAATTATGCCGCATTTATTGACCCTGGGATTGCTCTTCCTCACGCTGAACCTGTCCGGCTGCGGCTACAATACGCTGCAGTCGACTGACGAGCAGGTCAAGGCGGACTGGGCCGAAGTGCTCAATCAGTACCAGCGGCGAGCCGACCTCGTGCCCAATCTGGTGAATGTCGTCAAGGGCTATGCCGCGCATGAAAAGGAGGTGCTCACGCAGGTGACCGAAGCGCGCGCGCGGGTCGGCGCCATTCAGGCGACGCCGGAACTGGTGAATGACGAGCAGGCGTTCGCCAAATTCATCGCCGCGCAGGGCAATCTGACCGGTGCGTTGTCGCGCCTGCTGGCGGTGGCGGAGAATTATCCCCAGCTCAAGGCCGACGCGCTGTTCCGCGATTTGCAGGCGCAGCTCGAAGGCACCGAAAACCGCATCACGGTGGCGCGCAACCGCTATATCAAGGCGGTTCAGGACTTCAATGTGACGGTACGTTCGTTTCCGACCAATCTGACCGCGATGGCGTTCGGTTTCAAAACGAAACCAAGCTTTACCGTCGAAAATGAAAGAGAAATCTCCAACGCGCCGAAAGTCGATTTCACCACTCCGGCTCCCGCGCCGGCACCCGTGCCGGCTCCCCCGGCTCCGGTGCCCGCCCAATGAGTATTGACCGGTCGAGGCCGGATCCTGATTGATGCAGGTC
>CADDZF010000149.1 GCA_902812445.1 Methylococcaceae bacterium | reverse complement strand
AGCCTGCACCGGCGCGGTTACCGGCAGGAGAATCGCCGCCGCCAAATTTTCCTTTAACTGCGCGGCGGCGCCCTCCTGCCGGTAACCGCGCCGGTGCAGGCTGTCGCCGGAAAGGTCGATGCCGACGCTGGCGATATCCCGATCGAGATGAACATTCACCCGCACATCCGGCCGTTGCAGGCGTACCGAGGGTCGCACGCCCGATTCATGGCGCAACTGGTCAACGATCGCATCCTTGACTTTCTGCGCGCCGAACAGGCTGTGACCGATTTTTGAGCGGCTGGTGGTAAAATCGACCGCCAGTGACGCGTCCGGCGGCAAGTGCTCCGCCCAGCGTAGGCTCTGTACGCCTTGATAAAGGGCTTCCGGCGTCGCCGCGGGAAATTCCGCCAAAGCGAGCAGCAACCGGTTGGCCAACCGCGACCACAGGCAAACCCGGTAAGCCGTCGCCAAATCCCCTCGAAATGCAACGCCGGCCCGCCCCTCCTTCACCTCTTGAGCGCCAAGATCGCGCAGTTCCTGTGCCAGTAACCGCTCAAGCCCAAGCGGCGCGGTGGCGAAAAAGCGATCGAATTCGTTCATGGATACGCGGATTTAAGCAGCTTTTGAATGACTTGTTCGGATGGAGCAAGGCATTCTCCTTGCACGAGCAGCGCCCCAAACAGCGACCTCATCGTGAACGCGCGCCCCGCTTTATCAATCTCCGTTCTCGAGATAGCTCTGGCAGCGGTTCAATTGCCGCCGATAGCGCCAAGCGCTGGCGGCGACCCGGCGCGCCGCTCGCTGCAGCCAGAATTTCGCCTGATAGGTCCCGCGCCGGTAGCCCGCATGACCTTCGTGATACGCCAGGTATTGACGATAAGCATCGTGCCGGGATATGCCGAGCTGTCGCCGGCTTTGTTCGGCATACCAGCCGATAAAATCCACGACGTCTTCAAATTCGTCGCGGTCGGCGCCGCGATTGCCGGTTTTTTGGATGTACCAATCCCAGGTCGTATTCTTGACTTGCCCGTAGCCATAAGCCGATGAAGGTCGCCAAAGTGGAATCAAGCCTAAAAATTTATAGCGCGGCGGCTTGGCGGCCGCGTCGAAGGACGATTCCTGATTGATGATCGCCATCTGCACGGGAATCGGCACGCCCCATTTCCGGTGTGCTTGCCTGGCATAGGCGTACCAGTCGTCCTTTTCCCGGAACATGGAGCACACGTTGGCCGGGTTGCTCGGCGCCGTGGCGCAACCGGCCAGCAACAGGCCAATCAAGGCGGGCAAGATTTTTCTCATCCGAGGGCCATCTCTGCGACGAGGCGCGCGTGCGAGCGAACGCGCTTTAGGCCACGCTCTCCGTGCGGATGAACGCATCGGCTTCGCGTATCGAAGCTTCCATGGCCTTGATCAAGGCGGCGATGTCGGTCTCGACGCTGCGTAGTTCGCCTTTAAGAGATGCAATCGCCTGGGCATTGAGATTATGCTTGAGGAACAGCACTTGATCGCGAAAAGTCGAGAGCACCGGCTCGATCCTGGCTTCCGCCCGCTCCATGGCGGCGATCAGCTGCGCATAGCGTTGACGTGTGACGGCAAGTTTTTTCTCGCTGCTGCGGCGCAGAGCCGGATCCTTGTACTGCCCGAGTTCCTGCTTCCACTCGGCAAACAACGCGGCAGCGACGTCTCGAATATCATTGATGCGATTATGCACGGCCTCGGCCTTGGCTCGGCTGGCCTCGAACTCACTGTTGAGCTGCTTATATTTTTCCTCCAGGCTGCCGCCTTTGAAGCCGGTAAGGGCGCTGAATTTTTCCAGCGTCGTCTTGAATTGCTCCTTCGCTTCCTGCTGGCTATCGCGCGCTTTTTCGACTCGGTGCACGAGAATGTCGCGCTTGTGAAAGCCGATCGACTCCACCGCTCGATAATACGCGCTGGAGCAGGCGATGAGCGATGACAGGAGAAAGCCGACAGTCAGCGGCTTCCCCGACAATAAACGGGTAATGGCAGCCATGGTGCGATTCCTTATGCGTTTTTCCGCTTCATTCTACGCCAGACGGCGAGCCGGCATAAGCGTCCTCACTGCACCGGCTTTATTGGATCGGCGAAGGCTTATCGATGGCAGCCAGTGGGGTAATGGAGGATAGCGGTAAAAAAATCGCTCTCGAGCGAGGCCAGCGCGAGGATAAATGCACCCTCTGAACGACGAGAATCGGCCGTTCAGCGCTGTCACGCTTGCCTTGCGCCGGATTGGGGCTACACGCGCCGTCAACTAAGGACGATCGCCTTCGTCATTCAACCAAAGGTCGCGGGAATCTCTTCCGCGTCGCGCTAGGGCGATTCTCTATTTATACCGGCCCTAAAATACCCTCCTGGTATTTCGGGCCATCGCCAAGGCCGGTACACGCCCGGCCTTGGCTCACGCGGCTTGGCGCCGCGCTTTCGGCTCCCTGCCCCAGGTTAACCCGGCCTATTTAATGGCCGGGTTAATAATCTCGAGCTTTTCGTTTGGCAGCTCAGCCGATATTTCCGGCGCGTACAGCGCCTCGACGCGCGTGGGAGGCAGCTCGTATACGCCGGGATTGTCGAAGCGCAGCGTATATTCCAAGGTCCAGGCGCCTTGCGGTATGTAGCGATAATAAGCACGGTAAGCATCGAAGCGGCGTTCTTCGTAGACCGGCCACGGGCCATTGCCCGGCTCATTCGGCCGCAGAAGCTGCGAATCGCGGCTCAAGCCACCGCCGATCACGGAGGCCCCGGCAGCAACGGGATCATCCACCACCACCCAGGCCATGTCTGTCTGCACACTCAGCTCCAGTCTTACCCGCGCCACGTCGCCGCGACTCCATGCGCCGACTCGTTTCTGCTCGATCGGGATGACGCTCCGCCGAACGCTGAAGCCGGCGAATGCTGGCGCCTTGAGGGGAATCGCCGCGCGACCCTGGATCGCCGCCCACGGCCTGCCCTGCCCGTCGTGCCGGATCGTCAACGGCGCCCGGCCCGCCGGCGGCCAGCCAAACTCGAGCCCGTTCGGCGGAGCCGGAGCGTTCCATTCCACGCTTTGCCTCGCGCCGGCCAATGCTGCATCGGTGCGGCCCGATAACGGAATGGATTCGAACGCCGCGCTGAATTTCTCCATCGCCAGCACACCCCAGGCGTTGGCCGTCGTGGTGTTCCAATGGCCTTGACGCTGGCGACCCAGGGCGCCGCTTACCATGCGCGGCAGATCCTCGCGCCAGGCGGCATCGTCCAGCAGCGTCAAAATCGCGCGCACGGCGTTGACGTCGGGGGAAAGCATGAGCCACCACAGCGCATCGCTGCGCTCGGTGGAGAAAGTCATCGTGGTGCCCTGAAGATTCAGGCGCGAGCGCAAAATCCGCTGCGCCTCTTGCCAATGCTGATCGCGCTGCGGAATGGCTGGCACGCGCTTGAGGATATTCAGCCAGTCGATGACCGCCGAGGTCGGCCACAGAGCCGGTTCGAGCGTCAAGGAGCCGAGCAAGTCCGGCGTCGCCTCGCCGTAACGGGACAAGGCTTCGAGTGCCGCCAGCTTGCGTACGGTGAGATCGGCCGTCGGCAGCGGCGAATCGCGGACGATGCGGCCTTCGACAAAATGCTTGAGCGCGCTTTTTAAGCGGCTGAGTTCACTAGCGGGTATTGGCCAGTTCGCTTCCTGAGCGATCGCCAGCAGGTACGCGGTCAACGTGTCGCTGCCCTCTAGCCCGTTGCCAGCAAAATATTTGAGCAGGCCCTCCGGGTCCGCATAATTCGGCAAGTCGCTCACGAGCGCATCCCATGCTGCCTTGTCGCGCAGGGCCACCGCTCTGGAGATGCGCTGCTCCAGACAGGTGTAGGGATAGCGCGACATGTACTCCGTCACCCCGGTCAGGTTGTCCGCCAGCCGTGCCCGCAGCGCGACCCGCACGCCGCCGGGGCCTGTCAAGGCGTCCGCCGGTGTCTCGATGGGCACGATGAGCGGTTTGTCGATGCGGGCGAGCATGGCCTGGTAAACTCGCGGCGGATAAACCGGAACGACCTCCTGTTTAACCTTGAGCTGATCACGCCCCGTCCCGCCCTGCTCCTCCGCCGTAACCTCCCACTCGAGACCGCCGGCACCCGGCGCGACGGCGGTTTCCCAGGCCAATTCCGTGGCCGCACCGGGTGGAAGCTCCAGCTTGATGGGTGCGAGATCGACCACCGCATCGGGATGATTCGCCTCAGCGAGACGCGCCAGAGCTTTGACCGTCACGTGCCGGCCAGAGGCGTTTCTAAGCGTGAATACGGCGCGAAAACGGTCGCCCTCCCGCACTTGCGGCGGCAGGCCCGCGTGAAGCATGAGGTTCTGGTGGGTACGGATGCTGCTTTGGCCGGTGCCGAAATGACCGGCCCCGGCATTGGCGACCGCCACCAGGCGAAAAGCGCTCAGTGAATCGTTCAAGGGCACCTCGATTTCGGTCTCGCCCGTTTCATCCAGCAGGACGCGTCCGCGCCATAGCAACAGCGTGCCGAACGACTGCCGCGCCGCCTGCCGCCCGCCGCCACCGCCGTGAGGCACGGCCTTGCGGCCGTAATGGCGTTTGCCGATCACCTGCATCTGGGCGGTGGCGGTGAAGACCTCGATGCCCCGCTTGTCCATCATTCTGTCGAGCAGCGCCCAGGAATCATTGGCCTTGAGTTCCAAAAGCCCCTCGTCTACCGCGATGAGAGCAATCTCGGCCGCCGCCGGCAAGGGTCCCTCGCCGGCGGGCGCAACCATGACGCGCACTCTGGCCTTGTCGCGCACCGAATAGACCGCCCGATCCGGCACCACACGCACGTCTAACCGGCGCGTCGCCCAATCGACGTCGATCGGCGTGATGCCGAGGCGGTAGGCCGGTTTGCTGAGATCCACCCGGCTGCCGGCCTGACCGCCTTCGATGCGCAGAGGCAGATGCAGCTTCCGCGCGGCGTCGGCCAGCCAGGACTGCACCCCAGTGATGCGCCCGCGCAGGGCGAGCACCGAGACGTAGATATTGGGCGCATAGTGACCTAGGATCGGCACTTCGACGACCGGTTTGCGGCCGGACAACGGGACGACGAAGTGGTCGATGACGCCTTCCCGCTCCACCGTCACCAGAGCAGTCGCCTGCCGGAATGGCATGCGTACCTGGAAGCGGGCGATATCGCCCGAGCGGTATTCCTTTTTCTCCGGCAGTACGTCCATGCGGTCGCTGGGCGCGTTCTCGAACCACCAATCCTCTTTCCCGGCGACCCAGACAGCGGTCGTGGCGATGGCGGTATTGCCGAGCTCGTCCTGGCTGCTGGCGCTGAGCATCAATTGACCGGAGACACCGGGTTTGAACTCGCACAGCAGCAGTCCGGCCGCATCCGTTTTCCCCTGACAGGCCAGTGCCACGCGCTTGGTCTGGGTCTTGTCCTCATAGGCATAGAAGCCGCCGATGAGGCGCTTGCGATGGGAATAAGTCGTCTTCTGAAACGCCTCTACCGAGACCGACTGGTTCGCTAGCGGCTTTCCGGCGAGATCCAGCGCCACGGCGCGAAAGCGCAACAGCTCTCGACTCGCGACCCAGCCCTCGGTGCGCAGGCCCAGAATAAGCTTGGCCGGCCACAACGCGATGTGGCTGGCGACGGTCAGGAGCTCGCCATTGGCATCCGGATATTCCAGCTCCACGAGCAGGTCCTGGGCCGCCGCGTACCGCGGCAGGTCCGGGATCACGGCGCGTGCCGTACCGGCTTTGTCCAGGGCAAGCGGCAAGACCTGGGCCGGGGCGCTGGTTGCATCGCCGGTCCCGGCACCGAGAGCGGAATCGGTCTCCTCGATGCCTTCGCGGACTGCTGGGCCGCCGAAGGTGAAATCCGCGTAATTCTGAAAACTGATGGCTTTTGGCCGCGTCTGGGTACGCAGCTTGACCGGTACGTTTGCGGCGCCGCCCCCTGAGAGATAGCTGACGAAGAGGTCGACGGCGACTTTATCGGCGTTCACCAACGGCTCCGCCGGCGACTGGATCACCGCTTTCATGCTCGGGGTTCGGAACTGCTCGATCCGGAATGCGCCCGAACTCAACGAGCGGTAGGGCTCTCGCCGCTCCAGATACACCTGATAGGTCCCGAGGCGGGCGTCTGGCGGGATGGCCCAGGCGGTCTCGCCGATGCCTTGCTCGTCCAGCACCAGCGGCAAGGCGTATTCCTGACCGTCGCCTTCGTGGCGGATCTTGACCGTGTCAGGCCGCTCGGCGACAGGAATCTCCAGCCCGGTCATTACGTGACGACGAAAAAAGTGCTTCATGGATACGGTTTCGCCCGCCCGCAACAGAGTGCGGTCGAGCACGCTGTGGGCGATCAGCGCCTCGCCCTGGGCCGTGACCGGGAGATTAAAATCCGCCGGCGCGATGCCGCGGTTCCAGCCGGACAGGCCGAAACTCAGATCGCCCGCCGTGCGGGCGCTGACGAAAAGTTGCATCGGCGAGCCGTCATCGCACTGGGCGTAGGGGTCCGGGGCTGGCAGCGCGTTCGCGCCGATGGTCGCGATGCCGTCGGCGGCGGTTTTCCCTTGCCACAGCACAGCGCCTTTGCAGTAATCGCTGATGCTGACTTCGGCCCCCGCCACCGGCTGGGCTTTATCCAGCGTGGTGACCCACACGAGCGAGGCTTCCCGCCCCCATTTGAAGTGTACCGCGAGATTGGTCACCAGAGCGGAGGTTGGCACATAGCGCGGCCGTGGCTCGCCGAGCAAGGCAGCGCCCAGTTTCGGACTCGCCAGTTCGACGACGTAAAAACCGGCCGCTTTGAGCGGTATGCCGACGACTTCAAAAGGTCGCGCGCCTAGCGGCTTGGGCAGCAAGAACGAGCGAACGCCGGCCTCCTCGGCGAATACCGACTCGGCGCCACTCAGGTCTTTCCAGCGTTGGTTCCCTGGCCCCGCCGGGGCGCCTTTGTTTTCCTCCCATTCTTCCCGCGGGCGGGCCGCTTCCCCGACGCGCTTGAGCCAGTGAATGATCGTTGAATCGTCCTGGTCGAACCGCCGCAGTTTTCCCGCTACCGAATCTTGCGCGCTGGCCGGCTGGCCCGGTACCAGGCGCTTGGCGGCAATCTCGCTTTCGAGGTTACGCAGGGTGACGGGCAGTACGCCGCCGTCTTTCGCCTCGATGATGCCGAAGTCGCCGGAGAACTTGG
>CADDZF010000148.1 GCA_902812445.1 Methylococcaceae bacterium | reverse complement strand
CGGTCCTTCTCGAAAATGCCACGGTATTCTTGATACGTGGTGGAACCGATACAGCGCAATTCGCCTGACGTCTACACCGGCTTGATCAAGTTCGATGCATCCATCACGCCCCCGGAGGCCGATCCGGCGCCGATGATGGTATGGATTTCGTCGATGAACAGAATGGAGTTGGCTTCTTTTTTTAGCTGGCCCAGCAAACCCTTGAGGCGTTTTTCGAAATCGCCGCGATATTTCGTGCCCGCAATCAAGGCCCCCAGATCTAGCGCGTAAATCACGCTGCGATTCAGCACTTCGGGCACATCGCCCTCGACGATTTTCTTCGCCAGACCTTCGGCGATGGCCGTTTTCCCGACGCCCGCTTCACCGACCAAAAGAGGATTGTTCTTACGCCGGCGACATAACACCTGTATGGTGCGTTCGATCTCTTCCCGGCGCCCGATCAGAGGATCGATTCTGCCGCGTCTGGCCTGTTCATTCAAGTTGGTGGCGAATTTCTCCAACGGGTTGGCCGTAACGTTGGCCTCCGCCTCCTCGCTGTCGGGAAGGGACGGCCTGGTATTGCCCTCCATTTCATCGCGGACTTTCGAAATGCCGTGGGCGATGTAATTCACCACATCCAGGCGAGTGATGTCCTGCTTGTTGAGCAGATATACTGCCTGCGAATCCTGCTCGCTGAAGATGGCTACCAGTACGTTCGCGCCGGTGACTTCCTTTTTTCCGGACGACTGCACGTGAAAGACCGCTCTCTGCAGAACGCGCTGGAATCCCAGAGTCGGCTGCGTCTCCCGCTTCACGCCAGCGGGGATTAAAGGCGTCGTCTCGTCCAGAAATTCGGTGAGTTCCTTGCGCAGCAGCTCGATATTGCCGCCGCACGACTTTAACACCTCGACGGCGGAAGAGTTATCCAGCATGGCCAGCAGCAAGTGCTCCACCGTGATGAATTCGTGTCTTTTCTCGTGCGCGCCTTTAAAGGCTGCGTTCAACGAAAATTCCAGTTCTTTGTTTAGCATGAGACTATCCCTATGCTTCTTCTAGCGTACATAACAAGGGATGCTGGTGCTGACGTGAATAGTCATTGACCAGCCGTACTTTGGTCTGAGCGACGTCTTTGGAAAAGACCCCGCAAACACCGATGCCGCGGGTGTGCACGTGCAGCATGATTTGCGTCGCCTTATCCTCACTCATGCCGAAGAAATTCTTCAGCACCTGGACGACGAATTCCATGGGCGTGAAATCGTCATTCACCAAAATAACTTTGAACAACGGTGGACGCTTAAGCTTTGGTTTGGCTTCCTGGACAGCAATATCCTCATCCGTGAGTCTGTCTCGATGTTGTGCCATTCTTATGCCCCGGTACAGAAAAGAATGTTAACCAATTTTTAACGCGTTCTAATATAGCACTTTAAAATCGCGCCTTGAATCCTTTTCAAACCCCATCCCGCAGCCGCCTAATAGTTCCCAGCGCGATTCCCAGCGCACCGCGGAAAGACTATAAGGCGCAGGAATCACAGCCGCCTGAGCGCTTCCCGCCGATCTAGCGAATGCAGCTTGCCAGGCAATATCCACATCTCGTACAGCGATACGATTAACATAAACACGAATGCCATGGCTAATCCGGCGCCGCCCAGCACGACCAGGAGGGCAAAATGCGGATTTATCTTGGTCAGCCACCACGAAGCGATATCGAGCAATAGAAATACATACGGCATGACGATGGCTGCGCATTTGAACTTAACGGGAACGCCGGTAGCAAAGCTGAATATGATGCCGACGAACATAAAAATAAAGGCTATGCCGAACAAATGTATATGCGAGACGCGGGTGAGCGATGAAAATGTCGCGCCTTCATTGGACGAAGCGCGTTCCTTGATATTCTGGAACTTGGTGAAGTCGGGGATTTGCCCACCCGCTTCCGCATTATGGCACTGCACGCAGCGCGTTTCGAATATCTGCTTTATTCTCGGCTCGAAGGTTTTCTCACTCGCCCCATCCCTCACCCACTGAATGATCTCGAAACGCTCATTATCCGGCGCATTCATTTTCATCGAACCTTCCAGCTTGCTTTCCAGTAGCGAGCCCGACCGGTTGCCGTAATAGCTGTAGACGATATCCTCGATCGACAGACCGAACTTGCCGTCCGCCATCCCGTGAGTAAACAGGATCTGAATCAATGCGACGCCATAGCCGATTGCGATAACCGCCAAATAGCCGGAAAATAGCAACTTGACCGGAAGTCCGAAATTGCTGAGATTGTATGGCATCTCCTGGCTCCGAAGAATAAGCGGCGTAGTGATACGCAAAGCGTCCGGCTAAAGCGGCCGAAGCAGCGGGGTAGGAAGCATTTCACCACGGATGGGCACATTTAATAACATAGACGACCTGACAAGACAATTTGCCGACCGTTAACACTTCATGCACGAATTGGACAAGCAGCCTCTCACAGCGGGCAGACCCCACATCACTGTTGCAGCGGTAATAGAAGACAACAGCCGCTTTTTGATGGTGGAAGAAATTTCCTGCGGTCATCTGGTACTTAACCAGCCCGCCGGTCATTTGGAAAACGGCGAGTCTATTGTCGACGCGGTAATCCGCGAGACTTTCGAAGAAACGGCCTGGAGCTTTATCCCCGAATCGCTCGTCGGCATCTACCTCTGGCATCCACCTAAACCATCAGCCAGCAGTTTTCTGCGCATCAGTTTCTGCGGCCGAATTCGCGATCATGATCCGTTCTCGGCACTCGATGAAGGCATTCAACGCACGCTCTGGCTCACCCAGGAGGAACTCATCGAAGAGAAGACGCGCCTGCGAAGTCCAATGGTTCTGGAGAGCATCCAGGATTATCTTGCGGGCGCTCGCTATTCGCTCAACTTGTTGAAATCGCTCCTCAAGTAGATCATGTAACGACTGGGCATGAGACAGAAAGTGATCGTTGGCATGTCGGGCGGAGTCGATTCCTCGGTGGCTGCCTTGCTTCTTTTGGAGCAAGGCTATGATGTGTCCGGCCTTTTCATGAAAAACTGGGAGGAGGATGATGCAACCGGCCTGTGTACCGCCCGGCAAGACTTCGCCGACGCGCAACAGATCTGCGATCGGCTGGGAATTCAACTGAGGGAAGTTAATTTTTCTGCCGAATATTGGGATGAGGTGTTCGAAGTCGTCCTGCAGGAATACGGCACCGGCCGTACGCCGAATCCTGACGTACTGTGCAACAAGCAAATAAAATTTCGCGTTTTTCTCGATTTCGCTCGCGACCTCGGCGCCGATTTCATGGCGACCGGTCACTATGCCCGCATCCATGTTAAGGACGGACGGTATCAGCTGCTCAGGGGCGTCGATGAACAAAAGGATCAGAGCTATTTTATTTATACGTTGGGCCAGAAAGAATTGGCGCGGACGCTGTTCCCCATCGGCGGGATAGAGAAAAGCGAGGTGCGAGCAATCGCCAAGCGCGCCGGCTTCACGAACCACCAGAAAAAAGACAGCACTGGCATTTGTTTCATCGGCGAACGAAGATTCAAGGACTTTCTCATGCGCTTTCTGCCAACCCGGCCGGGTGACGTGAGAACGGTGGACGGACGCATCATCGGCCGGCACCAAGGACTTATGTATTACACGCTGGGACAACGCCGAGGACTTGGTATAGGCGGCGTCGCCGGGGCCGCAGACGAACCGTGGTACGCATTGGCGAAAGACATGGAGCAGAACGCACTGGTCGTCGGCCAAGGCCATGACCATCCGCTGCTGTTCAGCGATTGCCTCGAAGCCGGAAATCTGGACTGGGTGAGCGGCGAACCCTTAAGCGTCCGCACGCGCTGTAGCGCCAAGACCCGCTATCGTCAGGCAGATCAGCTTTGCTCCGTCGCGCCGCTGGCCGGCAACCGCTGCCGGGTGACGTTCGACCGCCTCCAGCGTGCCGTCACGCCCGGGCAGTCGGTAGTCTTTTACCGCGCCGACCGGTGTCTTGGCGGTGGCATCATCGAACGAACGACAAACTCCGCGGCGGATGCCCAGAAAATGCCCGCAGCCTTTTCTTTGGACCTGTACAGCACGGGATAACAACAAAGAGGATGACGACTCTGACTGCGCTCTCGCCCATCGACGGCCGCTATGCTGACAAAGTGGGTGACTTGCGGCCTATTTTCAGCGAATACGGCCTGATCCGTTATCGGGTGTTGGTGGAGATCCGCTGGCTCGAAGCGCTGGCCGCTGAACCGGTCATCGGTGAAGTCCCGCCCCTCGGCACGGCAGCGGATGCCTTTCTCGAACGCGTTATCGCCAGTTTTTCCGAGCAGGATGCCGAACGCATCAAAGCGATCGAGCGCATCACCAACCACGACGTGAAAGCGGTAGAGTATTTCCTCAAGGAAAAGGTCGCGGCCTGCAGAGAGCTGCTTGAAGTGAGCGAATTCTTCCATTTCGCCTGTACCTCGGAAGACATCAATAATCTCGCCTACGCCTTGATGCTCAAAGACGGACGCGAGCAGATTTTGCTGCCCTTGATCGACCGGCTCATCGCAGCGATCAAAAGAGACGCCCGAAACTATGCGGCGCAACCCATGCTTTCGCGCACCCACGGCCAGCCGGCCAGTCCGACGACGATGGGTAAGGAATTCGCCAATACCGCGGCCCGGCTGGAGCGCCAGCGGGCGCAATTGGCCCAAGTCGAACTGCTCGGCAAGATGAATGGCGCGGTCGGCAACTATAACGCCCACCGGGTAGCTTATCCAAACGCGAACTGGCCGCGATTCTGTCAAAGCTTCGTCCAATCGCTCGGACTGGCTTTCAACCCGTACACCACGCAGATCGAACCGCACGACTCGATCGCCGAGCTCTTTCACGCCCTCTTCCGCCTCAACACGATTCTGATCGACTTCAACCGCGATATCTGGGCTTATATCGCCTTGGGCTATTTCAAGCAAAAAACCGTCGCCGGGGAGGTTGGTTCGTCCACCATGCCGCACAAAGTAAATCCCATTGATTTCGAAAACGCCGAAGGCAATCTGGGTCTGGCAAACGCTCTCTTCGGCCATTTGGCGGAAACGCTACCGATATCGCGCTGGCAGCGCGACCTGACCGACTCGACGGTACTGCGCAATATCGGTGTCGGCATCGCCCATACCAGCATCGCGCTGCAGGCGACGCTAAAGGGGCTGACCAGACTGGAACTCAAGCCCGAAGCCCTGGAAGCCGATCTGAACGACAACTGGGACGTATTGGCCGAGCCCATCCAGACGATCATGCGGCGCTATGGCATCGAAAACCCTTACGAAAAATTGAAGGATCTGACCCGCGGCAAGCGAATCACGGCTGAGGATTTGAAAGCCTTCATCGAAGGGCTCGCCATTCCGGATGAGGCCAAACAGCAACTCCTGAAGTTGACTCCGCGCACATACACTGGCTATGCCGAAGCGCTGGCCCAGAACATCTAAGGCTCGATGGCCACGCTCTCGACGGAGTCCTTCTGGAGCTTCCCGCCGGATGAGCTGCTCGCAGAGCTGGAAACGTCGCCGCAAGGTCTGACGGCGGACGAAGCCGCCCGCCGTCTCCGGCGCTTCGGACACAACGCCCTGCACGCCAGAGAAGGAAGCGGAGTCATCCGCTTGGTTCTCACCCAGTTCAAAAGTCCGATCATTCTGATCCTTATAGCCGCCGCCTCGCTTTCATTCTTTCTCCACGACGCCACCGACGGCGCGATCATTCTCGCCATCATGTTCATCAGCGGCATGCTGGGCTTTAGCCAGGAATACGGAGCCAACCGCGCGGTCAAGCGCCTTTTGGCGACCGTGCAGGTCAAGGCGCGTGTGCTGCGCGACCGCGTGGAGATCGGTATTCCGCTAGATAGCGTCGTGCCGGGGGACGTGGCGATGCTGTCGGCCGGCAGCATGATCCCCGGCGACTGCCGGTTGCTCAGGGCCGAGGACTTATTCGTCAACGAGGCGACATTGACCGGAGAAACTTACCCAGTGGAAAAGGCCGCTGCCACGCTGACGGCGGCTGCGCCGCTGGCGGAGCGTAGTAATGCCCTGTTCATGGGGACGCACGTGGTCAGCGGTACGGCGCAGGCAGTGGTCGTTCGTACGGGGTTAAATACAGAATTGGGAAAAGTCGCCGCGCGCCTGGCCCAGCAGTCGCCGGAAACGGAGTTCGAACGGGGCGTTCGCCGCTTCGGTTATCTCCTCACTGAAGTCACGCTGATCATGCTGATCATCATCTTTGCGGTGAACGTCTATCTACACAAACCCATCCTCGATACCTTTCTGTTTTCGCTGGCACTGGCAGTAGGTCTGACGCCGCAATTGCTCCCGGCCATCATCAGCGTGAACCTATCTCGGGGCGCGCGGCGCATGGCCGCTGCCGACGTGATCGTGAAGCGCCTGACGTCCATCGAGAATTTCGGCAGCATGGACGTTCTCTGTTCGGACAAGACCGGCACGCTCACCGAGGGCACGGTGCGCGTGCGTTCGGCGCTGGATGCGGAAGGTCGGGACAGTGAACGGGTGCTGCGCTACGCCTACATCAACGCATTCTACGAAACCGGCTTCGATAACCCCATCGACCGAGCAATCCGCGACTTCCGCAGCTTCGATCTGAACGGCGTCGAGAAGCTCGATGAGATTCCCTACGACTTTCTGCGCAAGCGGCTCTCCGTACTGGTGTCCGAAAACGGCCGTCACCGCCTGCTGACCAAAGGCGCTTTGACCAACGTGCTAGACATCTGCTCTGAAGTTGCGGTCGATGAACGGCAGACGCGGCCCCTGGCCGAAGCGCGCGACAGCATTCAGCAGCGCTATCAGGCGCTCAGCAAGCAAGGATTACGCACGCTTGGCCTGGCCTATCGCGATTTGGGCGCAACAACGCGGTTCATCCGGGAACACGAGTCGGCGATGGCTTTTCTCGGCTTTGTGGTGCTGGAAGATCCGCCAAAAGCGGATATCGCCGAAACCGTTCGGAAACTGGGTGCGCTCGGGGTTTCTTTGAAAATGATCACCGGCGACAACCGGCTGGTAGCGGCCAGCCTGGGTGAGCGCATCGGGCTCAAATCCGCGAGGGTTTTGACTGGTCCTGAGCTATATCAGATCAGCGATGAAGCCTTGCGGGTAAAAATCGAAAGCGTGGACATCTTCGCGGAAGTCGAGCCAAACCAGAAAGAGCGGATCATTCTGGCTTTCCGCAA
>CADDZF010000147.1 GCA_902812445.1 Methylococcaceae bacterium | reverse complement strand
ACGACCGCGACGATCTGGCCAGGGTCGGTCTTCAACTCGCGTCGGATCAACTGCCTGGCGATGGTAATCACCAAGGTCAGGAGTTCCTGCTCGACCTGTTGATCCAGTTCGGCAAACGGCTCGGCCAGCGCCTCGAGCAAGCGATTCACCTGCGCGGCCAACTGATCGGCAGCGCCGCGGCCTTCGGCCTGGCCATCGTGATATCCCTGCTCACGACCTTCGCGATAGCCGTTGTCATAGCCTTGCCTCTGCGCGTCTCGCATCGCCTCGTCGTGAGCCTGCCGCTGCATCGCCTCGATTTCCTCGACCGTCAACGCCGGCGGTATATCGACCGCCTCCTTGGTCACCTCGGCGAACGGGTCCTCGGCGCGCGCACCGACCGGCGGTAGCCGCCAAGGCGATAAGGCCGCCATTTCTTCGGCAGTAAAGCCCTTAAATAAGTGCATCGTTACCGCCGCCTAGCGTGATTTCGCCTGAATCGGCCAGACGCCGCGCGACTTGCAGAATATCTTTTTGCGCCGCTTCAACATCGCTGAGCTTCGCCGGCGGGCTGGCTTCCAGATCATCGCGCAGCAATTCCGCCGCGCGGTGGGACATGTTGCCGAAGATTTTTTCCTTCAGCATCTCATCGGCGCCGCGCAGGGCGAGCAGCAGCGAATCGGTCGACAGTTCGCGCAGTAGCGTTTGAATGCCGCGATTATCGATGTCGACCAGATCGTCGAAGACAAACATCTTATCCTGTATGCGCTGGCCCAGATCGGGATCGATTTCCGCTATACGCTCCATAATGTCTGTTTCAACGGCGCTGTCCATCAGATTGAGGATATTGGCAGCCGTCTCGATGCCGCCTAGAGTCGACGATTTGACGTTTTCGTTACCGCTAAGCTGTTTCTCCATCATATCGTCCAGTTCCCGCAGTGCGGCGGGCTGCACGCCGCCTAGTGTAGCGACGCGCATGACGACGTCAGAACGTCCTCGTTCAGGCAGAAACGCGAGCGTTGCGGCAGCCTGATCGCTATCCAGGAGCGAAATGATGATGGCGGTGATCTGGGGATGTTCGCTGCGAATAAGATCCGCGATCGCGCGCGGATCCATCCACTTGAGCTGATCCAGTCCCTTACTGTTGCGGCCCAGAAGGATGCGGTCGATAACGCTCCCTGCCTTATCCGCACCCAGAGCACGCGTCAGCATGCTGCGTATGTACTCATCTGAATCGATACCCAGCGCGGTCTGGTTTTGAATGGTCGTGACAAACTCAGCCATTACGTCATCCACCGTATCGGCCGTGATGCTGCGCAATTCCGCCATAGCAGCGCCCACCTGCTGAACCTCCTTCGGCGTCATGTGCTTCAGCACCGCGGCCGCTCGTTCCTGGCCAATCGCTAATAAGAAAATAGCCGTCCTATCCGATCCGTCTAGAGCCGCGGGCGTCTCAGCCATGCTTCTCTATCCACGTCTTGACTACTTGAGCAACCCGCTTGGGATCTTGGTCGATCATTCTGCGCGCAAATTCCAGGCGTTTTTCATAGCTCTGTGGAGCCGCTAGCATCAGGGTGTCATCGGCCCCATCGAGCGTCAGCCGGTCTTCCGCCAACTCACCAGCAGCCGCTGCGGCTGAGGTCTTCTCTTTCTGCTTGACCGAGTCCTGCGTCGGTGTCTTGCCTTTTTCGAGCGTCTCTTTATTCACCAAGGCTTTCATCACTGGCCGCAGCACGCCGAAAATGAGAAGCACGACCACCAAGGCAGCCATGGCCTGCTTGAGCAAGCCGGTGAACCAGTCTTGCTCCCATAAAGGGGACGGCGGAAGTGATTCTATCGCCTCGCTCTTAAACGTCACATTGCTTACGGTGACGCGATCGCCACGGCTGACGTCGAAGCCGACCGCTTCCTTGACGAGATCGCTGAAGCGCGAAATATCTTCATCGCTGAACGGCTTGCTGGCAGGGCTGCCATCCTCCTGAAGGCTGTGCTGGTTATCGATTACCACTGCCACAGTGAGACGCCGCAGTACCCCGGAAGCCAGCCGCGAATGACTGATGGTCTTGTCGAGTTCATAATTCCTTGTGGCAGTTTTACTCGCACTAGCGGGCGATTGGGCCTCCGCTGCCTGGACGGTCTCCCCTGGCTGACCGGTTTGATTCGCCGGTTGCGTGATGATTTCAGGTGCTGTGCCGGCAGCGGGCGGCTGATTGGATAGGGCCCCCGGCACACCCTGAACCGGCGCTGTGCGATTCTGCTCTTCGGCTGTCTGCTCGCTGCGCAGTGCAGGCAAATCGGGATTGAACAGTTCCTGAGTTCTTTCCGTTACGGTGAAATCGATATCTGCCGTCACCTGGGTGCGCAAGCCTTCGCGTCCAAGCAAGGGGGTCAGGATGTTCTCGATGCGCTGAATCAGGTGGTCTTCGACCCGCTTCTTGTAATCGAACTGATTCGACGTCAAGGACATGTCGTCTGCACTGTTCTGGGCGTTAAGGAGGCGTCCGCGCTGATCGACTAGGGTGACTTGTCCCGCTTCAAGATGAGGTACGCTAGAAGCCACCAAGTGAACGATCGCCTCGATCTGTCCTTTTTCCAGATCATGGCCCGCGTAAAGATCGACCACGACCGAAGCGCTCGGTGTTTTCGCCTGGCGTACGAATACCGATTGTTTTGGCAAAGCAAGATGCACGCGGGCCGCCTTGATGCTCTGTATGGTCATGATGGAACGCGCGATTTCCCCTTCCAATGCGCGCTGATAGCGGACCGTTTCGACCAGCTGGCTGGTGCCGAAACCGACCTCTTTATCGAGCAGCTCAAAGCCCTGCTCGTTGCTCTTCGGCAAGCCTTGGCGCGCCAGCTTGAAGCGCATCTCGTGAACTCTGCCCTCGGGCACCTTGATGGCGCCTGTCGTCGCATCGATCTGGTAATCGACGTTGAGCTTTTCCAACTGTTCAAGAATTTCGCCCACTTCTTTTTCCGGCAAGCCGGAAACCAACAAACCATAATCCGGTGCTCGCGACCACAGCACCACTGCCACGCCGATTGCGATTACCAGGGCACAGCCCAGCACAAGGCCAAACTGCCGGCCGGCGGGCAGCTTGATTAGACTGCGCACGATGGGGGGCAGTCGATCGGCAGTCACCGGCGGTTGGCCAGCGTCTGCGGGAACGAGGGTTTTGCCCTCGCTAGAGCTCAATTGCATGGTTTAATCCCGCTCATTAGTGGTGTTTTACATCGGCATATTCATGATGTCCTTGTACGCCTCTACCAGTTTGTTCCTGACCTGTGTCATGGCCTGAAAAGAAACGCTGGCTTTTTGCAAGGAGAGCATCACATCCGACAGGCCTACGTCGGCCGCGCCGGTTTCGAAAGCCTGTGCCAACTTGCCAGCCTGCTGCTGGGTCTCGTTGACGCTCTCGATCGATTGTCTGAGCAATGCCGAGAAATCGGTCGGATTTTGCGGTTCGAGCGTCGTGGTACGCGCTTGGTCTCGCAGGATGCGCATCTGCGCCAGTACTTGATCGATGTCCAGGTTACTCATAGCGGTACCTCACATGTTCTGTAGCCATCCAGTTAGCAGATTTTGGGCCATCCCCCTAATCCGGCATTTGTATGCCGGCCTGCCGCATCCGCGCGAGCTTGTAGCGCAAGGTGCGCTGGCTGATGCCTAGCAGAACCGCTGTAGACTTGCGACTGCCATTTGCCGCGCATAAAGTCTCCAGAATGATTTTTTCTTCCGCCGAGCGCAGCCCTTCTCCCAGACCGGACTCCGCCGTCGTCGCGTTGCCTGGGGGTTCAAGGCCGGGCAGGGCGGACCAGTCATCGTCCATGAAGATCAAATCCTCGACATCAATCTCGGCCTCGGTATGGACGATTAAAGCCCTCTGCACGACATTCTCGAGCTCGCGCACATTGCCGGGCCAGTGGTAGGCTTCGAGACGCTTTTCCGCCTCGGGGGACAGCTCCGGCAAAACCTTGCCGCTTTTCCAATGACGTTGCATCAGTGCCCTCGCCAGCGGCAGGATATCGCTCCTGCGCTCGCGCAGCGACGGCACGTGGAGCGGAAAGACGTAAAGACGGTAGTAAAGGTCTTCCCGAAACTCACCGCGGCTGATCTGTTGCTTGAGGTTACGGTTCGTCGTCGCCACCACGCGCACGTCGAGATCGATCGACTTGCGACCACCCAAGCGCTCGGCGGCCCGTTCCTGCAAGACTCGCAGTAGCTTCGCCTGCAACATCACGTTCATTTCGGAAATTTCATCGAGCAAAAGGGTTCCTCCCGCAGCGAGCTCAAATTTTCCGGGAACCGATTGCCAGGCGCCGGTGAATGCTCCCTTCTCGTAGCCGAACAGTTCCGCTTCCAGCATATTCTCCGGAATCGCGGCGCAGTTGATGGCAGCGAACGGACCGCTCCGACGTGGCGATTGCTCATGGATGTAGCGTGCAACGAGTTCCTTGCCCGTCCCGCTTTCACCTTGGACCAGCACGGTCGCCTCGCTCTTCGCGACTTTGGCGGCCAAGGCGTACAGTTTTTTCATTGCCGCGTCGGCGACGATTCGCTCGTTGCCGATGGGAGAGCTGGGCGCTATGTACTGGTAGACTTGATTGATCAAGACATCGGCTTCAAACGGCTTGACCAGGTAATCGCAGGCGCCGGCCTGAACAGCCTCGACGGCTTTCTGGATGGTTCCGTAGGCGGTCATGAGCAAAACTGGCGCACACGGATAAGCGGTCTTGATCTTTTTCAGCAAAACCAGCCCGTCCATCTTGGCCATCTGTACATCGCTGATAACCAGCCGGGCCCCGTGTCGCCCAAGTCTCCCCAGCGCATCTGCGCCATTATGCGCGGTTATCACGCGAAGCCCTTCCATTTCCAGCGTATCGCTCAACGCTTCGCATAGCGCAACATCGTCTTCCACGATCAGCACGTCCGCCTGATTCATGTCTGTAAGTCTCCGTACTGGCCCGAAAATCCGCCGGGCAGGGGCATCGCTTCGGCCAGTGGCAACAGAATATGGAACGCCGTGCCGTCCCCGGGTGCGGATACGGACCAGACCTTTCCGCCGTGCGCACGCACTACCCAGTCGACGACCGCGAGTCCAAGGCCGGTGCCACTCGGCTTGGTGGTGAAAAATGGCTCAAAGATGCGTTCACGGATCGCGTCCGGCATGCCCGGGCCGTTATCCGCCACCTCTATTTCAAGATGCCGCGCATCCGGCTGGCTCAACACCAGGCTCACGCGACCCTTGCCGCCAGTCGCTTCCAGCGCATTGGTCAATAAATTGAGCAGGACGCCGTGCAGCGCATCCTCATTGCCGAACAAATAACGGCATTGCGATCGGTCGAACACGGCTAACCGGGCTTCGCCGCCATCCAGCAGCGGCTGCATGGCATCCACGACACGAGACAGAAAGGCGCTGCTGGAGAGTTTGTTCCGTTCATAATGACCTTGCTTGGCAAAAATCAGCATGTCGCTGATTTGCCGCTCGAGATGGCGCAGGCGTTCCATGAGCTTTTGCGCGAAACGCCGGTGCTGGGCTTGGGTAAGGCCGCCTTTGTTCAAGTGAGAGGTGTAAAGAATTGCCGCCGCCAGCGGGGTGCGCACTTGGTGGGCCATGCTGGCCGCCATTTCACCCATGGCGCTGAGGCGCTTTTGCTGATCGACGAGGTCCTGCAGAGCGCGCATTTCGGTCACATCGGTCAACAGCACGATCTGCCCCGGATATTCGACCAGCGAGCGGATGGAAAGATTGACCGCCCTGCCGTTTTTCAGCAGAAACTGATGAGGATTGGCCTTGCCAGACAGCAACATTTGCTGGAGAACGTCTTCCCAGCGCTTGCTCGCCAGCGCTTGGCCAACGATTTCTGCGGCGAGGGCGTTGTATTCGATAATCTCGCCCTGGCCGTCGACCACGATGATTCCCCCTGGCAAGGCTTCCACGAGTCGCTGCAGACGATTGGCGAGCTTTTCCTTCTCGATCAGCGTCTTTAGCCGCTCGCCGCGGGCGGCCGTCAGCTCCTGGGTAAGGCGAGATACCTGCGCCTCGAGTTCCCGATAGGATTCAGTGAGGCTTCGCGATAGCTCATTAAAAAGCCGAAACGCGTCCTGCAAAGTCTCTGCTTCGCAGACTGGAAGGAAGTCGGCCAAACGCTCCTCGCTTGTGCTGGTTGATGATGCCAGGCGAGAAAGTGCAATCAATATGCCACGGGGCTATTTGTTACGCGGGCGAGGAGGTGAACCTGCCAGCGAATGCGTGGCTGGCTAGGGGATGGATGAAGGTCGCTCGGCTTTAGTGTGCGCCGGTGCATAACGGCAACCGGGTTGATAGAGCAAAGAACGCGTATATTGCGGAACACGCAACTTAACCGGAGGCCACCGACGTCAATAATTTGACAGCTCTTCGCCGCGCTGCAGACCGTACTTGCGCAGCTTTTCCACCAGCGTCGTCCTGCGCATTTTGAGTAGTGTCGCAGCGTGCGCGACGACGCCGCTGCATTCCTCCAGAGCCTGCTTGATCAATTCGCATTCGAGGTTGTTCAAGTGCTCTTTAAGGTCCAGGCCGTCCCGCGGGAGCTGGGCTAGAACGGAAGACTGCAGCGCGGCGTCCGCCGCTTCGAGCGCCGATTCAGTTCGGCTTGGCGGCTTAATCTCTTCCGCCATGGCATACTTGAGAAATTTTTCCGGTAGGTCAGCGGCGTCAACCGTGGCATGGGGATACAGTATCGCCAGGCGCTCGATCAGATTGGCCAGTTCACGCACATTGCCAGGCCAACTGTGCCGCTTCAAGATGCTGAATGCGGCGGCCGTAAGTTTGATGCTTGCTCGCTTTTCCGCCCGCATGCGAGCGGAGAGGTCTTCCACGAGTATGGAAATATCGCTCAGGCGCTCCCTCAGCGCCGGCACTTCGATGGGAAACACGTTCAAGCGGTAGAACAAGTCCTCGCGGAAACGGTTCTGTCTGATTTCATCGTCCAGATTGCGATGCGTCGCGGCGATGATTCTGACGTCGCAGGACAGGGTGCGGTTACTGCCTACTCGCTCGAAGGAACGCTCCTGCAGAACGCGCAACAGCTTGACCTGCATGCTCAGCGGCATATCGCCAATTTCATCCAGGAATAACGTGCCGCCTTCAGCGAGCTCGAAACGCCCTTGGCGAGAGCTCAGTGCGCCGGTGAACGCTCCTTTTTCGTGGCCGAACAGCTCACTTTCCAGGAGTTCTCCGGGAATCGCACCGCAGTTCAC
>CADDZF010000146.1 GCA_902812445.1 Methylococcaceae bacterium | reverse complement strand
TACCCTTGTGCTCGTGCCGACCCTGTTTCGCTCGAGGGCGCGCTGTCCCCATGGAAAACCGCCTGCGCTTTTCGCGCATCAGGTTTCCAACTTACTTCCCTTTTATCGAGTTTTCAAAGAGGCTGTAAGTGATCATTTTGTAATTGCTTACCTCCTGAGGCTGTGGCGATAGCTCTGGCAGGAACAATTTCACGCGACAGTGAAAATATCTGCTAAGACGTCCCAATCTGCAGGCCAGTCCAGCCACTGAAACGGTAGTCCAACCAGGTTAACGGTGAAGGTCGATCAAACGCACGGAACGGCCGCGTGATGCATGCGTCCTCGGATGTGGCAACGCGCCATGTTCAGTATCCCAATGGCCTGTTCGCGCGGCATCCGCCCGGGCGAGAATGCGAGTTTGAACCCTGGGAATAAGCTGATTCCATGCCAGCCCGGATTAAAGCTCGATTGATGGCTCCTTTTGCCGAACAACACGCCCCGGCTTAATGGCTTGCGGGCAATTCAGGGTGGACGCTGAGGCGCAGATTCCAGCAGGGTAATCGCGCGGCCTTAACTTAGCATCGTTTGACCGAATAGCCGGGTGGTGATAGCAACATCCATCGGTTCGCGTCAGCTTCGTTTCCTTTAGAACGAGAACGGTTTCGCTCCCGGCTGCATTCCGGGCAGGTGTTGGCAAGTCAACAGTGTTTAAGCAGGGCTGTTGCTGCACACGCAGATGACATCGTCATTACAGGCTCGTTAAGAATGAATTACTGCCATTCGGCGGGCGAATCTTTGCAAGATTGGTTGGTATGGTGCTTGCTTTTATGATCCCTGCAATACGTGTCGGCCTCCATCAGCGTGTCGTGGCTGATCTCATTTGAGATGTGACGCGCGGCAGTATTCGATCAGATTCATCGTCACCACTTCCTGCTCCGTTTAGAAACATCATGGTCAATCCATTGAACAAAGAAATTCTCTGCACGCTCGGTCCGGCTTCCATGAACGACCGCGTCATCGGGCGACTGGAGGAGCTCGGCGTCACGCTATTTCGCATCAATCTCTCGCATACCAAGCTCGCTGACTTGTCGCGCATCGTCGATTACCTCGGAAGCCGGACTGCCGTACCCGTCTGTTTCGATACGGAAGGCGCCCAGATTCGAACCGGCGATCTGGTTGCGGATAACGTTGCGCTGCGAGAAAACAGCATCGTCTATTCTCATCGCCTTCCGGTCCCGGGGGATTCGCAGAATTTCAACCTGTATCCGGAGCGCATTATCGAAAAGCTCGCGGTTGGCGATTTCCTGAGCATCGATTTCAACGCCGTACTCGTTCAGATCGTAGCCAAGTATGACGACAGGATCGCGATGCGCGTTTTGAATGGAGGAGTTGTAGGGCGGAACAAGGCAGTCACCGTCGAGCGCGATATTTTCCTCGATACCATGACGCGCAAGGACCGGGCAGCCCTGGAGCTCGGCCGGAAAATCGGCATTCGGCACGTTGCTTTATCCTTCGCCAATCGAGGATCGGATGTCGATGCGGTGCGAGCGGTTTGTGTGCCCGATGTGTTCTTGATTTCCAAGATCGAGTGCCATGCGGGCCTTGTAAATCTCGACGAGATCGCCCGGAAGTCGGATGGCCTCTTGATCGATCGCGGCGATCTGTCGCGAGAGGAGCCCCTCGAACGCATCCCGCTGCTGCAGAAGACGATCATTCGTCGCGGCAAGGCGCTCGGCCGCAAGGTTTACGTGGCGACCAATCTCCTCGAATCGATGGTTACATCGCCGAAGCCTACCCGGGCGGAAGTCAACGATGTGATCAATACCTTGATCGATGGCGCCGACGGTTTGGTGCTCGCCGCCGAGACCGCGATCGGCAAGGATCCGGTGGCCTGCGTATCGATGATCGTGAAGCTAATCAATGAGTACGCTGGCTATCCGTCCGGAAACGCGTTCGTTACTGGTACCAGCCGCCAGTCGGGGGCCACGTCCTTGCTGACTGAACCACACGGTGGTGTCCTGATCCATCGGGAGATCAAGCCCGAAGCGGCGAAAGCGCTGGCGTTTGCCGAGCGCCTGGCCGTGCCTCACTCAACTTTGCTGGATTGCCAGCAGATTGCGCTCGGCGCATTTTCACCCCTGACCGGCTTCATGGACAGTGACACTTTGCGCAGTGTGCTGGACACGAATCGCCTGCCGAATGGCTTGCCATGGACCATGCCGATCGTTCTCCAGGTGCACCGGCAACAGGCTCCAAGCTTGAGTCCAGGTCAGCGCGTCGCACTGACGGACGCTCAGGGAACCATCTATGCCACGGTCGACGTCGCAGAGATTTTCAGCCATGAGCTCGGCGATCTGGCCGCCAAGTGGTTTGGCACACGATCGCCAGATCATCCCGGAGCGGCCAAGCTGTTCAAGGATGGAGACCGGTTCGTCGCAGGCGCGGTAAGTTTACTGCGACGCCCGCCATCGACGCACCAGCAATACGAGTTTACGCCCGATGAGACCCGTTTCATTTTCACTCACAAGGGCTGGAACAAGGTGGTGGGTTTGCATACCCGGAATGTGATCCATCGCGCGCACGAGCACATTCAGCTCGCCGCGCTGGAACAGACGGGCGCGGATGGGCTATATCTCAACCCAGTCATAGGTCCAAAAAAGCCCGGTGACTTCATGCCGGGACCAATCATCAAGAGTTATCAAATGATGATCGACTTTGGCCTCTACCCACAGGGCAAGGTAGTGTTCGGCTCGTTTTCCACCTATCCCCGCTATAGTGGGCCGCGGGAAGCCGTCTTTACCGCGTTGTGCCGAAAAAACATGGGTTGCAGCCATTTTATCGTGGGGCGCGACCATGCAGGCGTCGGAAACTTTTATCGCGATGCGGATTATCGTGCCCTGTTTGACGAACTGGACGATCTCGGCATCACGCCGGTGTTTTTCCATAACGTCGGATTCAACGCCGCAACGCAGCGATACAGTGCGGCGGATTCGGAGATTGACTCATTGCCGATCAGCGGCACCCAGCTACGCGAAGCACTGCAAAGAAACGAGTCTCTGCCTGACTGGCTCATGCGGGATATGATTCAAGACATGCTGCGCGCCGAGCTATCCGCCAACCAGCCTTTATTTTGCGACTGAAGGGTTATCCACGAAAGGAAATCAAATTGAAGGATTGCAGCAACGCCGAGCTCGGTGAATTGCAAATCGCCCTGTCGAGCCGGGATCCGATCGCTATCTTGAAGCTCGCGTTCTCAAATTTCGAGAAGATTGCGATCTCATTCAGCGGCGCCGAGGCGGTTCTCATCGATATGGCCGTCAAGCTGCGGGAGAACGTGAGCGTCTTTACCCTGGATACCGGCCGCCTACATCCCGAAACGTATCGCTTTATCGAAAGGATCAGAGAGCGCTATCCGGTCCAGCTTGAGATTTTGCAGCCAGATCATCGGCAAGTGCAGGAATTGGTTAATCAAAAAGGCCTCTTCAGTTTCTACGCCGATGGGCACCAGGAATGCTGCCATATCCGCAAGGTAAAGCCGCTCAGCCGCAGACTGCGCACCCTGGATGCCTGGATAACGGGACAGCGGCGGGATCAAAGCAAAGCGACGCGTCAACGTCTTCCCGTCCTCGAACGAGATGGCGTATTTTCGACTCCCGATCACACGCTCATCAAATTCAATCCACTGGCGAACTGGTCTTCCGGTCAGCTATGGGACTACATCAAGACGAACGACGTTCCCTTCAATCAATTGCATGCGCAGGGGTACGTCAGCATAGGTTGCGAGCCCTGCACTCGCGCGATATTGCCTCACGAGCACGAGCGCGCGGGACGCTGGTGGTGGGAAGATGCTGCGAAAAAGGAATGTGGCCTGCATTCAGGCAATTTGCGCACCGTTGATAACGCTTCGCCGGTTCGTCACACCGAACTCGGGATGGTCTGAGGAGCATCAGATGAGCTCCATCGTGAGTGCTCAGAATGCGGTGAGCGAATTCCGCATAAAGGCCGACAAGACGCTCCGCTATTACGGCCACCGAACGGTGGCCGCTGCGCGGAGCGGCCTCTGGAGCGTTTTCCGCTGGCCCGCGGTGAGGCCTGTATTCATCGTCAGCGGCAGCCGTTCAGGCACGCAGATGCTGTACAGGACACTTTCCGCTTCCAGAGAAATCGGATCGCTGCACCGTGAGATTTACGCTCTTTGGTGGCGCCTGCACCCGCCGGCGAACAAGCATTGGGACACCCACGCGCTGGATGCATCTGATGCTAACCGGCACGACAGAGAATTCATTGCCCACTATTTTTTCGCGCAGACGGGCTCAAGCCGTTTTATCGATAAGAATAACCAGCACGGACTTTGTGTTCCGTACCTGCATGCCTTGTTTCCCGACGCCCGGTTCATCTATATCAAGCGTAACCCCGGCGATACATTGAACTCGATGATCGAAGGCTGGGGCAAGCCAGAACGGTTCGCCACCTGGTCCACCGACCTTCCGGAAACCATCGCTGTTGAAGACGGACGTTATACTCGCTGGTGTTTTTTTCTTGCTGACGGCTGGCGTAGCTATCTGAATGCTTCCGTTGAAGAAGTCTGCGCATTCCAATACCGCTCGATTCATCGCGCCATTTTGGATGCCAAACGGCACGTTCCGTCAGGGCAATGGGTGGAAGTGTTCTACGAAGATCTGGTCAAAAACCCGGTCGAGGGCTTTCGCCGACTATTCGAGCATTGTGAGCTTGCATTCACGCCGGTGCTCGAAAGGCGCTGTGCCGAAGTGTTGTCTAATCCTTACGATGCATTTTCAGAGATCCGTCTAGAGAAATGGCGTGACCAGGGAAACCGGGATCGTATCGAGCGGGTATTGCCGGAGGTTGCCGAAGTCGCCAATGAAATGGGATATTCCGTTTGAACGGGTTTTTCTGATCCGCAAAGTCGCTTATTTCAGCAAAGAGTTATAGAGCGATAGCCCCGGCGAGCGGGTAGCCAGTGTGCCTTGGCGGGCAAATCCACATCTTGATGGCACCGTGATCCGTGCTCATCAGCACGCCGCCGGGAGCCAAAAAACGGGCCTGCGGCTCAAGCCCCCAGGCGCAGGCAAGGTGTCTTCAGTAGCCAGGTGCACTCGCGTGCCGAAGGTGGAAGCACGCCGATGACTTTCGTCCTCACGCCCGGTCAAAAGCATGAGACCATGGTTTTCCCTCAACGCATGGAAGACGGAACCGTGAAACGTCCGGGACACGGACCCCACGCTGCCGATCCCGCCAGATTGGGGCGTACAAAGGCTACAATAGCCGGGCGTTCCAGCGCTGGGCACACCGTCACGGAAGCCGAACTACCATTCCTCGAAAGTGCAACGCGCATCGCACCGGTCCCTTATCTTGGCGCTTCCGCGCCGTTTCGATGAAGATTTCGCACCTCCAAAAAGGGGTAACCCCACCTCTCGGCAAGGATCACTGTCAGATCAGGGCTTCTAAAAGCTGAAGTGATCCTGGTGTGCTGATGGACTCCGTTTCCATGCCGTGTTCGGGCCTGCCGAGTCATGTACGTCAAGTTGTGTAAAAAGATGAACTGACAATTGCTTGATCTTTTTACGCGGTCGCCTCAGGCCGCCCGTCGTAATGGCTCCTTCATCTGCTCTGCCAAGAGCGTCATGTTCAAGGAGCGGTTACCCTCCCGCCAGCTCTCGGGGGGTCTCGACGCACAGCGCCCGGATCAGCCGCAGACAGGACTCGACATTGGGGAAGATGCGCACGATCTGCGTCCGGCGCTTGATCTCTTCGTTGAGCCGCTCGAGCAGGTGGGTGCTCTTCAGGGGCTGGTGGTGCGCCCGCAGTAGCCGATAGAAGGTCAGCGTCTCGCCAAGGTTTGATTCCCCCCAGTCGATGCGCTTCGGGTACTCGCCCTGCCAGTTGCCGATCCACGCCGCAAGGTCCCGCTGCGCCTCCTGAAGGTTTCGCCGGTCGTAGAGCCAGCGCAGCTGCTGCAGACAGTCGTCATCGGCCTTCCGGGACAGATAGTCGAGGGCATTGCGGAGAAAATGCCCCTAGCAGCTGCCAGGCCGCTTCCGTCAGCATTTCGCCAAGCGCTTTTTTCAGCCCGGCAGGGTCGTCGGAGACCCCCGAACTCGACGCCCGAGAGCCCCCGCTCTTTGAGGCACCGCAGGCACGCCTTCCAACGGCTGTGGCTTTCCCGGTTGGTCAACTCGACGGCCAGCACCTGCCGCTGCCCCTCCCCATAGTTGCTGAGCGCAATGAGCACGGCTTGGGAGCGAATGACGCCCGCTTCCCGAACCTTCTCGTCATGGGCATCGAGTACTCGGTACAGATAAACTTCCTCCGAAGGCCGGTTGGTAAATCTAGCCAGCGCTGCATCCAAGCCCGGGTGGATTGCCGAAATCGCCGAGGCTGAAAAGCTGTGCCCATACAACTCTTCCGTAATGGCCTTGACCTTCCGAGTCGAAACGCCTTGTACATACCTTTCTGCCAGCGCGGCCACTAATGCCTTCTCACGACGGGCGTACCGTTCAAACAGGACGGTGGCGAGCTCCCCATGCCGATCCCGCGGTACCTGCCAGCTCCAGTTTGCCGATCCGCGCGTCCTTCACCGCCTGCTTCAGAAGCTCCCAGTCGTTGACCAGCCACGCTTCCGCTGACTTCAACTTCGTTCCATCCGTCCGCACGGTCCTGGTTTGCCCTCTCATCGGGTTCAAGGTCGATCTCGTCCATCAACCTCTTACCATGACCGCCCGCGCTTGCCTATCCTTCAGCGCTTTTGCACATAAGTCCGTACAACTACCTCGATAACGCCGTTTTAATGCGTTGCAAATCGGCCAAGCTGGAGGGCCTTCTGCTGATTACGAGTTAAGAGGTCCGCGCTATTCTCCACACCATTGCTATTGCCGTTATGGAACACCTGAAACGGTAGTTAAATAAACCACCCACAGTGCGATGGTCAAGCGACTACACTCAGCTGACATTTCCCACTCGCCCGATTGCTTAAACCGACTCCTCGTTTTGGGAAGCTCCGGCTACTTTATTACCGCCATAGCCGCTCAGAGTGCTTCCGGTCGAAGCGATTTAGCCGGGTACGATTTGCATTCATGAGAAAAGCGCCGCTTGTATACGGCACTCACCCGAAAACGCTCATTCGGCTTGCCCTGAATAAGGCATCTTAATTACTGATATAAATAAATAAATATTTTTTTATTCTTTTGTGCAATAAGTGGATCTTAAACGCTTGGTGTGAATTGATTTTATAGATTCCACGACGGCATCACTCATGGCCATGGATGCTCTGAGCTTTAATGGGACTCGGAGCATGACAATGATTGACCTCGACACCTTTTTGACGAT
>CADDZF010000145.1 GCA_902812445.1 Methylococcaceae bacterium | reverse complement strand
TTTGTCATAAGCTGCGATAGCCGTTTCCCATGTCCAAACCCTTACGGATCGAGTTTGCCGGTGCGTTGTATCACGTGACTTCCCGCGGCGATGGTCGGGAGGCCATTTTCCTGGGCGAGGAGGATAGGCCTCGGTTTTTGAACGTGATGTCGGCTACATTCCGCCCGCCGAGGCCGAAGCTGCCTATTACCGTCGCCTGACCGAGTCCGCCATGGCGGCGTGACTCACAACAAACAGCCTCCAGAATTTCCGGGGCCGTTCAAACAATTTACGGAGCATTGCAGCGATAGGCGCCGCAGTCATCGCTCGTCATTTTGTCCAACGTTTGCCGGCCGTGATGGCCGCAAAGCCCCGCCACGCTTCGGGTCTGCTTTCGCACATCAGACAATTGGGGCACTTTGTCCAAAGTTTACGAACTAATGACTATCAGCGGCTTCTGTAAAACTAATCTCCGCTTGATTGCAAGAACGCGATCTGTTCCTGCGTGCGTAGTGTGTCCGGATGGTCCTTCCCGAGCACCCGTTCCACGTCCGGCAGCAGAGCCATTTGCAATGATAAGGCTTCGCGATTATGTCCTGCTGCATACATAGAATTTGCATAAAGAGACCTAGCCATAAGGGTTTTTGTAGGATCCGGGCCGAAGTGGCGGTTACACATCTGTAATACACGACAATATAAGCGTTCAGCGAGTCGGTAATACCCTTGCTCGTCATACTGACGTGCATGATTTCGTAGGGTGTCGATGATGTCCGGACGATTATCTATTTCCAGAAAATCGCAAGCTTCCTCCCAAAGAGTCTCGTAGGCTTGATAATTGCTAGACGCATAGTTTTGACCGGCCTCCAGCGCAAGAATCTCGGCCAGAAATAACCGCGTATCCTCATTGGATGGACAAAGCAGCATCGCGATCCTCGCCAACCGCTCCGCTTCGCCAATGTGGCGTTCGCCGTAATCTGCCGCCAACGTAAAATGGTGCGACGCCAGATCGAGGCAACAATCACTCAACGGCTCGCGAATAGATTCAAAACGGGTGCGCAAACATGAGATCGCCCGTTCTTCATTGCCTTCCTCACGTTCCTCCACGGCTTGCTGTAACCAATTATCCGGGAGTTGAGCTTCCAGCGCACGTAGCGCATCATCGCGCTGGTCCAGTTCCTCTTGCAGTTTATTGATCTGTTGAAACCGGTTCTCACTGAGCTTTTGCAACTTATGAAGTTCTTCGCTCTTAAGGCGGAGTTTGCGCGTCACGAACTTCCAATACCCGAACAAGCCGCCGGCTATTGGAACTCCTACCCCAAATACTGCGGATACTTGGTCAAGCGGCTTAAGGGCAAGAAAGTCACTCTGTATGTTTTGCAAAAACCAGAAAAGTCCTTAAAACATAGGAGTTCTCTTCAATTTTCTACAATGCTGCAAAACATTAGGTTTTTTTAGCTTCCAAGAGAAACAGCCTCTGGGCCGGTTCGTTTCTTTCTGCTTGATGTGGCAGAACACTAGACATTTCAGCGCGGTCTGTCTAATCGCGAGTCCCGTTTTCCTGTCGCTTTCGCGCCGATTTAGTCCGGCATTGGGATTGCGGTGCTTTTCCCGCCACGCATACCCACAACCCACATCGACCTTGTGACCGTTCACCTCGCCTGGACCCGCGGCAGCTCGTCCCAGCGCGTGGTGTAGGTGGGAGATTTCAGGCGGGCGCGCATGCGCCACTGATCGCTGAGTGCCTCGCTCGCGAAGCGGATTGTCTGCCGGCCGAAGGTCCGGTTGATGCGGTCGAGGGCCTCCATCAGCCGCCCGGAACGCTCAGGGTCCAAGTCCGGCGCGAACAGTGAGCCCTGTTGCAGGCCGGCGGGCACGAGATCAAGCAGCACTTGCTTGTCGTCCCCGGCCGGAAAAAACTTAGGCTTTACGGACTCATCAGCCAGCGGCATACTTTCATCACGTATTGCATGGTGCATATTGAGAGCAATAGGAGATTTCCATGGGCGAACCCAAACACTGCCGTCTGTTGATTCTGGGCTCAGGCCCGGCCGGCTACACCGCCGCCATTTACGGCGCACGGGCGAATCTGGAACCTGTGCTGGTGACCGGCATCGAGCAGGGTGGGCAGTTGATGACGACGACCGATGTCGATAATTGGCCGGGCGATGTGGAAGGTCTGCAGGGTCCGGATCTGATGGAGCGGATGCGTCGGCACGCCGAGCGCTTCAATACCCAGATCGTGTTCGATCATATCCATACGGCCGAGCTGAAAGACCGTCCCTTCAGGCTCATCGGCGACTCGGGAGTCTACACCTGTGACGTCCTCATTATATCGACCGGCGCCTCGGCCCGTTATCTCGGCATTCCCTCGGAGGAAACCTACAAAGGTCGAGGCGTCTCCGCCTGTGCCACGTGCGATGGGTTTTTTTATAAAGGCAAGGATGTCGCCGTGATCGGCGGAGGCAATACGGCGGTGGAAGAGGCGCTCTATCTATCCAATATCGCCGCTCACGTCATGGTAGTCCACCGCCGGGATAGGTTCCGCGCGGAGAAAATTCTTGCCGACAAACTGCTGCAACGGGCGCGCAGCGGCAATGTTACCATCGAGTGGAATCACGTGCTGGACGAGATACTGGGTAATGAGACCGGCGTTACCGGCATGCGCATCAAGAGCGTGCAGGATGAATCGACCAAGGAAGTCGCTCTCGAAGGCGTGTTCATCGCCATCGGGCATAATCCCAATACGGGAATTTTCGAGGGGCAACTGGAAATGCGCGGCGGCTACATCATCGTCCGCGGCGGACTCAACGGCAATGCTACCGAGACCAGTATTCGAGGCGTCTTCGCGGCGGGTGATGTGGCTGACCCGGTTTACCGCCAGGCGGTCACCTCGGCAGGCTCCGGCTGCATGGCTGCGCTCGATGCCGAGCGCTACCTGGATAGCTTGGGCGCATGAGATCGCGGCGGCTACCATTCACGACTTCGGGGGGTGTTGCAATAGGACGCACGGTGTTTTCGACCCAACCAGCACGGGAACGGCTGTTTCGGCCTTAACGAGCGAGAGCGCGTTGCTCGCCAGGATATTTTCATCCGTAGGCCGACATGCCGTTTAAACCAAAGGTGCGGGTCATCCGGCGTATCGCGGACGTTCAAGCGACGGCGTGGAATGCCCTGACGGACGGCCGCTATCCCTATCTTCGCCATGAATTCCTCAGCGCTTTGGAACAGCACGGTTGCCTCGGACACAGCGTGGGCTGGCTTCCCCACCACCTGCTGCTGGAGGACGCCGATAAACGGCTGATCGCCGCCAGCCCCCTATATATCAAGCTCAATTCCTTCGGCGAATTTGTTTTCGATGGGTCCTGGGCCAATGCTTATCAACAGGCGGGGCTGGAGTATTACCCTAAGCTTGCGGTCGCTGCTCCCTTTACCCCTGCCACCGGTCCGCGCCTACTCATCGCCCCCGAAGCACGGTCCGATGATCTGTATGCCCAATTGATCGATGCGACGGTCGACGTGGGGCAAGCCTTGGGTGTTTCCTCCGTGCACTGGCTGTTTGCCGAAGACCGGGCGCTCCTCGAATCACAACACCTGCTGAAACGCTCGGGCTACCAATTTCACTGGCATAATCACGACTACCAGAGTTTTGACGACTTCCTGGCTGACCTCAGCTCGAAACGGCGCAAGCAGATCCGCAAGGAACGCCGGGATGTCGCCGCCGCCGGTGTGACGCTGGAAAGAATTCCGGGCGACCAAGTCGATGCAAGGCTGTGGAAGACGTTTTACTCGCTCTATCGCTCGACCTTCGCCAAGCATGGCAATTACCCGGCGCTGACCTTGGGCTTCTTTCAAGAAATTGCCACGACCATGGGCGAGCAGGTTCTGTTGGTCATCGCCTCGCGGCGCATGCGGCCAGTTGCCGGGGCATTCTTTCTGGCCGGTCCGGACACCTTGTACGGACGCTACTGGGGCAGCTTCGAGGAGGTTCCGGCGCTGCATTTCGAGGCTTGTTATTACCAAGGTTTGGATTATTGTATCGAAAACGGTTTGCAGCGCTTCGAGCCAGGCGCTCAGGGGGAGCATAAAATCAGCCGTGGATTCTTACCGACCTGGACCTACTCCATGCACTGGATAGCGGACCTCAGGTTCCGCAGCGCCATCGCCCGCTTCCTTGCCGAGGAGTTTCGCGAAGTCCAAAGTTCTATGATAGAGCTCAACGAGCATTCGCCGTTCAAAGAACCCGGGCCATGCTGACCTTGCTGAATCCACACGATAGAAACCAAAGTTTTCCGGATGTGGTCGATGCGCTCGATGAACCGAACGGATTGCTCGCAATCGGCGGTTGTCTATCGCCAAGACGTCTTGAAAATGCTTACCGGCATGGTATTTTTCCCTGGTATAGTGCCGGCGAACCTATCCTCTGGTGGTCCCCCGATCCCCGGCTGATCCTGCTGCCGGATCGGCTCAGAGTTTCTCGCAGCATGCGCAAGGTGCTACGTCGCGGGGAATTCGAGTTTAGTTTCGACGCCGCTTTCGAAGCGGTTATCGATGCGTGCGCGGCACCCCGGGGGCCTGCGCACGGCACCTGGATTACCGCCGATATCAAAAAAGCCTATGTCGAACTGCACAGGCGAGGTCTCGCGCACTCGGTGGAAGCCTGGAAAGATCGCCAACTCGTCGGTGGACTTTATGGCGTTGCCATAGGCCGCGTGTTTTTCGGCGAATCCATGTTCCACCGCATCAGCAATGCATCTAAGGCTGCGTTTACTTTTGCCGTCAACCACTTGCAGCAATGGAATTACGCACTGATCGACTGCCAGGCGCATACCGATCATCTGGTCAGCTTGGGCGCAGAACTGATTCCACGCGCCGATTTCGTTCGGTTATTGTCGATCTACTGCACACAAGAGCCTTGCAGGACCTGGCAACTTTGACATGACGCCACACAAATCGATTGCGGTCTATCTCAGCCAGGAGAACGCCTGCGATTATCTACCGGGACAGAGCGCGCAGATGCTCGTGGTTTCGGCCGCTTCGGAGATGAACGTCGAGCGCTATTCAAAGCTAATCGCGCTGGGATTCCGGCGCAGTGGCAACATGGTATATCGACCGCAGTGTCAGGAGTGCGTATCCTGCGTTCCGACCCGCATTCCGGTGGGAGCGTTTCAGCCGAACCGGATCCAGACAAGGATTTTGAAGCGCAATGCTGATCTCACCGTCCGGGTCGCGCGACCGCTATTCAGCGATCCACATTATGCTTTATTCGTCCGTTATTTGAAGGCCCGTCACGCGGACGGGTTGATGGCCCGTTCGGCCCCGGAAAGCTGTGTCGATTTTCTTTCCAGCGACTGGTGTCGAACCTCGTTTTACGAATTTCGTTTGCATGAGGTACTTCTGGCAGTGGCGGTGGTCGACCAGTTGGATGACGCCCTGTCCGCTGTCTATACATTCTTTGATCCGGACTGCGCCCGGCGGAGTCTCGGAACTTTCTCCGTGCTTTGGCAGATCCGGGAAGCGCAAAAGCTCAAGCTTGGCTGGCTTTATCTGGGTTACTGGATCGAGCATTGCAAAAAAATGTCGTACAAGACCCAGTATCGACCTCTAGAAGCTTACCGGCACGGCAATTGGTCTCGCTTCGAGAAAGGCGAGAAGTTCGGCGTTTAATGTGATAGGATTCGGGATTATTTTGGCGAGTGAAACACGCATGAGTACGGCGCTACGCGAACGATCATCTGGATTTCAACATGGCTAAAGAAGATCAAATCGAGATGGAGGGCAAAGTTATAGAAACATTGCCCAATACGACGTTTCGGGTCGAGCTGGATAATGGGCACGTCATAACCGCGCATATATCCGGTAAAATGCGCAAGCATTACATACGCATTCTCACCGGCGATAGGGTCAAGGTCGAAATGACTCCTTATGACCTCACCAAAGGCAGAATTACCTTTCGGCAGCGTTAACTCAAGCCGGCTCTGGAGATTTACTGCGATTGACGACAGTCAGCGTCAGGGCGCCGTCCTTTTCGCCGATTCTAACCACTCCACCCGCCGATAATTTGCCGAATAGTATTTCTTCGGCAAGCGGCTTTTTGACATGCTCCTGGATCACCCTCGCCATGGGTCGCGCCCCCATTTTCGGATTGCAGCCGCGCTCGGCTAGCCATTGCCGGGCTTCCGGTTCCAGAACAAGCGATACACGTTTCTCGGCCAGTTGAGATTCGAGCTCGAAAACAAACTTGTCGACGACCTGCCCGATAATTTCGATGTTGAGCGGCTTGAATTGGATGATCGCATCGAGCCGGTTGCGAAATTCCGGGGTGAACATCTTTTCGATCACCTGCATGCTATCGCCGGTGTGATCCTGCTGCGTAAAACCAATCGAGGCACGGCTGCTTTCGCTCGCGCCGGCGTTGGTCGTCATCACTAAAATGATGTTTCTAAAATCGGCTTTGCGGCCGTTGTTATCGGTCAGCGTACCATGATCCATCACCTGCAGCAGCAGATTGAACACGTCGGGATGCGCTTTCTCGATTTCGTCCAGCAATAAAACGGCGTGTGGATGCTTGCTGACTTCCTCGGTCAGCAGGCCGCCCTGGTCGAAACCCACGTAACCCGGAGGTGCGCCGATCAGGCGGGATACCGTATGCCGCTCCATGTATTCGGACATATCAAAACGTATCAACTCGATACCCAATACGCTGGCCAGCTGGCGGGTGACTTCCGTTTTACCCACGCCAGTCGGTCCTGCAAACAAAAACGATCCGATCGGTTTTTGCGTTTCCCTGAGTCCGGCCCGCGACAGCTTGATCGCCGATGCCAGGGCCGAGATCGCTTCATCCTGACCGAACACGAGCATCTTCAGGTTCTTCTCCAGTTCCTGGAGTTTACCCTTATCGTTGGTCGAAATGGTTTTAGGCGGAATTCTGGCTATCTTGGCGACGATATCCTCGATTTCGACCGTGCCGATGAGCTTCTTGCGGCGCGAGACGGGCAACAGGCGCTGGCTCGCGCCAGCTTCATCGATCACGTCGATCGCCTTGTCGGGCAGGTGCCGGTCGTTGATATAGCGCCCCGCCAGCTCGGCAGCAGCGCGCAGGCCGGCAAGCGAATACTTGACGTCATGATGCTTCTCAAACCGCGATTTCAGTCCCTTTAAAATATGGAAGGTTTCCTCGATGCTGGGTTCGTAAACGTCAATCTTCTGAAACCGCCGCGCCAGTGCTCGGTCCTTCTCGAAAATGCCACGGTATTCTTGATACGTGGTGGAACCGATACAGCGCAATTCGCCTGACGTCAACACCGGCTTGATCAAGTTCGATGCATCCATCACGCCCCCGGAGGCCGATCCGGCGCCGATGATGGTATGGATTTCGTCGATGAACAGAATGGAGTTGGCTTCTTTTTTTAGCTGGCCCAGCAAAC
>CADDZF010000144.1 GCA_902812445.1 Methylococcaceae bacterium | reverse complement strand
CCTTGCATCGTTTAGTGAGCGAACAGGCCGCTGCAGAATGCCGTAAAATCAACGCCGGAACCGCGCTTGAGGCAGGCGATAAGGCCCGTCTGCTGGACCTAGCGCAGTCTGCCCTGGCCGAATTTCGGGACGATGGACCCGGCTGATGCAAACGCAGGAAACGCTGCAGCGGGCTATCACCGCGACCGGCGAGTTGAAGTCCATCGTCCGCACCATGAAAGTGCTGTCGGCCGTGAGCATCCGCCAGTATGAGCGGGCGGAAACGGCGCTCGAGGACTATCGCAGGACCATTGAAATGGGCCTTGAAGTCGTGGCGCGGCAAGCTGATCTGGCAAGTCCGCCCGAACGTCCGGAAGAGAGTTCTGGACTGGGCGCAGTCAGTTTCGGATCGGATCAGGGCTTGTGCGGGCGCTTCAACGAGACGATCAGCGCGTTTGGCCTGGGGGAGCTGATGAAGTTGCAGCCGAACAGGGCGCGCCGCCGCGTGCTGGCGGTCGGTCTTCGCGTAGCGGCGTTTCTGGAAGCCCAAGGGGAAAGCATCGAAGAACGTTTCGTTGAACCGGCTTCCGTCGCCGGCATCACCCCGGCCGTGCAAGGCATCCTGCTGCAGCTTGGCCGCTGGCGCTCAAGCGGCCTAAGCCGGATACTGCTGTTTTATAATGAGCACCGTTCCGGCGTCGTCCACGATCCTGTCATGCAGACGCTGCTACCGATCGACTTTCAACAGTTCGCCGAGCGGCGAGACTGGCCTTCGCATTCCTTGCCGACGCATACCATGGCCAGCCGGCCGTTGCTTGCCGCTCTGGTCCGGCAGTACCTGTTCATCGCCGTGTTTCGCGCCTGTACCGAGTCGTTGGCGAGCGAACACGCCAGCCGGCTGGTGGCGATGCAGATCGCCGAGAGAAACATCGACGAGCGGCTGGAAGGCCTCAATGCCCGTTTCCGGGAACAGCGTCAGAATAAAATCACGGAGGAATTGTTAGATGTCGTGGCCGGCTTCGAAGCGCTGACCTCCTACCCGCGCCGTCCTCCAGGCCGCCGTTCCACTGTTACGTCAGCGGCGGTGCGCCCAGTTTCGCTGCCAGGCGCCTGAGGCCGTCGGCGACGGTGACCGAATAGGCCGCAGCCGCGGAAAGTTTTCTCAGCGGTTCGGGCAAGGCTTGAAGCTGTTGTCTGACGCGCGCCTGCACTTCCGCCAGACGCACCGGCGGCGCCAGTCGGTGGCCGTTCTGCATCACCGGTCGCAACAACGGCTCACCCGCCTGCACTTCCGCCTCCAAAGTCACAATGTCCTGTCGCATGGTGCCTTGCGGATCATAGGATCGGTAGACCTGCTTGCATCCTGGCCAGGTCACTTTCCCGGCCGAGCGCTTCAAGCGCGGGCGGCCGGCGTATTCTTCGAGCTTGTAGGCACAGTTGAGATAAGGCGCGTCTTCCGAAGTGGTCACGCGGGTGCCGACGCCAAAGCCGTCGATCGCCGCGCCGGCGTGGATTAGCCTCTCGAGCTCGTATTCGTCGAGATCGCCGCTGGCGAAAACGCGGCAATCGGCGAGGCCGCCCGCATCGAGAATCCTGCGCACTTCGCGGGAGAGCGCGAGCAGATCGCCGCTGTCCAGCCGCACGGCGCTGATGCGCAGGTGACTGCTCGCCAGCCGAGCGGCCAGCGCGACTACCTTGTGCGCCGCCGCGAGGGTATCATAGGTGTCGATGAGCAGCACCACATTGCTGGGCTGAGCCCGCGCAAAGCGCTCGAACGCCTCGGCTTCATCGTCGTGAGCCATGATGTAGGAATGCGCCATCGTGCCGTACATTGGAATGCCGAAGCGCATGCCGGCGAGCACATTGGAGCTGCCGGAAAAGCCAGCGATAGCGCAGGCGCGGGCGGCCAGGAGGCCGGCTTCGGCGCCGTGCGCGCGGCGAAGACCAAAATCGGTGAGCAGTTTTCCTGGCGCCACCAGCACCGAGCGCGCCGCTTTCGAGGCGACCATGGTCTGAAACTGCATCAGATTGATCAGGCGGGTCTCGATGATCTGTGCTTCCGCAAGGGGCGCAGTCACGCGAATGATGGGCTCGTTTGGAAAAAATACCGTGCCTTCGGGCATTGCCCAGACAGCGCCAGTAAAGCGCAGTCGGGCCAGATGATCGATAAAGTCCGCTTGAAAATAACCGCACTGTCTCAGCCAGAGGCATTCCTCATCGGTGAACCGGAACGCTTCGAGGAACGCCAGAAGCTGCTCGAGCCCGGCTGCGATGAGAAAATTCCGCGTACGCGGGAGTTTTCGCACGAACAACTCGAAGGTGGCGCTATCCCGCATATCTTCCTGCCAATAGCCCTGCAGCATGGTCAGCTGATAAAGATCGGTCAGCAGCACGCTGTCGGCGTGGATCATGGCATGAGCGCCTTAAGCTGGAGTGCCACGGCGCCCCGCTCTCGCATGCGCGCGACGGCGCGCTCACCGTCTCCTGGGCGCACGTTCACGGCGCGGATGGCGTCCTCCAGCAGAAATACGCCAAACCCCTTGCGCAGGGCATCCAGGACGGTGTTGAGCACACAATAATCGGTTGCCAGCCCGCCGATGAACAGGCGCTGGATGCCCAGCGCTCTCAGCATTGCGGAGAGGTTCGTGCCGCTGAATCCTGAGTAAGCGTCTTGCATGGGATCCTCGGCTTTGGAGACGATGCGCACGTCCTCGGGCAATTTGAGTTCAAGCGGAAATCCGGCGCCAGCTGTTCCGGCAACGCAGTGAACCGGCCACGGCCCCCCCTGCGGCTTGAACGAACAATGATCCGGAGGATGCCAGTCACGGGTGACAACCACGGGCAGGCCGGCGGCACGAAAACGCTCGATGTAGCCGTTGAGGACGGGCAGGATTTCATCGCTCCGGGGTACGGCGAGCGCGCCGCCGGGCAAAAAATCCTGCTGTACGTCGACGATGATCAGTGCATCGCTCGGAGCCAATATCGTTTTCGGGTGAACAGCGCTCATAACGGGATCTCAGCTGGCCAGGAAATCATTCTACCATTCGTCTTCCTGCCACGGTGCCCCATCCGGGCAAGGCAGCAAAGGCGTTTCCATTGCCGGAAAAGCACGATTTATGTTATAAAAACCTCACAACGCCAACGTTTTCCCGACTTCGCCGTGCAAAAGCTCTTATACCATTCCTTGCGCGCGATCGGAGACTACGGCCGGCTCGACCTCTTCATGGACCCGTAGGCCGGTGCCGGCATCACTGTTCATCGAATAACGAAGCGATGCCCTCAAGCGGGCCCGACATTAAAGACGGCAATCGCACCAGATGCCGCGGTAAAGACGATGCCAGTGCCGAAATAGCCGACTTCATGAATGCTCTTGACTTGCCAGAGCGGTGAATAAGACAGACAGGCTGGATACGCTGAAACACAGCGATCGACCTTTGATCATGGGAATTTTGAACGTCACGCCGAACAGCTTTTCGGATGGCGGATTTTACACAGGACCGCGACAAGCCTTGGCGCAGGCGCGGCGCATGATCGAAGAAGGGGCCGATATCATCGATATCGGCGGCGAATCCACCCATCCGGGTTCCGACCGGGTAAGCGCGGAAGAGCAACTCGCGCGCGTCATCCCGGTCATGGAAATTCTGCGCCAGAAGCTGTCGGTCGACTGTCTGATCAGCATCGACACCACGCGCAGCGAAGTCGCGGAAGTCGCCCTAGCGCAAGGCGCTGACATCATCAATGATATCTCGGCGGGTCGCGACGATCCGGCAATCCTTTCCCTGGCTGCGAAACGGGATACCCCCCTCGTCCTCATGCACATGCAAGGGACGCCGAAGACCATGCAGGAGAGCCCCTACTATGAGGCCGTAGTCGATGAAGTGCTGGCATTTCTCGAGCAGCGGGTCGCCGCCGCAATGCGGGCGGGTGTCAGCGCGGGAAACATCATCCTCGATCCCGGAATCGGCTTCGGCAAGCGTCGCAACGACAACCTCTTGCTGTTGGCCGAACTGGACAGATTGGTGGCGACGGGTCAACCGGTACTGCTGGGAGCCAGCCGTAAGCGTTTCATGGGAGCCATCTGTGGCGAACCCAGGCCGGATGAATTGATCGCAGCTACCGTGGCGACGACTGCCCTCGGCGTGATGAGTGGTGTTCGCATTTTCCGCGTGCACGACGTGCGACAGAACCGGCAGGCAGCCAATGTCGCATACGCGATCCGGCAAGTGCGGTGCGGTGGCAGAATGACGCCGTGAGCGCGAAATGCATTGCGTTACGGTCTCCTCTTTCGATGGATACGGCTGTCCAGCGGCTTGACGGGCGACTGGATATGCCTGGCTAAAGCTCTAAGAACAGCCTGCTTGACATCAACTGGAGGCAAGATGAAGCTAGCTGTACCGAATGTTCAAACAGCAGAGGATTTATGGCCGCCAAAGAAGAGAGCGTGTACAGCGAAGCAGAGATTGAACAGAAGCTAAGACAGGAACTGCCGCACTGGTATTACGAGAAAGGCTGGATCCGCCGCAAGTACCGCACCAGCGGCTGGAAAGCGACGTTGATGGTCGTCAATGCAGTCGGACACTTGGCCGAGGCGGCTTGGCATCATCCAGATCTTACCGTTTCTTACGCCTTCGTCATCGTAAAATTGGTCACTCACTCAGCCAAGGGCATCACCGACAAGGATTTTGCCCTGGCGAGAAAAATCGAAGAACTGATTCAGTGGGATGCAGCGGCGGAGAGCCGGGGATTGTTCGCGGGAACACCGGACGATCCTCGTTTCAAGTACATCAAATACGACAAGTGAAGGTGGCGCTCGGGAACGCCAGATCCTGAAACGGCGTTGAGGACTCGATCCCCGTTGTCATGCGACAGCCCGGCAAGCCTCGGGTAAAGCCGTGGGCATCACAAACTCCGTATCAGGTCACGTGTCTCCTGCTGCAGCTTGCGGCGATAAAACAGAAACTTCCACCGACTGCCGCCGCATTGCCGCCATAACACGACCGAACGGATGCCGGCCAGCAGTAGCGAGCGGATCGTGTTGGCGTTGGCCGGATTGCCGAGGTAGACCTGTTCTCCGCTGACGATTATTTTCGGCGTCAAACGACTGACGGTGTCTTGATAAATCTTGGCCAGGCCGAGCAATCTGTTTTCGTGCAGCAGCGGCAAATCTTCCGTCTGTTTCGCGGCGTTCTCAATCCCGCTGCGAATCGCTTCCAGCATTCTGGGCTGGGCCGACAGTTTGTTTTCCAAGAAAATAAGGCTTGCCGCATAGCGCGCTTGCTCCGGATCTAGGCTGTCGCGCCCGCCCAGTTGTTTCTCCAAAAGTCGAAGTCCGGTGGCAATAGATGGCAGACCACCGTAGACATCGAGTACATCGTCGGCATCTATTTTCAATACGCTGGCTATGGCTGTCTCCAGCTCTTTTTCATCAACCACGCCCCGCTTGGCAATTTGCTGGACCAGATAAACCGCTTGTGACAGCCCGGCCAGCGCGATCGCCTGGTTGCGTATGGTTTTAATCATGGGCAGGCACGTTGAGGGTTGCTCGAGTCGTGTGCATCAAAGCAAAAACGGTTGATGAGCGCTGGCCCAGGGTCCAGGCACGGAAAAGCGGGCGCGGAAGCCATTTTCTTAACTCGGACAACCGCTATTGTTAAAGAAACCGGCAGGTAAGACCGCCCGACGTATCATCACGGGATCACCAATCCGTGCCCGGATGAGATCGCGTAGTTCATCCGCTACGGGCATCCGTGCCAGCTATTTTCAGGAAAACTCGGCGATAAGGCAAGCCGTTGGCGATCCGTGGCAATCGCTGACAACTCCTTCAAAATCGATCTTTCTGGCGCCGGATTTCGCCAAACACTTCAGCATCGTTTGCACCCATCAAGCCCAACGAGCGACGAATCGCCGGGCTTTCCGGCCGCAAGAATGGATTGGTAGCCAATTCATCGCCCATTTTCGACGGTACGGTCGGAAACCCCCGCCTGCGCAGCTCGTCGACCTTGGCCATTCTCTCCCTTAAGGTCTGATTGTCGGGCTCCACCGTTACTGCGAAGCGGCCGTTAGCCTGGGTATATTCATGGGCGCAGTAAACCCGGGTCGAAGACGGCAGCACCCTGAGCTTGCCGAGCGAGCGCCACATCTGTTCCGGCGTGCCCTCGAACAGGCGGCCGCAGCCCATGGCGAACAGGGTATCGCCGCAAAACAGGGAATCCGACTCGGGAAACCAGTAGGCAATATGCCCGCGCGTGTGGCCCGGCACATCAAATATGTGAGCCGTCGCCTCTCCTAAAGAAAAGTGATCGCCTTCGGCGACGGCGACGTCGATGCCCGGAATCCGATCACGCTCGGCGCGCGGACCGACGATCACGCAGCCCGTGCGCGCCTTAAGCTCGAGGTTCCCGCCGACGTGATCGCCGTGGTGATGAGTGTTGAGGATATGGGTCAGCGTCCACGTTTGCTCGTTCAAGGCTGCCAGCACAGGCCCGGCCAGCGCCGGATCGACCGCCGCCGTGGTTTTCGACGCAGGTTCATGAATCAAATAAATGTAATTGTCCGCCAACACGGGAATCTGATGAATTTCAACCATGCCGCAGCCCCTAAGTGGCCTTCAAGAGACAAGCGCCGTATTCTATGCGCCTTTTTCGCTAAGGTGTCGTTCGATATCTTCCTTGGCAAATCCGATCTTTCTTGCGATTCGATGCGCATGGCTGATCCGCGATATACCTTCGATCAGCCGGTAAGTCGGCTCTTCGCCCGCAAATTCGACCTGGCGCGCCAGCCCGACCGCCTGACCGACAAAAAAATCGACCAGCTCGTGGTTGTGCGTGATCAGAATGGTGTTGTTTCCTTTTTTGTAGAACCCATTGAGAATATTGATCGAGATTTCCAGCTTCTCCTCCGTCGTGGTGCCTTCCGAGAGCTCGTCCAGAATCACCAGGCTGCGACTCGTCGTCGCCAGAAAGATCCCCTTGGTACGCTTCAGCTCGGTGCCGAAGCGACCTTCCCCATCGGCCAGAGAGCCGATTTCCGGCACTTGGTAGAAGATCCGGTCGGCGATGGACAACTCGGCGCGCTGCGCCGGTACATAGCAACCGATCTGGGCCAATAACTGAATTTGCGCCAAGGTCTTGCAGAACGCCGTCTTGCCGCCGCTGTTTGGCCCGGTAATGAACGTCAGATAGACCTTGTTCAACTCGATGTCGTTGGGGACATATTGGGCATTCGCCTTGCCCAATATGGCGTTGCGCGCGCCTTCGACGTCCATGACGTGTTCGTCGGAATCATGCACTTCGGGTAGCACGGTGGCGTTGCCGAATGCCTGCGCGAAGCGAGCGAAAGCGAGCAGCTCATCCAGCTTGCCGAGTGCATCCAGGGTATCATGCACCTCGACTGAGCGCTTGTAGATGTCGCGCAAAGGATAGATGCAGCCGTCCCGGTCGAAGCTGCCGACGATGGGAATGTAC
>CADDZF010000143.1 GCA_902812445.1 Methylococcaceae bacterium | reverse complement strand
GGTTGAGACACCTTGCCACGGAACACTGGACGCTTAAGCGGAAGTTTCCGCAACGGTCATTGCAAGCCATCGAGCAGGCGATACGGGACGCCGAGGCCAGCCACGCCGGGGAAATCCGTTTCGCCGTGGAAGCCGCGCTTGAGCTTCACCAGCTGCTGCGCGGGCTGAGCGCTCGCGAACGCGCCATTGAAGTGTTCTCGCTGCTGCGGGTATGGGACACTGAGCACAATAATGGCGTGCTGATCTATCTCTTGCTCGCCGACCGTGACGTCGAGATCGTCGCCGATCGCGGTATCCATCGTCAGGTAGGCGTAGAAAGCTGGGAGGAAATCTGCCGCGACATGGAAGCGGCTTTCCGCGAGGGACGCTTCGAAACCGGCGCGCTGGCCGGCATCCGGGCGGTCAGCGCGCAGTTGGAGCGCTATTACCCCGCCTCGGCAGAGCGACGAGACGAATTGCCCAATGCGCCGGTGATACTTTAACAGGAACTTAAAACGATTCGATCTGGCGCTCGCCAGGGATCGCCAATCGGCCTCTTGAAAAAGCCAGCCCGATTTGCGAAAGGTCGCATCGATCCTTGCGCGGCGTGGCCGAGCAGGTGATCACCGATCATAGCTGATGCCGAACAGGGGCATCATCTGGAACATCGGCTCAGGTTCGATCATGATCGGCAGCTGCGCCGTGAATACCAGTTGCAGATGCTCGCTCAGCGGCAGATTGGTGCCGATCGATGGCTGCAAGCCGAAACCGAATTCGTCATGACCGCTCGTGCGCGGCGCCAACACCAGCGCAAGCGCCAGGTTGACGGCTTTAATCGGCTGCCAGCCTACGAAGGGCTGAAACTGCACGTCGGCGAGCGTGCCTTCATCGATCTCTTCGCTGAATTGCAGCTGCAGTCCGAGCTGCGTCTTCTCGCTCCACCACCAGGCGCCGCTGACCTGCTCACCGAGCTGAAACTTGTCGGCGATGGTCTGGTCCAGCGCCGGCATGCCGTGCGCCCCGAAGCGATGCTCATATAGATTGGCTCCGAGCTGCGCCTGCAGCGATATCGTCTTGCCCTCATCCGCTACAGTTGACGCCGGCGGGAGCACGAGAGCGATCAAGAACCATCGCCTCATTAATATCTTCCCCATGCCCGTTCGATGCCGGTGCCAAGACGAGGTGCCCGATCAATATCCCGCTACGTACTTCCCGCTAGGTGAACACCGCTCTGGGTGGCGCTCCTAGCCGAGCACGACGTTGACGCGGTGTATTTTGCCGTCCGCTGCAAGGCGGAAACTGTTGCCATCCTGAGCGGCGCCGTCGAGCTCGAGCTGGACCACGCCGCGGGTGACACCATTCGGATTGTCGACATGGATGCGGTAGCGGGTGTCGCCGTGGCGGTAACTCACGTTATAGCTGCGCCAGCGGGCGGGGATGCAAGGATCCATAGAAAGCCGGTCGGCGCGAACCGATAAACCGAGCATGAACTCCACGCCGGCGCGGTAGAACCAGCCCGCAGAACCGGTGTACCACGTCCAGCCGCCACGTCTGACGTGGGGTGGCTCGGCATAGATGTCGGCAGCGACTGCATAAGGCTCGACCTTATAGGCATAGACGCCGGCCCGTGTTGCCGCGCGGTTGATCGGGTTCAGCATCTGGAACATTTCACCCGCTTGGTCGCCGTCGCCGAGCAAGGCATAGGCCATCAGACTCCAGATCGCCGCGTGGGTGTACTGGCCGCCATTCTCGCGGACGCCGGGCAGGTAACCCTTGATATAGCCAGGGTCGAGGTGCGTTTTGTCGAAGGGTGGCGTGAACAGCAGCACCAGGTCGTCGCCGGCCCTGATCAGGTACTGTTCGACCGAACTCATGGCGCGGCGGGCACGCTCCGGGTCGCCAGCGCCCGAGATCACGCTCCAGCTTTGCGCGATGGAATCGATGCGGCATTCCGCATTGGCGGCGGAGCCCAAGGGCGTGCCGTCATCGAAATAGGCGCGCCTGTACCAGGCGCCGTCCCAGGCTTCCTTCTCGATAGCGGTTAGCAAATGCGCCGCGTGATCCTGCCAGCGGACCGCCGCCGCCTCATCGCCACGCGATTGCGCGAGCTCGGCGAACCGGGTCAGGGTCGTGTGCAGAAACCAGGCTAGCCAGACGCTCTCGCCTTTGCCTTCGTGACCGACACGGTTCATGCCGTCGTTCCAGTCACCGGTGCCCATCAGTGGCAGGCCATGCACGCCGACCGCTAGGCTGGCGTCCAGCGCCCGCTTGCAATGTTCGTAGAGGCTGGCGTATTGATCGGACTGCATCGGCTCGTAGTGAGCGTCTTCCTGCTCCGGCGCAAGTGGCGGACCTTCGATAAAAGGGGCGAGCTCGTCGAGCACGGCCTCATCTCCGGTCACGGCGACGTAGTGAGAGGCCACAAAAGGCAGCCATACCCGATCGTCGGAAAAATGCGTGCGCACCCCGCGGCCGGTAGGTGGATGCCACCAGTGCTGCACATCGCCCTCGAGGAACTGGCGGGAGGCCGCTGTCAGCAAATGGGCGCGCGTCAGTTCCGGCTCGATCAGCGCAAGCGCCATGCTGTCCTGCAGTTGATCGCGAAAGCCATAGGCGCCCCCGGCCTGATAGAACGCCGCGCGCGCCCAGAAGCGGCAGCTGAGCGTTTGGTATAACAACCAGCGGTTGAGCAGGATATCCATGGCGCGATCGGGCGTTTCGACCTGAACCTTGCCGAGCAGCCGTTCCCAGTTCTGAGTGACGGACGCCAAGGCGGCCTGTGCGTCGATTTGTCGGTAACGGCGGACCAGTTCGCGGGCGCTCGGCCGGTCTTCCGTCTGCCCGAGCAGGAAAACCAGTTCCACGCGCTGCCCCGGCTTGAGTTCTAGAGCCGTCAACAGTGCGCAGCAGACGTCGAGACCGGCGCCGCAGCGGTTACTCAGCCTACCACCGCGCAACAGCGCCTGTGGCCGACCCAAGCCACTGTTGCGGCCCAGAAACTCGGTGCGGTCGCAGGTCCAGGAGGTTTGCAGACCGGCCAGATCGAAGAAGGCGATGCGCTCGCCGAAATCGGTATTCCAGGGATTATAAGCAAACAGCGCACCTGTCTCGGCGTCGTGTTCGGTGACGGCGAAGCCGATGTTCTTGTTCCTCGACGGACCCAGCACCCATTCCACGTATCCGGCTACCGACAGCTTCCGTGGCCGTGCGGACGCGTTTTCCAGCCGCAGGCGGGAAATTTTGACGGGCTCTTCCCAGCTGACGAACTGTTGCAATTCGCTGATGATGCCATGCGAAGCGTGTTCGAACAGGCTATAACCCTGGCCGTGGTGGGCGATGTACGTGGCGTTGTCGATACGGATAGGCAGTGCGGTCGGTGTCCACAGCGCGCCGGTTTCATCGTCACGGATATAAATGGCTTCGCCGCCCGGGTCGCTGACCGGATCGTTCGACCAGGACGTCAGTTGATTCTCCCGGCTGTTGAGGCACCAGCTACAGCCCGAGCCTGCTTCGGACACGATGAATCCGAACCGCGGATTGGCGATCACGTTGACCCACGGTACCGGAGTATGCTGCCCTTGCTTCAGCGCGATGACATATTCATGACCGTCGTCGGTGAAGCCGCCAACACCATTGAAGAACTCGAGGCGGGGTAGCGGCAAATCGATCTCGCCGTACCCGGCAAACGCCGGCAGCAGCCGGCGCGGACTGAGCGGCGCCAACGGGCGGGCGTGCTGCAGCAGCACCTGCTCGGCGAGGTTGCCCCGGCTACCAACCAGCACGACGCGGGCGGCGGTCTGCAGCAGGATTTTCTCTTCCTGACTGAGTAGATCGGCGCGGACGACGAACACACCGCCCTGCTCTTCCCGGCCTTCGTGTGGCGCCATCGCCTGGCTCGCCACCGTCATGCTTTCTAGCATGGCTTGCAACTCCTGTGCGTAGGAGGTCGCTTTCTCGTTCAGAATCACCAGATCGGCGGGTAGACGCTTCAAGCGCCAGTACTCGTGCGCCCGCAGCAACTGCCAGGTGATGTCGCGATCCTCCGGCCGGGATACCCTCAGTAAAACGATCGGCCGATCGCCGGATATGCGGTGCCGCCACAGGCCGGCGACACTGAGCGTGTTCAGTTTCAATAAATCGCCGCTGGGTCGCAAACCCGGCTGGCAATAGAGAATGTAATTGGCGAGGTACTGGAACAGCTGGGCCTCATCGGCCTGGATGCGCAGATAGTGCAGTTGTACCTGGGCCTGGGTCCAGGCCAGGGCGGAGATCCGCTCGAAGGCGCCCAGGTCGTGATACTTGTCGGCCAGATCGATGACCGCTTCACGGGAAGACGCTGCCACGGTGGCAAAGGCGATATGGATGGTCTCCTCGGGTTCGATGCGGATTCTGCAGCGCAGGCTGAAGATCGGGTCCAGCACGGCGCCGACGGTATTCGATAACGGCCGCCCGTCCATGACGGACAGCGGGGCGTGCACCGTGCGGCCGCGCCCGAGAAAGCGCGCGCGGTCGGTTTCGTACTCGATGCCGTGCAGAGCATCGCCCGGCAGAGCGATTACGTGAGCGGCCCAGATCTGCGGATCCTTGGCCGAACGCGGACGTCGCGTCGCGATCAGGCCACGGACTTCATGGAGATATTCGGTCTGTACGAATAGATTGGAGAACGCCGGATGCGCGATATCGGCTGCAAGGGGCGCCAATACCACCTCGGTGTAGGACGTGATTTCGATGTCCCGCGCCCGCTCGCCGCTATTACTCAGCGTCAGTCGGCGCATTTCGGCCTGGTCCTCGGGCGAGACGACGACTTCCAGCACCGTCGTCAGCGAGTCATCGCGGCTCGTGATACGCGCCCGGTCTTCGGTAAAATCGGCCTCGTAACTGTCGGGCATGACCGCGCAGGGCTGATAGCCGGCGGACCAGACGTGCCCGCTTGCCTGATCGCGCAAATAGAAATAGCTGCCGAAGGCGTCGCGAGTAACATCCTCGCGCCAGCGGGTGATGGCGAGCTGGCCCCAGAGGCTGTAGCCGGACCCGGCGCCGGTGATCATCACCGCATAGTGGCCATTGGACAGCAGGTGCGATACCGGATAAGGCGTGAGCGGCGAATCAAAGCAGCGTGAGACCACCGGCACCGCCTCCTTGACGGACTCTATCGGTACCTGATCCTCGGGCGGCGGCACAACCGGCGCCGCACTCGGAAAACGTTCCTGCAGCAGCAGCTCGGCTGACTGGATGATCGGCTCGCGATGAAAGCGGTGACGCATGAGGCCGTTAAATACGGCATTGGCGAGCGATATCAGTGACATTCCCTGATGGTGTGCCATATAAGCGCGCACGAGCGCAAGCGACTGGGTTTCCGGTACCCGGATCGAGGTGAAATCGACCGCCTCGTAAAATCCGTAGCGCTTGAGCGCCCCCAACCCGGCCAGCCGCTGGAAATTTTCGTCGGCGTCATGCACATCGTACATGGCGGCAAGCGCGGTGGCATAGGGGGCGATTACCAGATTCTGGCCCAGGCCGCGCTTGAGGCCAAGACCGGGAACGCCGAAATCGGAGTACTGATAGGTCAAATACAGATCGCGCGCGTTCAAAGCGGACTCCGATATGCCCCAAGGCACACCACGCCGTTCGCCATAATCGATCTGGTGCCCGATCACGCGGCGGCAGGTCTGATCCAGCAAGCTCCCGCGCGGCGTATAAAGGACCAGCGACGGCATCAGGTACTCAAACATCGAGCCTGACCAGGACACCAGGGTTGGACCCTTCGAGGTCGGCACGAGACGCCGACCCAGACGAAACCAGTGCAGTGTCGGCACGTCGCGCTTGGCGACCGCCAAGTAGCTGGCCAGGCGCGCCTCGGAAGCGAGCAGGTCATAATAGCTCTGGTCCAGAGCGGCTTCCGCGACCTGATAGCCGATGGCGAACCACTTGCGACTGGCATCGAACAGAAAACGGAAGTTCATGTCGTGGAACAGCTGCTGCGACAGAGCGCTGACCCGGTCCAAGCGATCGATCAGCGCGATGCACTGCGCGGCCGAACTTTCCAGTGCCCGCTCCAGCGCCGGAAAGTAGTTTTCCAACCGCAGTCGCCCGCTCTGGCTGGCGGCCAGCGTCTTCAAGGCCTCTACGTGCTCCAGCGCGATGCGGCAGCGCGAGGGCAGCTCGTCCAGCGGCGCCGCGTGCTCGAGCTGCCCCTTGAGCGCTTCCCAGTGTGGCGCTTCCTCCGCGCCGGCGATGCGTGCAAAGGCGGGTAGGCCCAGATTGGCCCAAGGCATCAGGACATCGATGTCGCGCCGCTGTGACTGCACGTCCGCACAGAGTAATTGCGCCCACGCCAGCACCTCGCTATCCGCTTCGGCGCGCTCGGCAGCAAACGCGGCGGCGATATCGAGCAGGGTATCGGCGCGCTCGGCCAGCGTTTTCCAGTGCGCGCTCCATTCCGCGGACGTCTGGGGCGCCGTCCGCAGTTTGGTCCGCAAATCGGCTATGGCATCGTTCAGCTCTCCCAAGGTAACGGTCTGCGTGCGCCGATCGTCGCCGATGTCGGTCGTGGCAGCATGTACCAGCAGCAGGGTATCCTCTGCGCCTTTCAACGCCGCCGCCCGCAGTACCGGCTTCTCCTTGATTTCCTGGCAGGCCTGGCCGAGCGTCAGGAAATGGGCGGCCAGATTGCCACTGTCCACGGTGGAAACGTATTTCGGATCCAGCGGACGTAGATCGCGGGTGTCATACCAGTTATAAAAATGACCGTGATAGCGTTCCATTACCTGCAGCGTCGCGAGCGTCGCATCGATGCGCTCCAGCATGTCGAGGACACCGAGCCAGCCGAAATCGCGCGCCGCCACCGTGGACAACAGATAAAGTCCGACGTTAGTCGGCGAGCTGCGGTGAGCGATGACCGGCTGCGGATCTTCCTGAAAATTGTCGGGCGGGAGGTGACGATCTTCCGCCGTCACGAACGTGGTAAAAAAGCGCCAGATTCGGCGCGCGATGAGCCTAAGCCGCCGCGCCTGCTCCGGCGACGGCGTTTCCTTCGGATCCGGCGCCGAGGGTAGACTGAGAATACGAGCGACGAACGGTGCCAGCCACCATAGCAGGACCAGCGGCAATGCCGTCTTGATGGCGGCCGGATTGAACCAGACGATGACTGCGCCGGCGATGCAGACGACTATGGTGGCACCGCGTAGGGTCCATAGAAAGTTCTTCAACTTGAGACTGGCGGTGGCCTTCACCTGCTCGGCCGTGACCCACTCCAGCAGCTTGCGGCGCGTGATCAGCAGCCGGAACAGCGTACGCGCGATCGCATCGACCATCAGCCAGGCCTGCTGGGCCAACAGGACCAGTTCCACCAAGGTGTGGCCGACGGTGAGCAGCAGATCTTCGCCGACGCCGCGCCAATGACCGGCTAAATCCAGCCGTCCGATACGTGGCTTTCTGGGCAGCAACCGGCCAAAGATGGGCAACAGGCGCGGCCAGGCCAGGGCAAAGACGATAAAGGCCAGCCAGATCGCTTGTGGCGCGCCGGCGATGGGCCAGGCGGTCAGGAGC
>CADDZF010000142.1 GCA_902812445.1 Methylococcaceae bacterium | reverse complement strand
AACGAACTACATCGGGGCTTTCACAATATTTGCAACGAACGAGTTGATGCGCCATGGTTGTGCTTCTGATAAACGAACGAAAGCAAAGTGAATATTCTAGCCATTAAATCAAATTAACCCACCACCCTTTTTTTGTTCAGTGCGGCGACAGACAAGTACCTGAACTTGTGCGGTTTAGCCTCAGTGATATCAAAAAAATATAACACCTAAGGAAGCTAAAAATATAAGTAAAACAGAAGGTCTAATAATCTGTAGTAAAGAAGCAAAGAAGAGGGCTTTAATACCTTCAAGTGTGAAATTTTCACATTTTTTAGATGTTGGTTATGATCCCAAGCCAAACGGTAACACAATAATTTCGAGTACATTTACTGCCGGCAATGCATTTGGTGTAAAAGAAAAATTTAGGATTTTCTGCTTTTTTGATGGTACACCAAAGTTAACAGATGTGACTGTTAAGCCTTACAATGAATAAAATGCCCAACAAGGGTTCTAAGCCCAAACCCTCGAAAAGGTAAAAATTAGCATCAGCTAATACACAGGGTCATCATCTTCTCCTTCTTTTAAGGAAACTCTGAACAACTCTCCGTCTTCGGTAAAATAGGCCTCAGTTAATTTTTTGGAAGGTCGACCCACGATGAAGCAACTCGGACTCAGCGAAGCGGTTTTTGTGAAGAAGCCGAAATTGACACGACGTCAGCGGTTTCTGCAGGAAAAGGAGCGAAAGGGGTCATGTCTTGATTCTTGCCTTTGTTTATTTTGGCATGCGCAAATAACAAGACCTGACCCCATTTCTTCCTTTAATACATGGGTATAAATCATCGTCGTACTGATATCCGAATGCCCAAGCAATTCCTGCACGGTACGAATATCGTAACCGGAATCAAGCAAATGCGTGGCAAAGGAGTGGCGTAAGGTATGTGGCGTAGCCAACTTTGCTATGCCGCTAGCCTGCACCGCCTTTTTCATCGCCCGCTGCAATAATTTTTCGTCAATATGATGCCGGCGCTCGACACCGCTGCGCGGATCGACTGAAAAACTGCCGGAAGGGAAAATATATTGCCAAGCCCAATCTGTCGCCGCGTTGGGATATTTGCGTTCCAGTGCATCGGGCAAATAAACCGACGCCTTGCCAAGCTTTGTATCGTTATCGAATAAGGTGCGGCGCAGGTGTAAATGCGCCAGTAAAGAATCCTTTAACGACTCCGGCAACATGGTTACCCTATCCTTGGCGCCCTTGCCGTCACGGATCAAAATCTCGCCGCGCTCAAAATCCACATCCTTCACCCTAAGGCGCACACACTCCATCAAGCGCATGCCCGTGCCATACAGAAGATTCGCCATCAAACCATAGCTTCCGTTCATCAGCGTCAATATGCTGCGCACCTCGGTACGGGTCAGCACGCAGGGTAAACGCTGCGGCTGTTTGGCGCGCACAACGTTATCCAGCCATGGCAAATCAATCAACAGCACCTCCTTATATAAAAACAGCAAAGCGGACAACGCCTGATTCTGCGTTGAAGCCGATACCCTCCCTTCCACCGCCAGATGCGATAAAAATGCTTCTACTTCCGTTGCGCCCATTTCAAGTGGATGGCGTTTACCGTGAAATAAAATAAACCGCTTTATCCACTGCACATATTGCGTCTCGGTACGGATACTGTAGTGCTTAACTCGAATGCGGTCGCGGACCTGATCCAGGAGTTTTGGCGGTGTATTGTTATTTGGCATAAAAAGGTTGCTATCAAAATTACAATATTATAGTCTCCAATTCAACAGGTTGCTGGTGTGGCGTTATACACCGGCAATTGAAAATTAATAGACACCTTAAAGGTGCCTACTTGTAGTTGGGCGGCCGGGGCGTAGGCGTATGGGAATCGGCCGCCGCACCAGCCCCTGATGCAACCACAAGGAGTGGACGATGAGCACTCTTGCAAGCAGCAACCAGCAGTTGATCGAGCGCGCCTACGCGGCCTTCGCGGTGGGCGACATCCCCGCCGTCTTGCAGACGATGGACGAAGCGATCCTGTGGCATGTCCCCGGACGCGGCCCGCTTTCGCGCGACTACCGCGGACATCAGGAAGTGCTCGGCTTTTTCCAGCACTTCACTGAATTGTCCGGCGGGACGTTCCGGATCCAGATTGATGACGTGCTGGCCAACGATCAGCGCGTGGTCGTGCTGGTCACCGAGAGCGCGGAGCGAAAGGGCCGCAAGTGGTCGTCGCCGCAGGTGCACGCCTGGACTATCAAGAATGGGAAGGCCGTGGTGTTCTGGCAGTATCAGGGCGATCAGCAAACCGAGGACGAGTTCTGGTCGGCGTAGAGGACGCGCTGAGAAGGAGGTCGCGATGAATCGTCCGCATGATCCCAGACACATCCTGCAAACACGGAGTTTGATCCTGACGGCCTCCCAACAACCGCTTCCAGCCGACGAGCCTCGCGCTGCGCGCTCGGCCCGCGGCTGAAGCAAGCGTTATCCCGAAAAGGTGATGACCGATAAGGGGGTTGCCCGAAGAATCCGAGCTGGCTACGAAGTGACCTTCGAGCGCCACATCGCGCACCCGCCGGCACGTGTCTGGGCCATGCTGACCGAGCCGGAAAAGATCGGGACATGGTTCTGTGCCCGAGTGGACATCGACCACGGCCTCGGCGGCAAGATGGTGGAGCACCATGACCACGTGGGCATGGACGTCCACGGCAAAATCACGCGCTGGGAGCCGCCTCGAGTCTTCGAGCACACTTGGTGGTTCGGCGACTCGCAGGCAGCCCCGATGGGTACCGTTTGCTGGGAGCTTTTCCCCGAAGAGTCGGGCACCAGGTTGGTCCTCACGCATCGTCGTCGAAGCCTCGATGCGGGCGGCATGGCCGGCGCGCATACTTATTTGGACGTCCTTTGCGCCGTACTTGACGGCGCCGATCCGAAGGCGCACGTCCCGCCGGAGGGCGAGTTTCGCGACGGCGAGTTCGTCGAGACCCGCCCTGGACGCGGACGCTGGGCCGACCGCGAGGAGTTGGAGCAGGAATACCAACGGGACTTCGCCGACGTGTAGCTCTGGACGGGACTGGAACCACGGCAGCGGCAGGAGGAACCCGGGAGGACCCCGCGGGTAGCGGGCCCAGGCGCACAAGCGCTGACGAGGAGTCCGGATAACAACTCATTCGAGCCGACCGCGCTCCGCGCGGCGGCTCAATTCGAGCGTTAGGCATCAGACCAGGCTTCCATCAGGGGGAAGGTCTATGAAGATAAAAGAGATCACGATCGATGCGGATCCGTACAAGCCTTTCCGCCTCGCGCAGGGCTATCGTGTCGGCGATCTTCTCTTCATTTCGGGCCAGGCGGCGATCGACAGGAACGGACAGATCGTCGGTATCGGCAACTTTGATGTCCAGGCCGAGCAGGTCTTCGCCAACCTCGAGCAGGTTCTCCGTGCCGGCGGCTCAAGCCTTGCGAACGTCGTCAAGGTTACGATCTTCCTTCGCGATATGGCGAACTTTCCGAAGATCGTCGAGCTTCGCGGGCGTTACTTTACGCCTCCGTATCCGGCCGACACCATCGTTGAGGTCACGTCCCTCTACTCCCCCGAGGCGCTGATCGAGATTGAGGCGATCGCCGTCGTCGACGAGGCGGTGGAGTGGATGTGAGAGCGAGCAGGAAAAATAACCCCGCAAGTTCGTCAATTCATCTGCTATCGCGGGCCTAACGAGGCGTATATCGACTCCTCCCGTTTTGCAAGAGAGGGAGTTTGGATTTCCGGCAAATCAGGATCGGTTGCAGTCGTATATCCCGGCCTTTAGGTGGAGAGATCTTCTCCTGGCCTTCATGGAGTTCGCGTACCGGTTGCCTATCGCTCGAATCGGCCTTCGACGGCCAGCCTAGTTATCGGCGTTTCCCAGTACCGGTCCGACCGGTGTTGCCATGATCTTTGATCGTCTCTTTCGCAAACCAGGGAAAGGTTGTTAATTTGCCGCTCTTTCGTTTACCTCAAGCTTGTGTCGTGGGTGGGGAATGGAGCATGACTTCATGCGGCCGCCTTGAGAGCGTCCGCAAAATTCCCCTCGAAGGCCCGTTGATGGCGGACAACGGCGAAGGCGATGCGGGCCAATTTGTTAGCCAGGGCGCAGGCGGCCTTATTATGCCCACGGTTCCTCGCCAACTCGACCGCCCAGCGCTGGAGGCGGGTCAAGGGTCTGTGTTCGAGCGTGGCTTGACGCTGGGCGGCATTGAGCACCGCGGGCGCCGTGGATCAGCAACATCCGCCAATACGGATCACCGCGCTTGCTGATGCGATGCGAGATGTCGACGCTGACCGCTGCTCGACTCACGTGGGGTCAGGCCCCACCCAGCCGCCAGATGACGGCCGTTGCGGAACTGTTCCAGGCGGCCTACTGCGGCGACCAGGGCGGTGGCGATCAACAGGCCGATACCGGGGATCCTCATCAGTCGTTGCACGTCGGGCAGCAGTTTCGCTTGGGCCTGAAGTTGCCGTTCCAGATCGGCGATGCGCCGTTCGAGCTCGCGCAACTCGTCCAGCAGTTCGGCCCAGGCCGGGCGGAGGCTATAGGGAATCGGGCTTTCGGCGTCTTCCAGCCACTCGGGCAGCTGGCGGAACACCGCCACCGGGCCTTGCGGCAGCGCGAGACCGAACTCCCGCAGCAGGCCGCGCACGGTATTGATCCGGGCGGTGCGGGCACCCATCCAGGCGCTCCGCACCCGGTGCAGCCCTTGCAGGACCTGCTGGTCCGCGGTCTTGACCGGCACCGGCAGAATTTCGCCGCAGCGGTCGGCCTCGATCAACGCCGCCGCATCGGCCCGGTCGGTCTTGTTGCGGCGCACGTAGGCCCGCACGTACTGAGGCGGCAGGAGTTTCACGGTGTGGCCTTGCGCCGCGAACGTCCGCGTCCAGTAAGGCGCCGATCCGCACGCCTCCATGACAATCCGGCAGGGCGGGCGGTTGGCGAAGAATCGGGCAAACGCTTCCCGCGACAGGCGCTTGCGTTCGACGATGCGGCCTTGTTCGTCAGTAATCGCCCGTTCGAAAACGGTCTTTGCCAGATCCACAGCGACAGTGGTAGGGTTCATGATCGGACTCCTTCTGCTCGTTGAATGGGATAGAAACACCTCTCCATTCTGGCACTTCGATGCCGAGTGGGTGGGAGGAGTCCATCCCATCACTCAACACGGACGGCTTCGCCGCTGCTGAGTTCACCGTTAGCCATAAGTTCAGAATGAGGTATGCTATCGCTAAAATTTTGGAGGTGAACCATGATTACTGCGGAATCAGTTGAACAAGCTGTAGAGCAATTATCCCCAACAGAACTTGCCAAGTTCCGTCGTTGGTTTGCTCAATTCAACGCGGATGCCTGGGACGCGCAGATTGAAGCAGATGCAGCCGCTGGAAAGCTAGACGCCCTTGCCGAGCAAGCACTTGCTGAATACCGTAGTGGTCAGGCACGCGAGATTTGAAACATTTTACTTCACGCCGCTTCTGGCGATGTTTTGATGCGTTACCCGCGGACATTCAGGAGCTTGCACGTCGTAACTATGCTCTGCTCAAGCAAAATCCAGCACATCCATCGCTTCAATTCAAGCTTGTCTGTTCAGGGCGTTTCAGAAGTATTCGCGTGGGGCTGCATTATCGAGCACTCGGCGTACCTGTTCCTGAGGGTGTTCAGTGGTTCTGGATCGGAAGCCATACCGAGTATGACCAGATTATTGGCTAACCCGGCGCTGCACCGGACGCTCCTGATCGTCGCGCCAGTGAGCTTTTCGCGTTAGTCGAAACATCCTAGCGCCGACTCCGTTGCAACGATGTTAGGCCCCCGTGACAAAACACAGAGCACCGGACTCACTCAATAGAGTTCGAGTATCACAGCAAATTTTGGAGGATTCTACATGAGCGGCAATTCCAACAAACTAGTTGAGCTCAGTGGCGATGAAAAAGCCCTGCTGGTGGAGAAAAAAGCTACCTGCCCGTTTATCGGCAGCGCCGTAGCCCAAGGCGAACTCCCCGTACGACACGACGCGAAGGACCCACTTGCCAGTATCGAGGACGTCAGAAGGCTGGGCAATACCGGCGGCGGTGATTTTGGAGACCTGCTCGTGCTGTTTGCGAGTGGCAATCATGCGTTCATGCGGGGTGACTCTGGAAAGCTGGACAAGTCAGTGCCGAGCGGCTTGTTTTCACTAGAGTTCCCTGGCTCACAGGGTTCTCACCCAGGTCATAGCGGCATCCTCCAGGGAGATCCAGAGATACCGGGTTCAGGGCGATTGAGTGAGGCGGATTTTGCAAGGCTGACAAGCCGAGCAAAGGATGGTTGGATCAAACGGTCAGACGCTGGACGCTTCATTGCGGAAAACCTGCTCAAGGATCCAAAGTCCAAGGTGTTTGGGAAAAATACGGCTGCGCTGTTAGCCAGTGACTTGGCCGGATTTGTGGAATCCACCGGCGCCGCGTTGAAAAGCAAGCTCTTCGCTTCCCATGAAGACGCGAGCACGACTCCTCGAGATCTCGAGGAGAAGCTCACTAAGCTTCTCGGGGAGGACAATCTTGTCGGATCCGCCGGGGAGTTTGGCCTGCTCTTCGCCTTCCTGGCCAACAAACCCGGCGCCAAGGAAATCGACGATGAGCCTGCGGTAGCTGTAGAGGACCTAAAGGCCATGTTTGTGGACAAGCGTCTTCCCGACGAGTGGGAAACCTGGAAAAAATCACGGATAGACTGGGTAAGGAACACCACCGGTTTAATGATCAGTGCGAGCAAGGAATACCGGACCCTCAAACGAACTCAATGATTCACACTCTCTCCGCGAAAATCATTGGGGTCGGAGTAGCATTAAATGGCCTCTCTCAAGAAACACACTCCAAGTAACGGATTTATTCGTCATATTTTAAGCTGCTTTTAAGCTGCTTCGGGTACAGGAATCAGTTGAAAGCCGAGCTTTTCCGCTTTCTAAGCGAGGGTCCGGATGACCCGCTGACGGTAATGCGCTTCGTACTGGCCCTGCCCTTGGTCGACATACTGGTTACCTTGGGTCAGCAGTGTGTAGATGAGCCGGGCCAGCTTATGGGCGCAGGCGGTGATCGCACGGGGCCGGTCCATGCGGGCGCATAACCGCCGGTAATAGGCGCTCAAGGCCGATTGGCTGGTGCGCAGGTTGGCCGCTGCCCTTTTCAAGGCTTGCGCGGCCCGGTTGGCGGTGCGCTGGGAGGCGCCCGATAGGACTTTGCCGCCGGAAATCTTTGTCCCCGGACACAGTCCTCGCCAACAGGCGAAGTGCTTGGCGCTGTTGAAACGCGAAAGATAAGCGCCGACTTCGGCCAGGACTTTGAACGTCGTTGTAAGAGCCTGTTTATAAAGGGTATAATCTTCTAAGCATCAGGGTGCATGAACGGATCAACAGACACCGGGCGCCACGAGAGTCGGAAATTCCGGCAGAAGGCACGACCCCGGTCAGCAACAGTCCCAAGGTGTCTACCGCGAGATGCCGCTGGCGGCCCTTGATCTTCTTGCCGCCCTCGAAGCCCCGCTGCCCCCTTTTGAAGG
>CADDZF010000141.1 GCA_902812445.1 Methylococcaceae bacterium | reverse complement strand
GCCAACTGACCGCCGAAGATTTGGCCGCCATCATCACCAAGCGCCATCGTCTGCGCCAGCAGGCCAAGGAATCCCATGCCAGAAGGTCGATGGCGGCATTGGAATGAATCTGACAAAGTAGAATTAAGGGCCGGGTTAATAAAAGCTATCCCCGAAGGCCGCTCGCCCTGACGGGATAGCGAAGGGCTTTCCAAGTCGAATGGGAGCAGCCCTAAGTCGCCAGGGAGGCACTTAGACTATCGAGCGTATTCTCTTCCTGTTGCAACCGCTCTTCCAGGCAGTGCTTGATAATCAAGTTTGCATCTCGCGCGCATTTCCCGCATTGCTTACAGGCCCCCAGTTCAGCATACAGGTGACGAACGCGGGTGATGCCATTCTCCCGAACCGCCTTGCGTATTTGACTATCAGTGATCCTCTTGCAGATACAGATGTACATAGTGAAATCATGCTTTTGAACCTGCGTTGATATTAGTACGACTGATAATAATTATCAATAACAGTCTCGCGTTTTTTTGGCTAGGTCGACACCATCTCATCCACTGTCCGCCAGAACAGGTCCAATACGGTGTCGCACTCCATAATGATTTCGTGCCGGGCGTCTTTCAGTATGGTGAAGCGGCAGGCTGGAAGACGAGACGATAACAAGCGGGCGGCGTCATTATTGGTCACTTTGTCATTGCTGCCTACGAGTATCGTGATTGGAGTTTTTATCGCCTCAACGTAACCGGCTTTGTTGATCGTCGCAATCGAGTCGAACGCGGCTCTGGCCCAACCGAACGTCGGAGCGCCTAGCGCCAATGCGGGATTGTCGCGTATCAGCTGCGGTAAAATTTGAAAGCGGCGAGCATCGCTGGTCAGCACGTTATCGGCGTATAGCTGTTTCTCGGGATCATAAGGGCCCTCGCCAGGAATATAGCGATCGCTGAATCTGCACAGTACGGCGGCTCTTGCCAAGATAGGTGCAAACCACTTCGGATAGGGTTTCGTGTTGATATCGATCATAGGGGCCAGAAACAGGGCGCCATTGAGCACCAGGCCGTGTTCGGCCATATAGCGCAAAGCGAGGTGAGCACCCATGGAGTGGGCAATGATGTAATGGCGTTTTTGCAGCTCTTGCTCGGGCCGCCAGATGCGATGAATAAACTGATCCAAATCGGCCAGGTAATCCGAAAACGTCGCAATGTGGCCTTTGTGTCGATCCTTCAGAACACGCGAGGACAACCCCTGGCCGCGCCAGTCGAACGTGTAAACGGCGAGGTTTCGGCGGATCAATCCCTTGATGACATCGGCATATTTATCGAGATTCTCGGCCCTGCCGTGCAGCAGCAGCACGGAAGCGGAGTAATCGCTCGGCCGTACCATGCGGTAACGGAGCTTGATATCCGTTGCCACCGAAAGGTAATCGATGAGGTCTTTCTGTTCTGACATGCCAACGGGTAACAGGCCTCGGCTACGAATCGACCGCCGCCCACAGGTACCAGCTCGCGATGGAGCGGTACGGACGCCATTTTTCCGCTAGAGCGAAATAGTCCGACCGCGGCGCTTGATCGTCCAAGCGATAATGACGCTTGATGGCGTTGCGCAAGGCTAGATCACCCAGCGGCAATACATCCAGGCGGTTCAAGGAAAACATCATGAAAATCTCCGCAGTCCACCGCCCTATTCCTGGAAAAGCCATGAGAATCTTGACTATTTCCTCATCAGGCGCCGCTTGAAGTGCCATGAAGTCAATTTCGCCGGCGCTTACAGCCTGCGCAAGCTCCCGGATATAGCGGATTTTGCCTCTCGACAGGCCGGTAGCGCGCGCCTGATCGTCACTTAGCCGCAGCAAGCCAGACGGCTCAAACACTTCACCGCCCTGTACGATAAGCAGCCGCTCGGCGATCCGGCGGGCAACTTTCACCGAAAGTTGCTGATCGATGATGGTCTTCACCAGCATGTGAAAATGAGAGCGCGATTGATTTACGAGCTCACACGGGCCGTGTCGGTCTATCAGATGAGCAATCAGCGAATCGGCCGCTCGCAGATGACGCTCTGCCGCAAGCAACGGATGAAAATCGGGGTGGACGACAGGCACGGGCGCAGACTCGATCGATCGATTCAACTTTCAACCCTAACAAGTAGATGATTTAATGCAATCAGAGTGCATTTTCAAGGTCTTGGCATCTCGCCAAGCCGGTTAGCCGGATCAACTAACCCCTGATGGATACCCGTATGAGAAATCACGAACGCGTAGCAAAACCCAATCACCTGGCCGGTGAGACCAGTCCCTACTTATTGCAGCATGCCCATAATCCGGTCGACTGGTATCCCTGGGGTAGCGAAGCGTTGGAACGAGCACGCCGCGAAGACAAACCGATTTTATTATCCATCGGCTATTCGGCGTGCCACTGGTGCCATGTGATGGCGCATGAGTCTTTCGAGGACCCTGCAACCGCCGCCGTTATGAATGAACGATTCGTCAATATCAAACTGGATCGGGAAGAGCGTCCGGATCTCGACAAAATCTACCAGCTTGCCCATCAAATGCTGACTCGGCGGCCCGGCGGCTGGCCGCTGAATATGTTTCTCGATCCGCATAACCATGTCCCTTTCTTTGGCGGCACCTATTTTCCCAAGGAGCCCCGCTACAACATGCCGGCTTTTGTTTCGGTGCTGCAACAGGTGTCCGATTATTATCACGCGCACAAGGGGAACCTGGCCCAGCACAGCGCTTCCTTGCAGGCGGCCATGCAATCAGTCGCTGGCGCTGCGGCCGAGCGCAGCGACGATAGGCCGGATGCGAGCTTGCTGGATCAGGCCTACCGCGAGATCGCTACCCAGTTTGACCCAGAAAATGGCGGCCTTGGCGATGCACCCAAATTTCCCCATGCCACGACGCTCGAGTTCTTGTTGCGCTACGGCTCTTTCAACGGCAGTTCCGCTGCAGAGGCTCTGCACAGGGTCGCATATACCCTGGTGAAAATGGCAGAAGGCGGCATCTATGACCAGATCGGCGGGGGCTTTTGCCGCTATTCCGTCGATGCCCATTGGCAGATTCCGCATTTTGAAAAAATGCTTTATGACAACGGCCCCCTGCTCGTCCTGTATGCTCACGCTTGGCAAGCGACAGCCAATCCGCTCTTCAAGCGCATCGCCATCGAAACCGCGGAATGGGTGATGCGCGAGATGCAATCGCCCACGGGCGGTTACTATTCGACCTTGGATGCAGATTCGGAGGGCGAAGAAGGAAAATTTTACGTATGGCGGCGCGAGGAATTGCAAGCCGCACTGGATGAACGGGAGTTCGCAATCGTCCGGCACTTTTATGGATTAGACCAAAGCCCCAACTTCGAAGGGCATTGGCACCTGCACGTCGCCAAGCCCATGGCTGAGGTTGCGGAGGCGCTGCACAGCGATCTCGCGGATGCCGAGAGCACGCTGCATGCAGCTCGCCGAAAAATGCTGAAAGTGCGGGAGCAGCGCGTACATCCGGGCCGCGACGAGAAGGTTTTGACGTCGTGGAATGCCCTCATGATCAAAGGCATGGCGATTGCCGGGCGCGTCTTCGAGCGGCAGGACTTTATCGATTCGGCGCAGCGAGCCGCCGATTTTATCCAACGGACACTTTGGAAAGACGCGCGCCTGCTGGCGACTTACAAGGATGGCAGAGCCCATCTCAACGCTTATCTGGATGACTATGCGTTCTTGGTCGATGCTCTACTGGAACTGCTCCAGGCCCGCTGGCGCACGAGCGATCTTGATTGGGCAGTCGCGCTTGCCGATACCTTGCTGGAACACTTCGAAGACAAGGAAAGCGGTGGCTTCTTCTTTACCTCGGACGATCACGAATCGCTCATTTATCGCCCCAAGTCCATGACCGATGAAGCACTGCCTTCGGGCAACGGCGTGGCCGCCTATTCGCTCGGACGATTGGGCCGCTTGCTCGGCGACACCGGCTACCTGAAGTCCGCGGAACGGACTGTGATCGCTGCCACGTCGTCGATGCAGCGGCTGGCCTACGCACATGGGACGCTCCTGATCGCCCTGGAGGAAATGCTTCGGGCGCCGCACACGATCATCTTGCGCGGCCAACTGGCAGAAATTCTCGCCTGGCGGCGGACACTCCAGCAGCCTTACGACCCACACCGCCTGTGTTTCGCGATTCCAAGCGAAATTGAGGATTTGCCCGGCCTATTGGGCGAGCGGAAACCCGATGAGAATACCATCGGCTATGTCTGTACTGGCACGACCTGTCTGCCGCCTGTCAAGACTTTGCAAGCGCTCGAAGAATCGCTTCGCTAACGATTGCTGCCCGTTGTAGCCTGCATCGGCAGAAAACCCTCGGGTACCCATGCCGGCCCTTACTCGTCCTTGTTCTCGAAGAACTGGCCCATGCAGTTCATGATGTACTCCGTGATGCTCAGGGCGGCTTGCCTCGCCGCTTTCGCCGAACCAAACGTATCTTGATATTTGTTGGTGGCGGCATCCGCCTCTGCCGGACTTCTGACCATCACGAAACTTGCGTAGGCGTCAAAATAGGCGTCGCGGCGTGGATCGCCGGGGAAGCCAGGCAAACCTTGACTGACTTCGCCGACCACACAGTCCGCAATTTCGCTCGGGTCGAGCTTATAGTCCTTAAGATCGGAATCATCCTTTAGTTTTTCCACCAGAGCTTCCTTGAAGCCTAATTTTTCCTTGCTGTCGCATGCGCTACAGAGAGCGGCGACCAGCAAAACGCTTATCACTTTTTTCATTTGCGTCGGTACGAGCGTTACGCTCGGATTACTGATGTTTTGGCGCCGAGAAAGCTCGGTATTAAAGCCGCATACTATAAGGCATTTTGCGCGCTGTGTACTCTCTTTTGCACGCCGCAGAATGGTTAGATGATAGAGTCACCAAGAACTTCGCTGGCAGACCCTAAACATCCCTTCCCGCCGAGAAGGATCAGTCTCTGGACAGGCACCCGCGCTGTGAGAGCGGTGTACGGGGTAGGCCGGCGATTCATCGCTCGATGAAAAAACAACTCAAGTCCGCTCGAACTTACGGATCAGTTCTTTCACCTCGTCTCCGCTGATGACCTCGCGTTCCTGCAACCGTTTTGCCAGCTCTTCCAGGATCGAGCGCTTGCCTCGCAGGATGTCCAGGGCGCGGCCATGCGCCTGATCGATCAGATCCTTCACTTCCGCATCGATGATGCGGGCAGTTTCTTCACTGAAATTCCGCTCTTCCGCGGCTTCGACGTTCAGATAGGCCAATCGTTGCCGTTTGCCGTAGGTCAAAGGGCCTAGCCGCTCGCTCATGCCGAGCTGGCAGACCATGCTGCGCGCGATATCGGAGGCTTTTTCCAGATCGTTCTGGGCGCCGGTGGAGATATCTCCAAAAACGATCTCTTCAGCAGCGCGGCCGCCCAAAAGAATCGCGAGCTGGTCTTTCAATTCTTGCTCGGTCGGCAAGAATTTTTCTTCTACCGGCAATTGCAGTGTGTAACCGAGAGCTGCCACCCCGCGTGGGATGATGGAGACCTTATGCACGGGTTCTCCAGTGGGCACGGTTTCTGCGACCAGAGCATGGCCCGATTCATGAAAGGCAACCCGCCGTTTCTCCGCTTCATTCAGCGCGCGGCTCCTTTTTTCAGGGCCCGCCATGACGCGGTCGATCGCCGCTTCGAAGTGCCGCATCGCCACGCTGTGTTGATTTTCGCGCACGGCGATGATGGCCGCTTCATTGGCGATATTGGCTAGATCGGCGCCGACCAGCCCGGGCGTCCGCTGGGCGACGACGCGAAGATTGACGTCAGGACCCAGCTTCATCGATTTGGTATGAATCTGGAGGATGGCAACGCGGTCATCCAGGCTAGGTTTGTCGACGACGATCTGGCGATCGAACCGGCCCGAACGCAGCAGGGCCTTGTCGAGAATCTCCGGACGGTTCGTCGCCGCCATGACCACCACGCCGACGGACGGGTCGAAGCCATCCATTTCAGTCAGTAGCTGGTTCAGGGTTTGCTCGCGTTCGTCATGGCCGCCCATGACGACGGGGCCGCCGCGGGAACGCCCGATAGCGTCCAGTTCGTCGATAAAGATGATGCAGGGCGCTTTTTGTCGGGCTTGCTCGAACAGATCGCGCACCCGTGAGGCGCCTACGCCGACGAACATTTCGATAAATTCCGAACCGCTGATGTTGAAGAACGGAACACCCGCCTCGCCAGCGACCGCGCGGGCGAGCAGCGTTTTGCCGGTGCCCGGCGGCCCTACCAGCAGAACGCCTTTCGGCATGCGTCCGCCCAAGCTCTGGATACGGCTCGGGTTCTGCAGAAATTCGATGGTTTCCTTGAGTTCCTGCTTGGCCTCATCGGCACCGGCGACGTCATTGAACGTCACTTTAGGTGTGGTATCGGCATGGATGCGCACTCGATTCTTTCCGATATTGAGAAAATCGCGTCCTCCTGTCATGCGCCGGCCCATCCAGCTCCAGAACAGGATCAATACGCCGATGGGCAGCAGCCAGTTGAACAGAAAGTTGCTGAGCCAGTTGCTTCCATAGCGGACTGTATAGTTCACGCCTTGTTTTTCCAGGGTCTCGGCCAAGTCGTTGTTCCACAGTGGAACGGTGATAAAACTCTTGCGTTCCTCCGGTTTGGCGGGGTCTTCGGCTTTCAAGGTTCCAGTGATGAGTTGATCCGTGACGACCGCTTGGTCGATTTTCTGCTCTTCCACGTATTTCAAGAACTGACTGTAAGGAATCTCGTCCCTGCGTAATTCCTGGTAACCCTGCCACATATAGAACGCGCCGAGAATGAGAATGGCGTACATGAACAAGGAAAGCCGCGGGCGCGGTGGCGTGGGCTCTCCCTCCGGCTTGTTGATTTCGACTTCCGGCTTGCCGATCGGAGTATATTTCTTGAGGCCTTCTTTCAGTCTCTGGAAGTAGTCTGCGGCTGATTTCGGAGCCGGCTTGGGCGCTTGATCCCGGGTCGCCTTGTTGTTTGAAATATTCATCAGCCCTCCATATCTTCTCCATGAAAATGATCGTTGGCACGAGCTTTGATGTTCCTCGCGCAGCATTCGATGCGATTTTGCTGAATGATAAAGTCTCAATAGGGACAAAATTTCAATTTTCAACCGCGCTCCGCGACGCCATCAGAAAATACAGGCAGTGCGATGAGCCGATGTAGATCTCCGAATAGACCAGCGCATCCATGAGCGGAATGTCGTTGACCATCGCATAGAACTTGGTTCCGCCGGCCACGAGAATGAAAATCAGCCCCATCAGCAGCGCCTCATGGCGGCCGTTTCGGAGATAGCGGGTATACCAGAGCATCAGTTCACTGATCGCAAGATAGCTGCTTGCGACGATCAGATTATTCCTGAGCGGTCCAAATATATTCTCGGGGTCGGGAACCATGAGACCGGGATCGTTGAATACCAAGATTCCGCCGATGATGGCGAACCACACCGAAAAATGGAAATTGAAGCGAGTTAAATTGTTCATAGTGAGTTAGCAGCCACCTGTCCGTTCACAACGTGCGCTCTGTAGCTTCACGCGAGGCTACTATCACGCTCGACTCTATGACACGCGGATTATCATTCTGCTGACTTTTCACGCTGCCCATGCCTGGATGGCTTATTGTTACCCAAGGAAGGTCTGAATA
>CADDZF010000140.1 GCA_902812445.1 Methylococcaceae bacterium | reverse complement strand
GCGGGGCGAGAGCAGCTCGAGGGAATTGAAGCCGCACAGTGTGGTCAGACAAAGGCTGTCGACGCCGCCGACGACCGCGGCATCGCACAGGCCTGCGCGGATTTGCCGATACGCCGAAGCAAAGACTTTGGCGCTCGACGAACAGGCAGTGGCGATCACGCTGGCGGGCCCTTCCAGAGCAAGATAGCGGCGTGTCAGATCGGCGGCCGAAAAGAGATCGTGGGTATAGCGGTACAGAAAGCCGGCAGGCAGCTCGCCCGTGGCAGCGTCGCGCTGGCGATAGGCCACTTCGGTCTGCTGGATACCGGACGTGCTGGTGCCGATGAACACGCCGATGCGGTGTGCGCCATAGCGGGTGCGGGCGGCTCTCACGCGCGCGACAAAGTCATCCTGCGCCAGTCCCGACACGGCCAGACGATTATTGCGGCAATCGAACGGCGATAATCCGTTCGCGAGGGGCTCATCCTCCAGTCCCTCGACCCGGCCGATCCAGGTATTCAGGCCGGCATCGTCGAAATCGCATGGACGCAGGCCCGAATTACCGCCTCGCAGGGCGGCCAGTGAAGCTGCGCTACCCCGGCCGAGGGCATTGATGAGGCTAAACGCCGAGATGATGAGGGGCTGGATGGGCATGGATGTCAAGACTTAAGCGCTTTTCCGTCGATCCGCTGGATGCGGTAGCTTCAGGTCAGGCGTCACACCGGCGAGGATGGCATCCAGGGACACGGTACCGCCGGCTTGATGATTTGCGCTAGTGCAACGAAGTCCCGCTGTCGGCCGGCCGTGACGCCATCGCCAAGGCCAATAAGAAACTGAGGGATACTCCGATCGAAACCGTTCGCCCGATCGCCGCGAGTACCGGGATTTGGGACAGGGCAAGTATACCAAATACCGCAACAGTCGAACCAGCGCAGATGAGAACGGCGTGCAGCGTACGCTTGCGCACGGCCGCTTCCTTGTCGTCCCGATTGAAGAACAGACTGTAGTCGATGCAGATGCCTAGAACCAGCAGCAAGGAAATCAAATGGAACAAGGAAAGCTGCTGCCCCAGCCCCAACAAGGCCGCCACCGTCATCACGTTGGCCAGGGCGACGGGAAGCAACGCCATCAGCGTCCGGCGCAACGATCGCAGGCCCAGCCACAGCATCAGCAGGATGATCACCGCGCCGGCGGCCAGCCACTTCAGTGCGTTAGCGCGGAAACGCGCGATCAGACGGTCGCTTTCCGTTTTCAAATTGACGTATCGAGCTCCCGTTCCAGCATGTTGGCTGAACCACTCGGCCAGCTTGTCGGGTTCGCGCACGTCTTTGAACAGCAACAGGGCATTCCATCCCCCGCTGCGCTGGAACAACAGAGGGGCAATCCGCAGGCCCAGCGTAGTCTCGGTGAGGTCTTCGGGCCGCAGCGGCGGCAACGCGCGCGAGGCCGTCACCGCTCGAACGAACGGCGGGAACAGGTCTTTCTTGAACGGCAAGCCTTGGCGGGCTTTCTCCAGCGTTCGCTCCAGCACGGCGGGCGCGGGCAATTGCTGTTGGCGCAGGCGCTGCGTGCGTGCGCTCGGCAGATAGCGGGCGGCGTAGTCGATCTCGCCGATCCAGCCTCGTTGCAGCATCACGCTCAAGCGGGACGCCAGTGACTCACTTCGCTCTAAGGCGGTCTCCGCATCGCTCGCCGCAACGACCACCAGATGGCTCACTTCAGGTGCGCCGAGCTGGGCGCGTAGCTGGCTATCGAGCGCGTACATTTTTTTTGGAATCGGACTGAGCGCCGCCAGATCGTCCTCCCAAGGGGACGCGTCGAGGCTGCACAGGAAGCCGGCCGCCATCACGCCGCCCGCGATCGCCACTACGGGAGCGAAACGCGGAAGGCGCAACAGCGGCGTCAGCCAGGCGGCATCGGCGGGGTCGCGGCGCGGCGCCCAGTCGGACGCCAGTAGAGCGGGGAGCACCCAGCGCGTGCAAAGTGCCGCTACCATAAGGCCGGTGACGGAAAAAACGCCGAGCTGCATCAAGCCGGCGAACTCGCTCGTCAGCATGGCCAGAAAACCCATCGCGCTGGCAAACGCGCCCTGCCAGATCGTCGGCCAAATCTGCCTGACGGTTTGCACCACGCGCTCGCCTGCGTGCAGGTGACTGAACAGGTGCACCGGATAATCCATCGCCACGCCCAACAGCGTCGTCCCGAACACCAGCGTGATGCCTTCAATGCCGTCAAATAGAAAGCTTACCGCGGCAAGCGCCATCAGCATGCCGGAGGCCAGGGGCAATGCGCACAGCATCACCGGATACCAGGAGCGATAAGCCAGGAAGATCAGGATGAGGATCATGAGGCTGTCAGCGCCGCTCAAAAGGGCCATTTCTGCGCGGATGATTGCCTTGGATGTCACCGCAAACACGGCAGGCCCACTCAGCAATAGGTGCAAATCGGCAGCGGCCTTGGTCTCGATGAAACGGCTTTTAATGGTAGCGACGACCGTTTCCTGGGCGTTCAGGTCGAAGCTGGACGCCCGGGTTTCGGCCAGCAGCAAGGCGCGTCCGCCATCGCCTGAAAACCATACGCCCTGGCGCGTAGCCGGCCGGCGCGCTGGCTCCCAGGCTTGCAGCAGGCTCAGAAATTCGCCGGTCGGATCAGCCGGCAGTAGCGGTTTTGCAAACATCGACAAAGGCGTTGCGAATTCGCGCAGACGCTGCTGCAAGGCTTCGCGAAGACCTGCTTCGGTGAAGCGCTCGGCGCTGACGCGGGGACTTAGGAGATAACGGTAGCTGAACAAGCGCTCGCGCTCCTCGGCAAACGGAAGCCGCTCGCTGTTGATCACCTGCTTGAACAGGCCGCTCTGCTGCAAGGCATCCGCAAGACGCTTGCTCGCATCCGCCTTGTCACGCTCCGCGCCGCCCTCGATGGCGAGCAAAATCAAGCGCGCCGCCGGTCCCTCGCGGAGTTCTTGCAGGAGCAATTGCTCGTAGGGCGTATCCGCACGCGGGAAAAATTGGCTGAGATCGCTACTGATGCGCGTCTTGGCCGCGACGATGCAAAGGCTCAACAGCAGGCAGACGAGCCACAGCCCGACGGGTATCAGCCGCCGCGCACTCATCGAGGCGGTTGGGGGTCGATCTGCATGAGCGTGTAATCGCCGTCGGTTTCCTCGGTCTTGATGCGGCTGACGCGATCGTCCCGTCCGTACACGGTAATGCCGACAACATGGTCCGCAAGCGCGGCATCCAGTGGCTTCAGCAGCAGTGTCCAGCGCTTTGCGCTGCCGATGAACTGAACCCGGAAATGGCGCTCTAGGCCTGGCAGATCCCCGGTCAACACCGCGCGGAGGGATTGGGTGAAAGCGAGCAGCACGGGGTGTTCAGCTAGCGACAATTGCCGCCGCGCTTCACCGGCGATGGCCACCGTCAGGTTGTCGCCGTGAATCTCGTAGTTCTCTTCGCGCGGTGTCAGCACGTGTTTTTGCAAGAAATCCGGCCTTGCGAACGCCAGAACGCCCTCCACCACCAAAGGCCGATCGAGCATGCCGAAATGCTTCTCTTCCCGGAAGTGCGCTGTGGCGGACGGTATCTCAGCGAGCCTTGCCATCAGGTCGTTCAATTTTCCTTGGGCGGGATCGGGCGCTTCCGCGATCGCCGCACGGCAGAGCAGCAATAGAGCGACCGATACCGTTGCAAGTCCTAAGCAGTGCGAACCGGTGGGCGCGCTATTCCGGCCGGTCGGCAACGTTTCCCAGCGCGATGTTCCGGTGCGGCGCGCGATCTTCCCAATAATCATAAAAATTGAACCAGTTGTAAGGCGCGCGGCGAAGATAGTGTTCTAGACGATCTGCGTAGCGCTGTGTCCATTGCTGGACAGCGGCCTGTCGTTGCCGGCGATCCACGGTGATCCGATCGGCCAGCCGCTCGAAATAAAGATCGTAGCGGTTGCCGCCCCGATAGAGGCCGAAGAACAGGATAACAGGTACTTGCAGCGAAGCCGCGAGCAAGACGGGGCCGGCGGGAAATGCAGTGTCCTCGCCCAAAAAACGGCAGTGGCAGACCTTGTCACTCGCGCCGAGGCGATCTCCCAGCATGCCGATCCAATCACCGCGCGCCAAGCTCTCGTGCACTCTGAGCAGCGCGTTGGGGCCGCCGAGGTCAATCACCGTCGCGGCCAGATCAGGGTTGAGCGCTTCCAGCATGCGGGTGAGCGTCTGGTTGTGATCGCGATACATCAATACTTTCAGCGTGAAATGGGCCTGGCTCAAGGCCAGCGCGCGCAGCGCTTCAAAACTGCCGAGATGCGAGCCGAGCAAGATGCAGCCTTGGCCCTTTTTTAGCTGATCGAAGATCACATCGGAGCGGTGAATCCGGATGTCGAAGCGCTCGTGCTGATCAGTCAGCCAGTAAATCCGGTCTAGTATGGTGGCGGCGAAGGTGTGGATATGCTTCGCCGTCTGCCATAAAGCAGGTTTTCGGCCCAGAACGCGACGGAGGTAGTCGCCGGATGCCCGGCGCTGCGGGCCCGCCAGTAGCAAAAAATAAGCGGTGATGGGATAAAGTGCGCAGCGCGCCACGCCCCGCCCGCAGTGTAAGGCGATCCAGCGGATAAGCCGGATGGCGAATGGGCTGCCGCGCTCACGCTGCTTTGACCAAGTGCGGTTCATCGCCGATGCGACCGGATTTCAGCTCGTCGAGGCCAGTCAGCCTCTTTACCTGTGTGGGCTATCACGCGAGAATCAGTTCGCCTGCTACCAGTATCCGTTCGTCCAGGAAGCAGGTAAATTCGAGCTTGTCGGTTTCCTCGACCAGCCGAATTCTGAATCGAGCGCCCGGTTTCAGTGGATGCATGAACTTTACCGATGGCATCCCGGTCACCGTCCGGCCCGGCCGCCAGCTTTCCGCCGCTGCGATGACTGCTTCCAGAATCACTACGCCCGGCACCACCGGCTTGCCGGGGAAATGGCCGGCAACACTGGGATGATCGGGCGGGATGCATCCATGACTGCTTCTTTCAGTCGGCATTGGCCAGCGTGCTGCGTAGACGGGCCAGCAGTTCCCGCACGGCGTGCCGGGGTAGCTTGCCGGATGGGGTTCGCGGAAGAGAATTTATCTGGTACAAAGGTCGCGGCATAAAGACGGGATCGATTCTTTCCGCCAGCGCCGCTAAGATCATCCGCTTTTCGAGATGCGGCGCGACGACCAAGGCGCTCAGGCGGGTGATTTTTGCATCGTCTTCGGGCAGGAAGAACACCCCGTCCTCAACGCCTTCGATCTCGTTCAGCTTATGATCGAGATTGGCCAGTGAGCCCCTCTTGCCGGCGATATTGATCAAATCGTCTTGCCTTCCCAATAGTTTGAACCACACAGGACCGTCCGGCATCAGGCTATCGTTCAACGCCACGGCTTCGGCTAGGTGGCCGCCCGATACGCAATAGCTTATATCCTTCTCATAGAGAGCCAAACCGTCGTACAGGCGCCACAGATCGCCTTCCAAAGTCCGCCTGCTGGCGATGGATCCGCTTTCGGTGCAGCCGTAAATTTCCTGCACGGGGCAGTCAAGGGCCTGTTCGGCCGCCGCGGCGAGCGTTGGCGATAAAGGCGCAGTGGCCGAGATAATGAGGCGGGTCTTGGGCCAGCACAAGTCCGCCTTGATACACGCCTTGAGATGCACCGGCGTGGTGATCAGCGCGCGCGGCACAGGCACGGACGCCAGCGCCCGGCGCACGTCTTCGGGAAAAAAAGGTCGCTTGCCGCAGACGCTGACGCTGGTTGCCAGCGGCAGTAAAACCGAAGTCTCCAGGCCGTACATGTGTTGCGGAGGAACGGTCGCCACGATGGACAGGCCGCGACTGAAACCAAAGCGCCGCTGGGCGAGCCGTGCGCCCATCACCAGGCTGCGCCAGCGCTTGGGGTGGGGCCTCGCTTGGCCGGTGCTGCCGGACGTAAAGGCGATGGCCGCGATGTGGTCGGCGCCAATGTTCGGAACCGAGTCGGTCGCAAGGAACGGATTCAGATCGAAGGTATCCAGCCGGCATTGTGGCAAAGGCAAGATCTCGTGGGGCCGGTCCACCAGGCAGTAGGCGCCTGGGTAGCCGGCGGCGATGCGTCGTATTTCCCCGTCGAGGTGAACGGGCGGTAGCAGATTGGTCTGTCCTCGCAGCAGCGCGGCGGCAAAACCGACCAGGAAAAGATAGCGGTCTTCGCATAGGTTGATGGTGTAGAGGCTATCCGGAAGGCGCTCCGCCGTTCGCCCGACATGAGCTAGAAAGGCCTGTCTAGAGACCGCCCCTTGACGCCGATGAGCGATCGGCTCAAGGGCCGAGCTCGGATCGAGCAGCGGTATCGTGGCAGCGGTCTCCAACACCAGTCGCTCCGTAAACAAGCTTAGTCCGTGCGGTTTTTTTGGATATGCTCAGTGAGCGCGCGTAAGGAGGCAAAAATATGGACGATTTCAACGTCATCCGAACGCAATTGAAAACCGTATTTGCGCGAGATTGCCAAGGCGATTTCAAGTGCATCGATGGAGTCGAGACCCCACCCGGTACCGAACAAAGGGGCTTCCGGATCGATCTCTTCGACTTTGAGGTCCTCCAGATAGACCGCATCGATAATCAATCGGGCAACTTCCAGTTCCTGATCGGTCAAGTGCGTCATGAACCTATCCCCGTTCCGACAAGACGTTTGAGTCGGGCTGCAGCCATCATTGTTGCCAAAAGCGGAGTCTTTTTATCGAACATTATCACAAACTATAGCCCGGATATAACATAAGCCGCTCCTCGCATCTGCTCGCTCTGACGTTTAAGTCTGCTTTGAGCGTTCCAGGCGGTAGGAATGAACCACGGCCAGAAATGCAAGAAAATCGTAAAGTGCATGGATCAGAATCGGAATGAGCAGATTGCGCTCGCCGCTGATATCCAGCGAAAGACCCAGATAGATACCGGTCAGCGCGGCGAGCAGGCCGTAAACGGGGGTTACCCAATGCGCCAGGCCGAACACCAGATTGCTGACGATCAGACCGAATGCCCAGCCATGCAGGCTCTCCAGCCAAGGCTGTAGCGCGCCGCGAAACAAGGCCTCTTCGGATACGCCCGCCAAAAGCGCCAGATAAAGGAGATCATACCAGCGGCAAGCGTGGAAGATGGGCCCCAGGTTTTCGATGAGAAAGCGCTTGATCGGCTTCAAGTGGTCGCCGGGGTAATAATACGAAAGGGCGAAGAACGCCAGCAAAGGAAGCGTGCCGGTCACGCCCCAAGCCCAGGCAGCGCCACTCGGGACGAGATGTTGGAAGGGATCGATAGAAACCACCCAGCCGAGAACAGCAGCCACGATGAGCAGGCTGCCTTCGAACAGCGTGGCCACGCTCAGAAATTTAAAGCGCCTCAAGGATTTTCTCGGATCGAACATGGAATGTGTCAGTGCCCAGATCGTTCAACGGGTTTTCCGTATCGTCACCATTGGCCGCCTGCTCAGCGAAAGAAGTTATTAACCCGGCCCTTAAATAGGCCGGGTTAATAAAGGGGCAGGGAGCCGAAAGCGCGGCGCCAAACCGTGTCAGCTAAGGCCGGTACGCCCCCGGCCTTAGCGATGGCCCGAACTACCAAAAGGGTATTTTCGGGCCAGAATAATACTGCCGGACCGCCTGATCCTAGTGCTGTCTGC
>CADDZF010000139.1 GCA_902812445.1 Methylococcaceae bacterium | reverse complement strand
CCTTCGACCGCCTGGTCCTCCGCTACCTTCGGGGATAAAGTCGAGATGCTGCCTCGGATAGCCCTGAACGCGCTCCAGTAGTTCCACTGTGTCAACGGCAAAGCGTTGGCGGGATCTTCCCGGCCGTGAACAGGGCTTTCGATACGCTTTTGGCGACAAGCGCTCCTAAACGTCCGGCATGACTTCCATGTCGATTAGCCGCATTTTCCCGTAAGCTTTTTTGAAAGAGCCGATCCTTTTGCAGCACGATCGCCAACCACCTTGTCGCCGGCCAGTCCGGGATACGCGTGCTTCGCGGTGCGCCTTGCCGCCCTACATAGTTGAGGACTTTTGACAACGATCTGTGGTGCAATATACCAATCGAATCGTATATATGAACGTTTTAATATGCCAAGAGCATCGATGAATTGGTTAAAATGAAGAAAATAACGCTAAGGGGGTGAAACATGGAAAGCGTGATACAAGATATGCAGCGAATCATTCGGGCGCTGGAAGTCCTCGGCGATACCGAGCTTTCCGCAAACGAACAGATTTTCGACCTGTTGGATCAGCTTTATCAGCATAAAATAGATTTGAGCAATACCTCTCTTAACAGCGGCGCACAGAGTTATCAGGATGCTGCAAGGATTATGCGAACCGCGGCGCTCAAGGCCGAGGCGTGCGTAAAGGACCATGCCAAACTGCGGGAAACCCTGCAGGCAGTGACGGATGGGATTAGCAAGCTGGCCCCTCTGTTGGATCATGTGGTGTAGCGAGCATTTTCTGACCGCGCCCAGCGAGTTCGCGCCGCCATACGCGAACACCGAAATCGCTTGACGGCATCACCGTGCACAGTTGGCTGTTTCTCGCGGCAGCGATCCTCTTGGAAGTGGCGGGCACCACGGCGATGAAGTTTTCCGAAGGCTTTACCCGCTTGTTACCATCGGCTTTGATTTTTCTGTTCTACTTTCTCGCCTTTACGGCCTTGACTTTGGCGTTACGGGAGATCGATTTGAGCATCGCTTATGCGGTATGGGCAGGGCTGGGTACGGCCCTGATTGCACTCATTGGCGTTGTTTGGTTCGGCGAGCCGCTGACTTTAGTGAAGGTCTTAAGCGTTACGCTCATCGTGATCGGCGTGGCGGGACTAAACTTCAGTAACAGTGGATTTTAAGCCAAGGACATCATTCCCGTATGCATACTGTCAAGCGGTTACCTTTCCTAGGACCGGATAGGCTATTGGAGCGGGTGCAAGTCCCTTCCATTGATCAGGCTTTGTATCGACGGCTCGAACAGCGCGTCGGCCGCCATCATCTCAACCAGCGACTCGGGATCGAGCGTGACTTTGAAGCGAAAATTTTCGGCCAAGGCCGCAATTTTTTTCACATCGAGAACTGGTACTCGATGCACGCGCTGATCCGTAACGTGTTGCGTGTGCTTGGCCTGCACCGCCAAGGCAAACGCAATGCGCGCGCGGTGAAGATCCGCCACAACGAAATCACTGTCGCCAGCTTGCCGTCAGCTTTCGACGGCTATACCTTGCTGCAAGTTACCGATTTGCACCTCGACATGGCGGATGATATTCCCTGCGTATTGATCGATGCAATACACCGAGTCAGCTACGATGCCTGTGTCCTGACAGGCGACTTTCGCGCCAAGACATTTGGCCCGTATGAGCCGGCTCTCAAGGCGTTGCGCCAAGTGCGCTCGCATCTGAGAAGCCCAATTTACGGCATACTGGGCAACCATGACAGTATCTGCATGGTACCGGAGATGGAGGCCATGGGCATTCGGATGCTGCTCAACGAGTCGGTGGCGTTGCGGCTCGACGATGAGGCCATCTATCTCGCCGGTATCGATGACCCCCATTATTATCGGGCAGATAATCTGGAAAAAGCGGTCAGCTGCATTCCGGACGCGGCCTTCTCCATTCTGCTCTCACATTCGCCGGAGATGTACCGCCACGCTGCCTATGCCGGTTTCGACGTGATGCTGAGCGGACATACGCACGGGGGGCAAATTTGTCTTCCGGGGCGTATTCCGTTAATGGTCAACGCACGCGCGCCTCGTTCCATATGCAATGGCGCATGGCGCTATAACCAGCTTTGCGGCTACACGTCGGCCGGTTCCGGTGTCAGCATCGTCGATGTCAGGCTGAATTGTCCGCCGGAAATCACCTTACACCGTCTGCGCTGTGCCTGAATGCCGTCTTCAATACGGTTGCTGGCGGATGCGCAGCTCAAATAGGATTCGCGAGACGATCAGCTCGAGCACCAGAAATAAGCCAGTCAGTAGCGCGATGTGCTCCATAGTCAGCATGAGCGGATCGCGGATGAAGAGCAGCGGAAATAAGGCTTCAGGTATCTGGTCCAGTCCCAAGGCCATGCCGCTGGGCGGAATGTTGAGTCTACGTTTGATGAAGCTGGAAACGAGATCGCCCGCCATGGCGCAAGCGCCGAAGAGAAGACCTAGATGGAAAGTGAGTTCCATCAACTCGGCGGCAATACCGCTCAAGAGGATAGCGGCGACGATTCCTCGCCAGGTTTTGGATGGTCCAAATAGAGGGAGTTGATCAGCCAGGACGACATGGCCGTCAACAGGCCAGCCCAACCGATTGCCAAGCACTTTATTGAGAACGATGGGAGCGCCATTGGCAACGCCCAAGAGCAGCAGTAACTTGACGGTCAGCACGTTCGTTGGGAAAGCATCTGTCCATGGTTATCGAGCGGGCGACCCTCGATCCGGTATGCGGTATGATAGCAAAACAACTGTCCCACTGCCTTTCAGCGTATAGTCAACCGTCCACAGGCGACATGCCTCGAACAAACCCTCATGAAGCAACCGTCTAGCGAGACTCGCGGGCAAGCCGTTTCGCCGGGCGGTGCCCGCTGGGAGCACTTTCCACATATTGCGGATATGGGAGTGCGCGGCTATGGCGCATCTTTGGCAGAAGCCTTTGCACAAACCGCCTATGCATTAATCGCGATCATCTGTGAGCCTGACAGGATCGAAGCCACTGTTCCTGTTTCAATACGCTGTGAAGCGCCCGACGTCGAGCTGTTGCTGGTTGACTGGCTCAACGCGCTGATTTACGAAATAGCGGCGCGCCAAATGTTATTCAGCCGCTTCGATGTCGAAATCAGCGATGGGCGACTCGAGGCGACTATTTGGGGCGAAGCGGTGGATCGCCGTCGCCATCGGCCCGTAGTCGAAGTGAAAGGTGCTACCTATACCGAACTGAAGGTCTGCCGACAGGAGAATGCGCTTTGGCGGGCGCAGTGCGTCGTCGACGTATAAATCTGGCAAACCCATCCGGCGCATCCTTTTAGAAACGCATGGGGATCTCAGCTTTCTGCAGCCCGGCCTCCCGCTCGTTGCGCATCGCGCGTGCATAAAAGATCACTCGATACGGTCACCGTACACTTGCTCCAGCCAGCCTTGAAGCTCGTAAATAAAGGGCTTGAAAAACGCGTAGCCGCCACCGGTCTGGGTGTTTTTCGCATCTGTTTTGGCCTGGTCGCTTTTCAGGAAATCATTTTTCTCTACTACTTTCGCCATCTGATCTTCGATCCCGTCCCGTTTATCGAGCAAGCCTCCCCTTTGCTGAATCTATTGCTGGTTTTATGGGGACTGAGCGCTTGCTGCCTGACCTTAGGCTATCGTACCCGACTTGCCGCTGTGGTCAATTACCTGTTCTGGGTGACATTCGTTTGGTTGACGCCGCTGCGGCAGGATTTCGACGGCGGTTTCGACCAGCTCATGATCGGTTCGAGCTTTCTCCTGCTTTTCCTGCCTAGCGAAAAGGCTCTATCGTTCGATAACTTAAGGCTCAAGCTGCGCAATTCGATAACTGGCCGTCATTACCAACCACCGCGCCGGGTTCCGGTGTTGTGCTATTACATTCCGCTCATTTTTTCACTGGGGCTGCTTTACTTTGACGCGGCAGTTCACAAGCTCTCGGCAGAGTTCTGGCGCAACGGCCTGGGAGCGTGGCTGCCGCCTTCGATGCCCTATTACACATCCGGCATCGGCATGGATTGGCTATTGAACAATAAACCGCTAGAGAGGCTGATCGGCTATACGCTGATCGTGTTTCAGTTTGTTTTTGTGTTCCTTTGTTGTTTCCGGCCATCGCGCATTCCGCTGTTGCTGATTGGCGCCGCTTTTCACGGCGGCATCATTCTGTCGCTGAATATTTATCCCTTCGGCTTCGGCATGCTCGCGCACTATGTCCTGATGGCTCCTTTCGCCTGGTGGCGGCGGCTTGGGGAACGCGTGCGCCGACGACAGCCGACGCTGATCGTTTTCTACGACGAGTTATGCCCTTTATGCAACCGAACGGTGATCGTTCTGCGCCACTTCGATGTCTTTAACACGCTCGCATTCAAGGGCTTGCAAACCTATGCCCGGCAATATGCTGCGCTCGACCGGATTGCCGATGAAGAATTATTGCAAGACCTTTATGCGCTGGACCAAAGCGGCCGTCTCTATTCCGGGCTGGAGACCTACATACGGATTCTTCGGGCCATGAAATATACCGCTTTGGCAGGTTTGGTCTTGAAGCTGCCCGGAATCTACGTCCTGGCGAACCGGCTCTACCGCCGAATCGCCGATCGGCGCGGCCGCCGGATCTGCGCCGATGGCTGTCCGGTGCCGATTGCCCAGTCGGTCCGCCAAGGCGATCCCGTCGAGACGTTTTTCCGGCGCTGCATGGGAGGCGAACGACAAAGGCCGTATCGGATTGCGAAGGCGTTCGTGGTGATTCTCCTGCTCCAGCTCAACAGCACGATTCACTATGGACTCTTATATCGTCTCGGCATGCCCGTTCAATCGGCGGCGGTGTGGACGCAACTGGATGCCGCCAGTAACGGGATACTCATGTTGTCCCACACATTTTTGGGAATCACGCCGCATGCGCTCTATATGCACGATCACTTTGCCGGTTATAACCACATCCTGGCCATTGCCTACAAAAGTTCAGGCGGTCAGGAAAAATGGCTGCCGTTCGTCAACGAGGAAGGGCGATTGATCGCACCGAACTGGGGACGGGTTCAGTCCATGTGGGCCAATATCGCAGTGACCCCTCACATCAACCGAGCACGTCTCGACAAATTTATCGAGAAAGTGACGGCATTTTGGGGAACAAAATTGGGTCTCGATCTAGAGACCACGGAATTCATTATCAAGCTGAAAGAGATCCGCGTATCGATGGAATGGGAAAGAGACCTGCGCCGCAAGAACTTGAGCCAACCCTGGCACAACGTCGGCACGGCGATATGGAAGAACGGAAATATGCACGTCGTCATACCGGCCATCGATCTCGAATCGCTGTAGTTTCCACGAGAGCCGCCGAGCCGGTCTGCCTTTTTTCTCCGCTTACCGCCGATCATCAATACAGCCATTTCGCCGAGCTACTGTTCAATTCATCGCGCGCGTGCAGTCCTGCCGTCTTTCCATGTTGTCGATAGACGCCATCGCGGTCTGTCCGCGACAGAATGCCGGATGCAGGGTCTAATCTGGCAGTTCTTTGGTTAATCGCGAGGTAGCAACATGGACATCAACCGATTCGAGCGCTTGTCCGAGTTCGCTTTCGGCATTCCGGCGCAAAAGAACATGCGCGTGCCCGTAGTCATCTATGCCGATGAAGCATTGATGTACAATATGGACGATCAGGTCGCCGAACAGGCGATGAATGTCGCCGCCTTGCCCGGCATCGTTGGCGCTTGTTACGTCATGCCCGATGGCCATTGGGGTTACGGCTTCCCGATCGGCGGTGTGGCCGCTTTCGATGCCGCAGAGGGCGGCGTGGTGTCGGCCGGCGGGGTAGGGTTCGATATCTCGTGCGGGGTCAGAACCCTCTACACGGGCTTGAAGCGCCAGCAGGTAGAGCCTGTCAAGTCCCAGCTCGCCGACGCCCTGTACCGCGAAGTTCCCGTCGGCGTGGGCAGCCGCGGACCCATTCACTTGAACGCCAAGGCCATGGACGAGATGCTGTATGGAGGCGCCAAATGGGCGGTTCGGCAAGGCTTTGGCGCGCCGCAGGATCTGGAACGGATGGAGGAGCGCGGACAGATGGAGGGCGCTCTGCCTGATGAAGTATCCGAGCAAGCGAAAAACAGGCAGCGGGAGGAAATGGGCACGCTGGGTTCGGGCAACCATTACCTTGAAATTCAGGAGGTCGCTGCGCTTCAGGATACCGAAGCCGCCGCGGCGTTTGGCCTCGCCGAAGGCGATGTGGTAGCCACCATCCATTGCGGCTCGCGTGGCCTTGGTCATCAGATTGGCACCGATTTTCTAAAACGCATGCAGCTCGCGGCGGCACAGTCCGGTATTCACTTGCCCGACCGTCAACTTGCCTGTGCACCGATTGAGTCGGAGGTGGGACAAAGTTATCTTGGAGCGATGCGGGCTGCGATCAATTGCGCGCTGGCGAATCGCCAGATCATTACCCATCTCACGAGGACTGTCTTCGACGGGTTGCTGCCGCAAGCCAAGCTCGATCTCCTCTACGATGTTTCACACAACACCTGCAAGCTGGAAGAGCATCGGATGGATAGCCACAGCCGCCGTCTCTATGTCCATCGCAAAGGCGCCACCCGAGCGCTCGGGCCCGGCCATCCGGACCTGCCTGAAGTGTTTCGCGCGCAGGGACAGCCGGTCTTGATTGGCGGCTCGATGGGCACCGCTTCCTATGTTCTTGCAGGCAGTAGCGAAAGCGAACGGCGCTCGTTCGCATCCGCGTGTCACGGAGCCGGGCGCAGCATGAGTCGGCATCAGGCGTCCAAGCAGTGGCGCGGACGTCAGGTGATCGATGAATTGGCCGCGCGCGGAATTATCGTGCGGAGTCCGTCACAGCGAGGCATTGCCGAGGAAGCCCCCGGCGCTTATAAAGACGTGCACGAGGTCGTTTTAGCGGCGGAGAGAGCGGGTCTCGCGCGGCCGGTGGCCAAGTTGACGCCCATGGTATGCATCAAGGGCTAGTATCACGGCGCGTGGGTCGATACCCCCTTCATGCCCCGATTGCATCGAACTCGACCCTGACGCGGCTCGTTAAATTTCCTGTCTGCGAGGAGAAGCCCCGGTGCCCCAAACAGCTATCGTAAACCGGACGAGCTGCCTAAAGCACGCATGGAGATGGGAAAGGTTAACGCTCAGCTGTCGCGGCTAGCTCAGCAATACCGCCACCAGTCCGGTCATAAAGATGCCATCGAAGGTCCCAGCGCCGCCGATCGAGGCAACGGGAACACCCATTTTCTGGATATCCCCCAGACGCAGACAGTCCGCTCCGAGCAGTACGCCGACGGAGCCCGAAATATAGGCCAGCGGCGCGCGGTGCTCTTCGCCCAAGAGAAACGCCACAAACGCCGCGGTTACAGGGGCGATGAGTATCGGCATGCCGATGCCGATGCCGGGGACGGGGCGGCTCAGCCAATAACTGATGGCCGTGACGACAAAGGTAGCCAGCACGATCGGATAAAGACCGATCGGATGGTGCCGCACCAGGTAGAGCGAAAAGAAAATCGGTACCAGACAGCCGCCGACATTTGCCGCGATAAGCGTTCGGCCAGTAAACGGCAGGCGCGGTGGACGCCATCCGAAGGCGGGGGGTTCGACGGGCAAAGGCGGTGCTGAAGCGCGAAGGCTGAACAGCGGCACGTTGATCACGCTTCCCGAC
>CADDZF010000138.1 GCA_902812445.1 Methylococcaceae bacterium | reverse complement strand
GTATGAGGATCTGGACAAGCGCATCATGCTGGGCTTCGGCGGCGTCGCCGAATACGGCATCACCGTGCGCTGGGACAAGAACTTCCTGAAAGTCATCTATCTGACGCTGGCGCGGCGACGAGCCTTCCGCTGTTACGGCGGCGTGCGTTTCGGCGGCACCTTGACCATCAACGAAGCCTGGGACCTCGGGATCGATCACATCGCCATCGCGTCCGGCGCCGGCAAGCCAACCATCATCGAGCTGGAAAACAACCTGATCCGCGGCATCCGCAAGGCATCCGATTTTCTCATGGCCCTGCAGCTGACCGGCGCGGCCAAGGAATCCTCTCTGGCCAACTTGCAGGTGCGCCTGCCCGCGGGCGTCATCGGCGGCGGCCTCACCGGCATCGACACGACGACGGAGCTTCTCGCCTATTACCCGGTGCAGGTGGAAAAAATCCTCCACCGCTACGAAAAGCTTCGTGCCCTGTTAGGCGAAGAGGCGGTGCGCGGCCGCTACGACCGAGAGGAAATCTCGATCCTCGATGAATTCCTCGAGCACGGCCGGGCGATCCAGGCCGAGCGGCAACGGGCCGAGGCGCGGGGCGAGCAGCCGGATTTCTATCCGCTACTGCAGCAGTGGGGCGGCGCGACCCTGTTTTACCGCAAGGGCATTAAGGATTCGCCCGCCTACCGGCAGAATCATGAGGAAATCCACAAGGCGCTGGAGGAAGGCATCCTGCTGGCCGAAGGCATGAACCCCTTGGTGGCGCTGCCGGATGAGCACGGCCATCTGAAGGCGGTGCGTTTCGAGAAACTGAGACAAGAAGACGGTCGCTGGATGAAAGAAACAGAAGTCGAAGTGCCGCTGCGCAGCCTTTTCATCGCCGCCGGCACCTCGCCGAACACCATTTACGAGTCCGAGCACCCCGAGACCTTCGAGATGGATCGGAAGTTCTACCGACGGTTCGAACCTGAGTGGCTGGACAGCGTACCCGAGCTCGAACCGGTCAAAGATACGCCTTGGCCGAAAATCGGCCGGCCGGCGCCGTTTACTTCCTATCAGCGCAACGGCAAGTTCATCAGTTTTTATGGCGATAACCATCCGGTATATGCCGGCAACGTGGTGAAGGCGATGGCGAGCGCCAAGGACGGCTATCCCTACGTTAGCCGGCTGTTTGCGCGAGAACTCGCCGCCCTCGATCCAGAGCTGCAGGCCGAGCGCGATGAGGCTTTGAAGTCCCTGCAGGAAAGGCTCGATGCGCAGTTCACCGCCCGCATCATCGAGGTCAACCGGCTGACGCCGACCATCATCGAAGTCATCGTCAAGGCGCCGATGCAGGCGAAGCATTTCTGTCCCGGGCAGTTTTATCGGGTGCAGAATTTCGAGGTCCTGGCCCCGATCGTGGAAAATACCGTGCTTACCGCCGAAGGCGTCGCTCTGACCGGCGCCTGGGTCGACAAGGCGGAAGGACTGATTTCCCTGATCGCCCTGGAAATGGGTTCATCGACCCGGCTGTGCTCGACCTGGAAACCCGGAGACCAGATCGTCGTCATGGGTGTCACCGGCGCGCCGACGGATATCCCGTCCGGCCGCACGGTGGCCTTGATCGGCGGCGGTCTGGGCAACGCAGTGCTGTTCTCCATCGGCAAGGCGCTTAAAGCGGCCGGCAACCAAGTGATCTACTTTGCCGGTTACCGCAAGCGCGAGGACGTGTTCAAGGTGCGCGATCTCGAAGCCGCCTCCGACCTCATCATCTGGTCGGTAGATAAAACGCCGAATGCCGAGCCGATTCCCGTCACCCGCCCGCAGGACAAGACCCTCGTCGGTAACATCGTCGAGGCGATGCTGGCCTATGCCAAGGGCGAACTGGGCCAGACGCCGATCCACCTGGATGATGCGGACCACCTCATCGTCATCGGCTCCGACCGCATGATGGCCGCCGTCAAGGACGCGCGCTACGGCATCCTCAAGCCTTACCTCAAGGAGCGCCACGCCGCCATCGGTTCGATCAACTCGCCCATGCAGTGCATGATGAAAGGTGTCTGCGCGCAGTGCCTGTGCAAACACATCGATCCGGAAACGGGCAAGGCTTATTTCGTCTATTCCTGCTACAACCAGGACCAGGAACTCGACCGCGTCGACTTCGCCAACCTCAACGCCCGCCTGCGACAGAATTCGGTGCAGGAGAAGCTGTCCACGCTATGGCTGGACTACTTGCTGAGCAAACGCGCCGCATCGGCCGGGCAGCCCGGCTGAGCGCGCGCCAAGCTGACGTTGCCCCGGTTTAAGGCGGGAAGCGAACGGGTCAGCTTTTTGGTAAGTCTCCGGCCCTCAGTATTCGTCGTGCTGGTGCGGCGCTTCGATCTTGGAAAGATCGAGGTTGCCGACCGTGGTCGGCAGCTTGGGCGACACGACGAGACGGCCGACAACCTCCTCGTCGTCACTGCGCAGGATGCGTATCAGATACGCGCCCGGCTCGACGCCCCGAAACCAATACTGGCCGAGCTCGTCCGTCGTGGTTTGCCTAGGCGGCTGAGTGCCGAGCTCGATACGGACATTCCGGTAAATCTGGCCTTTCAGCGTGTCGTAGACTCGCCCGTAAATATTGGCCGCCTGGGCCGTTCCTGTGGCGAACAGCCCCGCCAGGCACAAATTAATGATCACTTTCCCCATTGCTTTCCTCGCCCCGAGCAAGCTGGAACAGCGCGCGATGTTTCCTCTAACCTCGCGCATTCTATAAACCGCTCAGGCTGGTGCCGGCCGGGCTGGCCGGCGGCACGTAAGTATAAGGCGAGTCCTTGTCGAGAGCTGCCCTGCGCCGTTCGCCCCTGAGCGCTGCGGCAAAACGAATATGCACGTCGGTGTTTTCGTACACGCCGCCGAACAGATCCGCTGCCTGACCCGAGGCGCTGAGCGGCACGTCCTCGCCGGTATGGGGCGCCACGGGGACGCTGGCTTCCGTCTTATTGGCGCTTCCTGCGACGTTCTGGGTTGGCATGTTGCCGGTCATCAGGAGCCCATCGGGATCGCGCGCCGGGTTGGGCAGGGCGGCATTGGCGCCGGCTGGATTTAAGGGTTGATAGTTGGTCAGGAAGTCCTGGCTGTAGGTAGGGCGTCCGCCGTCTTCCATGATCAGCTTGATGGTCGGATCCGGATCGTCCGGGTAGCCGTCATGATTGGCGTCTACATAGGTGGGAAAGGTGCCGTCGTTGAAGGTCCCGATCACGTCCTGCAACGGGCAAGGCCGCTCGCTATCGCCGCTGCCTCCCAGAGTGATCGGGTATTTGTGGTCCGTCGCTGCGCTGAAGCAGCCGCCCAACGGAGTAGCGCCGCCGCTCTTGATGGCGTCCGGCAGCGCCACGCCGATGATGGTCTCGGGCTGCGCATGATCAGCGGAGACCAATACTAGCTGGTCAGCGGCGGGAAGATTTTTCATCGCCCATCCCAGGGTCTCATCCAGTTCTAGCGTTTCGTAGGCCACGCGCTCGTATTCGAGTGGATGAGCCAGCTTGTCGATCTGCGACTGCTCGACCAGCAGCAGCCAACCGCCGCTCGTCCCTGCCAGGCGGTTCAGCACGGCAACCGCTTTCTGCAGCATCTCCTTTTTTGATGGAACGCCGGCGAAGCAGTCCCTCACCGTGCTACCGCAGCCTGCGCCCTGGGGCGGCGCGACGCTCAGGCCGACTTCAGGAGCGCTGGCGTCCTTGCCCCTGATCGTCACCAGACCGCGTGCGAGCAGCCGGTCCAGCGCGCCGGGAACGTTGTCCGGGCCGAGGCCGCTGGACGTAGTGCGGAACTCGCCGGTAAAAATTGCGAGCAGCGGTTTGTTGTCGGGCGCCGCATTGAGCTCGCTCAGATTGCGCGCCGTCGCGTAGCCGAGACCAGGCGCTACCGTGGCGAACAGATCCTCGTCGGAACGCCCGCCGCTCGCGTACTGATAAAAACTTTTGAGGTCCGGGTTGCTGCTCGCTAGCCAATCCTTCGCACCAGCGCCGATGATGACGTCAAGCGGCTGGGTCAGTTCCTTCAGGGCGATATAACCGGCCGCAGGCTGCGTGTCGCCGTCCTTGTAATAGTCGAGCATCTGTTGCGCGATGGCAGTGCGCGCCGAGCGCGCCCTCGAATGCACGGCGACGGCGGCCGGCGTCGCATCGGTGACGAAGGCATCGGTCACGACGCCGGTCTTCCAGCCATAGTTGCGCTTCATGTACTCCGGCAGCGTTTCGATGCGCGGATTGTCGAGTTTTTCTTCCGGCGTGTTGTCCGCCGAAACGTTGAGGGCATTGTTGGGCTGCTTCATGCCGCTGAGGTAATTGGCCATTCCGGGGGCGGAATCGGTGATCAGGCTGTCAAAGGAAGCGGTCTGCACGAGGCCATATTCGTCCATGCTGTCCATGAACAGCTTCCCTTGGGTGCGCCCTTCGAAAATCGTTTTGCTGTAAAGGCGGGCGGCGGTTCGCACCGGCAGGCCCATCGCATCGCCGAGGAAAAAGATGACGTGTTTCAGGCGTGGCTTTTTTGGCGCGTAGGCCACCGGATAAACGTTGGTAACGGTGCGATCGAAGCCGTCCACGTTGACCGTGGCGGTGACGGTATAGACGCCGGGCACTGCAAAGCTAAGATTTCTCGCCGTAGCGCCATAAAGTTGTGGCGCGACGGGCGTGCCGCTCTCAAGGCCGCTGCCTTGAGCCGTGATCTTTGCCAGAAATGCCGCGGTGATGTCGCTGCCGTTCACCGTGAGGCTCTTGAGGGCCGGCGGGGCGCCCGTCGAAGGTATCTGCGTCTCGACGCGAAGATCGAAGCGCTGCCCTTTGATCAACTGGGTATGCGTCGGCGGAAACAGGCGCAAGCCCGTGTCCGGATCGACGTGGGTGGGATAGTCGGCGAGTTGCCCGCCGCTCTGAATGGGGTCGATGCTGTTCCGCGTGAGACCATCGCTCTTGAAACGGGCGTCATCGTCAGGACCGGCGCAAGCCAGCGGTGCTGCCAATACCGCCCCCAGGAGCGCTACCCGGCGCGGGCTTAATCTGAATTTCATGTTGATCTCCCGAATGTTGGGCCGCAACCCTCAGGCTGCAAGCGCGGTAAGTGTCTGCTAGGTCAATCTACCGTCAGTAGGCATTCGATGGAGAGTTTGCGCAGGCAATATGACGTCGTCATGACACGGCCGCTTGCGATGCGGCTGCAATCGATCGATCGGCCGAGTAGCCTTGTGCCTAGTGGGCGGACGCGTGGAAAACGCCGTCACTCGGCGTACAGCACGGCATCGCAACGTTCAGGCAAGCGCACCGGAGGCGGCGCCGAAGGGCGCGGTCTGAGCGCCGGGATTCTAAGTTTGAGCCACCAGGACAGACTCTGGTCACAACCATCGCCCGCTGGAATCGACGCCTGCTGGACACAGTCGATACTGTCCTCGGGACAGACCAGACGCACGTGGAAGTGGTCATCATGCCAGTGCCAGGGGCGAATCTTGCGCAGCCAGCTACGGTCGTATTTGACTGTCCTGCAGAGTTCACGCTTGATGTGCGGGTTGACGAAGATGCGGTCGACCGCCGGAAGACGCGCGGCCTGTTCCAGCAATCGGGCGTGACGCGGGCTCCATAAGCTGTAATTGAGGCCGGTTCGGGCGAAATTCAGCATGGAAGGCGTCTGGATCAGTTCACGCGCCGGATCGGTCCGAGTAAAGAGCAGCGGGGCCTGCCGGAGATTGAACCAGATATCGACGTCGATGCCGTTTTGGTGACTGCTGTGACCGAAAGCCATGGGACCGCCGCGGGGCTGCGAGAGATCGCCGATATAGAGGTTTCCTAGCCCGTTCAGCTTCGCCGAGGAGCCGAGTGCCTGGATATAGCGGATCAGCGAAGGATGGCCGTAGTAACGGTTGCGGGACACCCGCACGACGGCATAGCCGGCTCCGTCCCAGGGCAGCCGCACGCCGCCGGCCAGGCACCCGCCCGCCACTTCGCCGATCACGCGCGGAGCGCCCCGCGTAGGAGCGCTCACGGTAGACCATTCCCTGGCCGCCAGCGAACCATCATCGAACATCAGCAACGCGACACCGACGAGACCGACTAAGGTCCATAAATATGACTTCACGGTGGACGTTTCACGATACGGCGATCATACCGTTCAGGGCCTATTTTTCGTCGGCGGATTCGGACCGTTCCTGCGGTGGAACGCCCTTATCCTTGTCACCCTCCAGCGCATGCAGCGTCTCGCCGATGGAACTGAAGAGCTTTTCGGTGATGAGCCAGCCTTTGGCTTTGGCCAGTTTGGCATTGTGAATATCTTGCTCCAGCAACATCCGCTGCTTTTCCATCACCAACAACTCGATCTCCTTTTTCAGGTAGTGATCCACCTCGCTGATGGCCTCGAAGCGCTTTTCCTTTTCTTTGCGTTCAGTGTCGATTTCCATCAGGTTAAGCCGGCTTTCGTGTTGAATTTGCTGCTCGCGCCGGCGCGCTTCGCTCTGACGCTGCGCGGACAAGCGTTCCTCGGCGGCGGCGATTTCCGCCTTCAGCCGCTCGGATTCCTGCAGCTCCCGGGCCTTCCGCAGTTCTTCTTGGCGCCTGAACAAAGCCAGCAGGCTTTCCTCGTGGTCGAGTTTCAGGCGCTGTTCACGCGCCGCTTGCTCAAAGCGCTCGCGGCTGCGCTGATCGTCGAGCTCGCGCCGGCGGCGCAGGATTTCGCGGTATAAATCCTGATACTTGAGCGCGGCGGCCGGCGGCTCTGTTGCGAGGTCCTCCAGCGCTGCGAAGGTCGGTTGCAGCTCGCACCGCGTCCGGCACTGGATGCTGTGCATCGTCAAGGTTTCATTCACCGCGGCTTCAACGTCGCGCTCGACCCGAGTGTGCCCGGAACTGATCCAGCCGGCGTCTTCGAGCTGGCGCAGAACCTGTTCGATTTTGTCTTTCAGCAGTTCCTGATAACGGCTCTTGATATGAGAGCCCGTATCGGGCAGGCAGGCGAGATTTTGCTGCACATAGCGGATGGTCGGCTGGAACCGCACCTGCACCGCCACGTCAACCTTGCAAAAAGCGCCCAGGTCTACCGGGGCTAAGGGAATCTGCCAGTCTTCGATGCCGAGTTCGTATGTCTGCTGATAAAACCGCCGGGTATAGCCTGGCGGCATGCGGAATACCTTCCGGTAAGGCCCCAGCCGGCTGATCACGACCCGACGGTCACCTTCGAATCCGGCTTCCCAGAACTCGTCCGTGCTCTGCTGCGGCCAGTCATCCATGGGCCTTGCGCCTGATCAGTTCGGCGAGCTTTGCACTTTCGGCTGGCGGCTCGCCCTTTTCGGCCTCGTATCGTTGCATGCGCTCGGCGATCACGGGATACAGACTGGGCGCAAATTCGACCGACCGCTCGTCGATTTTGCGCAGGAACCCGCGATTCAGCAAGAATGACACGGCAAACATGCGCGTCCAGTCCGAAAAGCGCCTTGCCCGCTCCAGTTCCGACTTTTCGATGATCACTTCAAGCTCATCGTTATGATTAATGGAAAATTCCGAAAACTGCTTCAGCCCCAGATAGGCCAAGTCCTTTTCTGCCTCGGTCAAAGGTCCGGGCGCGGTGAATTCCAGTCGATAAGACAAGATGACGGCGAAAAAGTCGACCATCGCCGCGCAGGCCAAAGCGAACCACGAAAGCTCTTCCCACATGGCAAACGAAGGCGTCACGCCGCGGGAAAATTC
>CADDZF010000137.1 GCA_902812445.1 Methylococcaceae bacterium | reverse complement strand
GGCGCTATGCCTGGGATCGCCGCTTGCTGCGGCTGCAGCTCGTGGGCTATTTGATTCGCAAGCTGGATGTTTCTAGGTTCAGCCGAACCTTGTCCACACTGCTCGCGAATGGCGTGTCGGTGCTTCCGGCCTTGACCATTGTCAAGGAGACGCTGACCAACCGGGTCGTGGCCGATAAGGTTGATCTGGCCGTCAACAGCCTGAAGCAGGGCGGCGGCTTGTCGGGACCGCTGATCGAAACCGGCCTGTTCCCGACACTCGCCATGCAGATGATCAAACTCGGGGAAGAATCGGGCCGGCTGAGCGAGATGCTGGAACGGGTCGCCGTGACCTATGACAAGGAGATCAAGATTACTGTCCAGCGCATGCTGGCTCTACTGGAGCCCGTTCTGATCGTCGGTTTAGGGCTCATCATCGGCGGCATCATCGTTTCGATCTTGATGGCTATCCTAAGCGTGAACGATCTGGCGTTCTGAATACGTCAGCAGTCCCGAACTTGCAGGTGGGCGGCCAAGTTCCGGCATGGGCCCATCTTGAGGGCCGAATCGCTTCTTGCGCGGAATGACCGACGTAGTGAGGTTTTTTCAGCTTATAATTCCAATTCTCCTAGCAACCCTGGCTAAAGACAGTTGTCTACACGGGTACCCTGCAATTTTGAAAATCAACCGGAAGGCTTCCATGTTGAGAGCAATGAAGAAGTCGCAAAGACCCTACTTACGCGCGTTGCGCGGTTTTACCTTGATCGAACTGCTGGTGGTGCTCGCCATAATCGGCTTGCTGGCTGGTCTGGTGGGTCCGCAGGTCATCAAGCATCTGGGCGAATCGAAAACCAAAACGGCGCGGCTACAGATCGAGGAGCTCGGCTCCGCGCTGGATATGTACCGTCTGGACGTCGGACGTTATCCGGCGACGGACGAGGGTCTGACCGCGCTCATCGAGAAGCCCGCCAATGTAGCGGTCTGGAACGGTCCGTATCTGCGCAAGAAAAAAGTCCCGCTGGATCCGTGGAACAATTCCTATCACTATGTATCGCCAGGGGAACACGGCAAGTATGACGTCTACACTCTGGGCGCCGACAATAATGAAGGCGGCGAGGGCGAGGATCAGGACGTGGTGAGCTGGGAGTAGCCGGTGGCCGGCTTCCGGCTCGCGGGTGCGGCCATCCACGCCAATCTCTGCCCACGAATCTATTGCTGCCATGTTTTTTCTTATGCGGGGATCGGCTCTTATGGAGCGACCGTTGTACCAGCGTGGCTTCACCATCATGGAGTTGATGATTGTGCTGGTGATGGTGATCATCATCTCCGCCCTGGCGGTGCCGAACTTTTCGGCCGGCATCCCAGGCGCTCGGTTGAAAGCCGCCGCTCGCGACGTTGCCTCGGCGCTTCGCTACGTACGCAGCGAAGCGATCGCCCGTGCGCAGCCCACGGAATTTTCGCTGGACGTCGAGGGGCATACCTATCAGGTCAGCGGGCGGGACAGAGTCTATGCAGTGTCCGATGATATTCGCCTGAGGCTGTATACCGCCGAGGCGGAACTGCAGGGCGGCGCTAAAGGCGCCATCCGTTTTTTCCCGGATGGTTCTTCGACCGGCGGACGCATCACGCTGGAGGCGGATGCGCAGAGACAGATGGTCGATATCGTGTGGCTTACCGGACAGGTTGTTATCCGCGCGGAAGCCCTGGAGCCTGCGGAAGATTAGCCGCTTGACCGGTGCGATGCGGCAACGCGTGGTGTTCAGAGCTCGCTCCATGTCCGCCCGGCAGAACGGTTTCTCGCTGCTGGAGGTTCTCGTCGCGTTTTCCGTCCTGGCGCTCGCCGTCGGCGTATTACTGAGGGTATTCGGCGGTTCGGTCAAGCTTGCCGGTGTTGCCGACGATTATACGCAAGCCACGATTCTGGCCGAATCTTTACTGGCCGGCGCGGGTGTCGAAGAACCGCTGAAGCCCGGCCAGAGCGAAGGCAGTTTCGCCGACCGATTCCATTGGACACTGAACGTCGCGCCCTATCAGCCGGAGTCGATCGGGACCGTCCTGGATCAACTCCCCGTCCAGCCGTATCAAGTGCAGATCAATGTCGCCTGGGGCGATGCAGACGAGGCGCGCTCGATCAGTCTGACGACGCTGCGGCTGCTTCCCGCCGTATCGAGCGGTCTCCGCCCGAGCCCGTTATCGCCGCCGGGATCGCGGGGAGCCGGCGTCTCCCCGCAGCCCGGCATGGGCGACATTGGCGATGAAGAATAGTCCCGCCACATCCGCTGCCGGGTTTACCCTGCTGGAAGTGCTCATCGCGGTGAGTTTGCTGGCAATCATGCTGGGGCTGATGCTAGGCGCCTTGCGCATCGCGGCCCGCAGTTGGGATGCAGGCGAGGAGCGCGCCGCCCGCGCCAGTCAACTGATGATCGTGGAAAACTTCTTGCGTCGGCACTTGAGCGGTGCGTTGCCGCTGTATGAGAATTCGCCGTCTGGCGAGCCCAATTTCTCGTTTTCCGGGACGTTTAATTCGCTCAACTATGTCTCTTTTTTGCCCGAGCACGTAGGTCACGGCGAGCTTTACCGGTTCGCTCTGTTCGTTGACAGTGCACGCGAGGAGCACACCCTCAAGCTGTCTGTCAAAGCGCACGGATCGGCCGCCGATCGGGACGTTCCCGCCGGCATCGAAGATGTGGTGCTGCTGGAAGGCCTGGAAAAATTTCAGGTGTCTTATCTGGCATCCACCAACACGCCTCGTCTGGGCCAGAGATTTGCCTTCAGCCCTCCCACCGCCCAGCCTCAGGGCGAATCGCCGACCTGGATAGACGAGTGGAAACGGCCCGCCATGCCGGCGCTGGTTCGCCTGGAAATTCAGGTCAGGAACGACCCGCCCACCCCGCCTTTGGTAGTGGCTCCGAGGATCCAGGTGAGCAGCCCGTGAGGGCCTCAAGATTATTCGTAGTCGGCCCGATGTCCGCCTATCAGCAACGTCCGGCAAACGGTTTTGCGCTTATTGTTGTGCTCTGGATACTGGTATTATTATCCTTGATGGCCGGCAGCCTGGCCAGAACAGTGCAGCGGGAGTCTGGCTTGGTCGGCAATGCGCGGGATAGGGCGCAAGCGTTGGCTCTGGCGGATGCCGGCGTCCACTATGCCATGCTGATGCTGCTGCTGCCCGACCCCATGCAGCGCTGGCGTGGTGACGGCGCCGTTTACGAAATTCCGTTTGCTGGCGCGCGCATCCGCATGCGAGTGTATGACGAGGCGGGTAAAATCAACATCAACGCGGTACAGGAGGAGTTGCTCCGCACTGTGCTGAACCGGTCAGGTCTGGAGGAGGAGCGGGCGATTCAACTCGCCGATGCCATACTCGACTGGCGTGATGGTGATGAACTCAAGCGGTTGCACGGCGCGGAAAAGAAAGATTACCAGGATGCCGGCCGGTCGGCTTTCCCGACCAACAAAAATTTTCGCGCCCTGGACGAAGTGCGGCTGGTCCTGGGCATGACAGCGGATATTTTTCGGCGGCTTGAGCCCTTGCTGACGGCCTTTTCCGGAGTCAATGGCGTGAATCCGGCTAAAGCTTCGCGCGAGGTCTTGTTGGCTTTGCCCAATACGGATGAAGACAGCGTGGACGATTATCTGGCAAGACGCAGACAGAGTGTCCTCGATAAGACACCGCCGCCGCCGTTCCCTGCGGTTCAGGCAGCGCCATTCGTGACCGGCGGCGATACTGTATATGCGGTGTTTGCCGAGGCCCGTCTTGCCGAAGGTCAACACGCCGGCGTCAAGGCGATATTGAGGCGGGAGGGCGGCGCGAGCACCATGCCGTTCGTTTTTTTGGACTGGAAGTACATGCTCGAAAACACGTCATCATCGTTATTTGATCTCACGGCAGAAGAGCCGCACTAGGCGACAGGACGATGCTGAAGCTGGACCGCCGCATCAACCTCGATATCCGAAAATTTCTCCGCTGGTGGGAAGATGAGCTTGCTTTTTTGGTACCCGCAAAGCTGAAGGCGCTGCTCGGGAAAAAGCGTAACTATCTGCTCCTGATCAAGCACGCGGATTATCTCGAGATTACGGCTAGCAATGATCTGGCTAGTCCACGCTATCTGGGTCGGTTCAGCCTGGATGGAGAAGGTCATGTCAAACGCAGGGATCTGTTTGCTGAAACACCGGCGCTCAACGATGCAACCGTGGTTCTGCGCCTGGTCGAGAGCCAAGTTCTGAAAAGAACGCTCAAATTGCCGGCTGCCACGGAAGAAAACCTGTCTCAGGTAATGGCCTTCGAGATGGATCGCCTGACGCCGTTTAGAGCTGAGCAGGTATACTACGGCGCCAGAGTGCTGGAGCGGCTGCCGGAGACAGGACAGGTCAAGATCGAGCTGGTGCTGGCGCCGCGTAATAAGCTGGATGTTTTGCTGGAAGAGCTGGCTGCATTGGGCTGGCATCCCGAGATCGTCGACGCCGCCCAGGAAGACGTATCGGCCGGTGCGGAGATCGGTGCGTATAACCTGCTGCCGGAAAAGTACCGGCCGCGCCGCAATCGTTTGCCCAAGCTCGTGCAGACCGTGCTGGCCGGACTCGCGGCAGCACTTCTGGTGGCCATTTGCGTGCTACCTTTCGCGCTGCAACGCTCGTTCGTGCAAGCGCTGGAACACAAGCTCGAAACGACCAGCCGGACGGCCAAGGAAGTTGAAGCGCTGCGGCGTGACGCCGAAAAGCTCCTCCATGAAACCCGTTTTCTGCTGGACAAGAAGCGCACCGAGCCGGTTCTGGTCGACATCCTGGACGAACTCACCCGGCGCATACCCGATCATACCTGGCTGACGGGCTTGCAATATCGCGACCGGCGCCTATTGATACAGGGGCAATCGCCTTCAGCCTCGGAGCTGATCGCGCTGATCGAGGTATCGCCGTTCTTTCAGAACACCAGCTTCGTATCGCCGGTGACCAAAGATGCAGCCAGCAATCAGGAGCGTTTTCAGATGTCCATCGAAGTCGTCAACGGGAGGTTTTCTGAAAAGTCTGCTGAATGACCGCCGGCAACGCCTGATCGCCGTCGGTTTACTCATTCTCACGCTGGCGGGCCTTTATCTCGCCGTCATCCTGCCATTGACCAGACTGGCTAGCGCGTACGCCGATTCGATCGGCGATCTCGAGTTTCGTTTGCAGCGTTATCGCAAGATCGCCGCGGAGAAGAAGATTTGGCTGGATCGCTTAGACCAGATCAAGCAGCAGGGCGAAAGCAATGCGAACTTCATCGCGCGTAACACGGCCGCTCTGGCGTCGGCGGATTTGCAGACCATGATCAAGCAGACCGTGACCGATGCGGGCGGGGAGTTGATCAGTACCCAAGTCATTCCGGACAAGCAGGAAGAAAAATTCACCCGCATCGCCGTCAAGGTTCGCATGAGCGGCAGCATGGAGGTTTTGCGCGATGTGCTCTACGCGCTGGAGACGGAGCAGCCCGTGCTATTCGTGGACAATCTGAATCTGCGGTCGATGCGGTTTCAGCGAAACCCGGCGACCCGGCAATACCAAGCCTCCAGCAAGCTGAGTATCGATTTCGATGTCATAGGCTATATGCGCTCGGGAGCCGGTTGATGCCGATATTTAATCGCGAGTACGCCGTTTCGCTGATGCTCCTGGCGCTGTGCGGCCTGTTGTCGAGCATTCTGGTGTTCGAGTGGGTTTATGTGCGACAGGGCCAGCAAGCCGTCGAGAGCCGGCTGGCCGAGAAAGTTTCCGAAAGCGCGAGCGGAAACGATGCGGAGCTCGCAGAATTCGCGCTGCCGCCGCTCGAAGACTACGTTGAAATGGTCGAGCGCCCTCTCTTCATCGAAAGCCGCAAGCCCACGGACGAAGCGGCGGAAACCGCGCAGGGCGGCGCCGAGACGTCAAAAACGCCGATGAATCTAAAGCTGATGGGGGTGATCTTCACGCCCGAAGGGAAGAAGGCGCTTCTCGTTAACGAGCAGGGAAAATACCAACGAGCGAAAAAGGACGAGGAGATCAGTAGCTGGAAACTCCTGCAAATCGATGCGGACAAGATCGTCCTGCAGCAGGATGACGAGCGCCAGGTGCTTCCGTTGCTGAAGCCGAAACCGAAGACAGCGAGCAATCAGCCTGCCGCCAACGTGAGAAGCGCACCTCCCAGCGCCGTGAAGCGACCGCCACCGCCTCCGGCGGTGAATCCGCCTGCCGCTCATATGCCGCCGGCCGCCGTCCATATGCCGCCGGATGAAGCGGACTATCCGGAAGACGATTCTTCAGACGAACCCGACTATTCCGATGAAGAAGACGCTGTAGAAGCCGAATAAAAATCAATATAATCAATTCCTCGATGCCTTATGCAACAAAGTGTTTGCTAGCGACGCTGTGGCTGCTATTGGCCGGCTGTGAGCTGATGGGGCCGGAGATGCCAAAGAAGATTCCCCTGCAGCCAACCGCCAAGAGCCAAGCGGAGGGCGGGCGCCCGCGCTATACCGAACTGAGTAATCCCCCGGCCGATACGGAGCCGCGAAAACCGCCCGAGTATTATCTGGGTACCGGCAAGACCTTTGGCACATTGACCGGTCCGCCTACCCCCCCGTCCAAGGACAAGCAAGGAAAGTTTACCCTGAATTTCGACGATGCCGACCTCGGCGAAGTGGCAAAAGTGATTCTGGGCGACACCCTTAAGGCCAACTATGTCATCAGCCCCAAAGTGGCCGGCCGGGTCAGCCTGCAGACGACGCGGCCTTTAACCAGCGATGAGCTGCTGCCCACCTTGGAGATGGTCCTGCGCATGAACGGCGCGGCGCTGCTGCGGGAGCGCGGCATGTTCCGCATCGAGCCGGACGCCAATGCCTTGCAGGAGGCGCGCTCGGTCGGTGTTGGCGTGCCCGGGCAGGCGATACCCGCCGGCTACCAGATTCGCATCGTGCCGCTACGCTATGTGGGGGTTGCGGAAATGCAGAAAATCGTCGAGCCGCTGATGCCACCCAAATCCATCATCCGCGCCGATGAGACACGCAATCTCTTGGTGCTGGCAGGCGCCAGCGGAGAGCTCGAGAGCGTCATCGAGACCGTCAGCGTTTTCGATGTGGACTTCATGCGCGGCATGTCGGTCGGTCTGTTTACCTTGAAGAACGTCGATCCGGTGACGATGCAGGAAGAGCTGGAAAAAGTACTCGGCGATACCGAAAAAGGTCCGCTGGCCGGCGTTTTTCGCCTGCTGCCGATTGAGCGCATGAACGCCATCCTGGCCATCACGCAGCAGCCGCGCTATCTCGATGATGTCGCCATGTGGATCGAGCGCCTGGACCGGGCGACCCGGGCGACCGGCGATGTGCACGTTTATCGCGTCCAGAATGTCGATGCGGTGGAACTCGCCGAAACCCTCAGCAACATTTTCAGCAAGGAAAAACCCTCACAGACCCCAAAGCCCTCCGTCGCGCCGGGTCAAAAGCCGGCTGAGATCGCCGGTACGCGAACCGAGGGCGAGGAGAGGCCAATGGGCGCCCGTACCGGTGCGGCCGGCGGGTTGAGCAAGAAATCAACGGGAGCCAAGAAATCCACCGCCACGGATATCGGCGGCATCCGCATCATCGCCGATGCGCCCAACAACGCCTTGATCGTCGTCGCGACGGCGCAGGAATATAGCAAGATCGACAACGCGATCCGTCAGCTCGACATCCTGCCGATGCAGGTACTGGTCGATGCGACCATCGTCGAAGTGACCCTGAGCGACAAGCTCGAATACGGTT
>CADDZF010000136.1 GCA_902812445.1 Methylococcaceae bacterium | reverse complement strand
GCCGAAGGCTCGCCGAAAGGCGTATAGATTTTACGCGCCGGCTGATCTTGAAGCGGGCGAGCGTGCTCAGGCCGGTGCCGCCGATAATTGCCAGATGGGCCATTACATCACCTCGCTGGAAACTCCTGGCAAGCGTAAATCCCCGCCGCATTGCGCAGATAGTCCTTATAGTCCATGCCATAGCCGAACAGATAAAAGTTGTCCGTTGCAAGGCCGGTAAAATCCGCCCGGCACGGCTTGGCTCGACCAATCCGCTTATCGATCAAGGTAGCGATATGGACGCTCTCGGCGCCCTCGGCCATGCAATAATCCCGCACCGCCGCCAGTGTGATGCCTTCATCCAGAATATCATCGACTATCAGCACCGTGCGGCACGCTATTGGCGTTGAAGGGGTCAACTTCCACTGCATGTGGCTGCCGCGCGTGGTGGCGTGATAACGGCTGACCTTGATGGCATCGAGCTGTAAAGGAAAGCGTAAGCGAGTCAGCAGCTTGCCTGCTATCACAATGCCTCCGTTGAGGACGCAGAGGAGCAGCGGATTGCTCTCCGCCAGATGCTCGCTGATCTCTTGCGCCATGCGCTCGATGGCTTGTTCCACTTCGCTCTCGGTATAAAGCGTGCGGGCACTTGCCTCTACCTGCTTGATTTCTTCGAGTTGAGTCATTGTCTTCTGCCTTGGTCCACGATAGAACTCATCTGCTTCGCAATACGGTGCCACGCCGAATCCCGAAGCAGGGCAGGGCGGTCGATGGCAAAACCGCCGCGCATGGCGAGCAAGCGCCGTTGGCCGGCGACATCGGTGGCATCGACCAAAGCATCCAGCACGCTATCCTGGCCTCGCGGATCGTTACAGAGCAAGACCATATCGCAGCCTGCTGCTAGCGCGAGTTTGGCCCGATCGATGCCATCACCGGCAAATTGTGCGCCCGCCATGGAAAGGTCGTCGCTGAAGATAGCGCCCTTAAAACCCATTTGCCTGCGCAGGACTGCGCCGATCCAGTACTCGGAAAACCCCGCCGGTCTATCGTCGACGTCCGCATAAACCACGTGGGCGGCCATGACGCCTTCGAGCCCTTCTCCGATTAGGGCTGCAAAAGGCAGCAGATCCTTTTGCTCGAGCTCGGCCAGGCAGCGCCGGTCCAACGGCAGAGTCAAGTGCGAATCCTCAGCGACGCCGCCATGCCCGGGAAAGTGCTTGCCGACCGCCGCCATGCCGGCTCGCCGCATACCGCGCGCGAACGCCGATGCGAGGCGGGCGACCAGGCCCGCCTCGCACGCGAATGCACGGTCGCCGATGATTTCGCTGATGCCGCAGTCGACATCGAGGACTGGGGCAAAGCTGAAATCGACGTCTATGGCGCGCAGCTCCATCGCCATCAGCCAGCCGGCATTTTCCGCCCATTGCTGTGCTGTGTCCGGTCTGTCCGATAGGCTCTCAAGATAAGCTGCGGCCGGTGGAAGAGTGGTAAATCCGGTACGGAAGCGCTGTACCCTGCCGCCTTCGTGATCCACGGCGATCAGCGCGCTGGGCCGTAGTGAGCGAATGCTGGCAATCAAATCCATCGCTTGTTCAGGCGAGGCATAATTGCGGCTGAATAAAATGACGCCTCCAGTCGCGGGATGTTTCAGCCGCTCTTTTTCTTCGGTCTGCAAGCACTCGCCCCGCAAATCCAGCATGACAGGGCCTGGCAATGACGATGATTTCATGATATTCGGTCGGGAAATTAGTGTGAAATCCTCCCCTGGAGCTATATATTTGAAAGCTCGTCGAGCCGGTATTTATTTATGTTTTCATTTCCTTGAGGATTATATATGAGGTCGGGCATGCGAATCCTAATTGCTTTACTCTGCCTGCTGCTGTCCGGCGGTTGGGTTCATGCGGAGGAGGATACCGTTGAATATCTTCCGCTGGAGTCCTTGGTCGTCAACCTGGAAGGTAGACGCCATTACCTTAGAACCGATGCGCAGCTCCTACTGGAAAGCGCTGAAAACGCCGATAAGATTAAGGCCCACCTGCCCGCCATTCGCCATGCCCTCATCATGACGCTGAGCAACCGCCCTTCCGATCAACTCGCGGTGCCGGAAGAACGCGAAAAACTCCGACTGGCTGCGCTGCAGGCAATCAGGACGATGCTGGACAAGTATTCCGCCGACCGCGGCCTCAAAGATTTGTTTTTCACCGAATTTCTCGTCCAGTGAAAATGCGGTAAGCTTGGCATTCCGCATCTGGGACATCTAGGAGCCTTCCATGCCTTACCTTAAAATTCAAACCAATCAAGCCATTGATGCAGAACGCAATAAACGGTTATTGTCACAGGCCTCACAAAGCCTCGCCAAGGCGCTCGGCAAACCGGAGCGCTACATCATGGTCGAATCCGCCGCCGCGGCGAGCATGCTGTTTGCCGGCAGCGATGAGCCGGCTGCCTACGTCGAATTGAAGAACATTGGCTTGGCTGAATCCCAAACAGCGCCTTTGTCGCGATTGATCTGCGACCTGCTGCAGGAGCAGCTCGGCATCAGAGCCGACCGCATCTATATCGAATTCACCGATATCGACGGCAAGTTCTGGGGCTGGAACGGCGGCACTTTTTAGCCGCCCTCAGTTAGCCGCCCTCAGGTTTTGCCTCCTTGTGGCGCTGGATTTCCTCCATCGCCTTGAGCTGCTCCGGCGTCGCTTCTTTCTGGAATTTTGCTTTCCATTCCGAATAAGGCATGCCGTAAATGATTTCCTGCGCTGTCGGATAATCGATTTCAAATCCCTTTTCCTGCGCTGCCGTGCGATACCACTTGGCGAGGCAGTTACGGCAGAAATCGGCCAGGATCATGAGATCGATGTTTTGCACTTCGACATGTTCGCGAAGATGCTCTAACAGCCGCCGGAACGTCGCCGCTTCAACTTCTATTCTTGCGTTATCGTTCATTTCATATATATTGCATTTGCGATTCATATCCCCGTCAGCGGCCTTCATTGAGGCCAGATATGCGACATTGGCAAAGGAACGGGCCGAAACTATTGTGTACCATAGTCGCCCAGCGCGTAAAGAAACCGTAGATTCATCGCGTTCGCATGAACATTCCGAAAATCCCGGCGATGCATCAGCCGGTCGTGGTGCCGTTACGATCGCGCAATGGCGACAAGGCACATCCGTTGGATCTGGTTCCACCGGATGGCGAACTGAAAAATCCCGGGGAGAGGGAGCAAGCCCGGCCGGCGCCGCTCAACGTATCTGCCGCTACCGCGGCCAGAGGACGCTATTCAGAAATACAGCTAGACAGTGATCGCTCAAAAAATGGAACCGTACTGCCTACCAGAGTTAAACTGGCTTTGAATGCCTATTTAAGTCTAGAGAGCCTTCCACAGCAGGAAGAACGCAACGCGTTCCACCGCCTGTTGGGCGTTGATTACTATATATAACGAGAAGATCGATGCGCCATTCCTTTTGATTTCAACAAAGGTCATGAAACTACTGTTCGATTTCTTTCCTATCTTATTATTTTTTCTTGCTTACAAGCTTTATGACATCTATGCGGCAACGCTCGTCGCCATTGCGGCGTCCTGTGTTCAGGTTACGTTCGCTTGGTTCAGTACCCGAAGAGTCGAACCCATGCACCTCGTCACGCTGGTTCTCATCATCGTTTTTGGCGGCTTGACGCTGATTCTGAAAGACGAGCTGTTCATCAAATGGAAACCCACCGTGGTGAACTGGCTCTTCGGTCTTGCTTTCCTGGCTAGCCAGCTTTTCGGCAGGCGCACGCTGATCGAGCGCATGATGCGGAACAATCTCGCCTTACCGGGTGCGATCTGGCGCAGGTTAAATCTAAGCTGGGCGCTGTTTTTTCTTGTGCTGGGCGGCGTCAACCTGTTCGTGGTTTACACCTTCGACACGGATACCTGGGTCAACTTTAAGCTGTTCGGTATGTTAGGCCTCACGCTGGTTTTTGTTATCATTCAATCGTTTTATCTATCGCGCTACATGATCGAAGCGAAAACGGAGAAATAAATGCATGCTCTATGCGATCATCTGCGAAGATATCCGAGACAGCCTGGAATTGCGCAAAACCGCTCGCCCCGCGCACCTGAACCGATTGGCGGAACTGCAAAACGAGGGGCGCTTGATTCTCGCAGGACCCCATCCGGCAATCGACTGCAACGAGCCGGGTGAGGCCGGCTATTCGGGCAGCCTCATCATCGCCGAGTTTGCCGATCTGGAGCAGGCCGCGCGCTGGGCCGAAGCCGATCCCTATCAGGCAGCAGGCGTTTACGCCAGCGTCACCGTGAAACCCTTTAAGCAGGTATTTCCCCAATGACCACACGAGTCGATCAGATCAAACGGCGCCTGCAGGATACTCTGGCGCCGGTAAAAGTCGAAATCATCGACGATAGCCTGTCGCACGCCGGCCATGCCGGAGCACTTGCCAGTGGGGGCGGGCATTTCTACGCCACCATCGTTGCGGAGATCTTCGAGGGTAAGACCCCGGTTCAGCGGCATCAGCTCGTCTATCAGGCGCTTGGCGAAATGCTGCAAACGGATATCCACGCCTTCAGTCTCAAAGCTTTCACCCCTCTTGAATATCAAAGGAAAACTAACGCATGAAGAAAATTTCCCTGATCGCTGCCGCAGTCTCCAGCGCCCTTCTCGTGGCCGGCTGCGATACCAATAAAACCGATCAGCAGGCGGAAACGGCCAAGCAGGCGCCTGCGCCCGCGCCAAACGCCGAGAACGCAGTCGCTGTGGTCAACGGCAAGCCCATCAGCAAAACGGCGTTGATGGTGCTCACCCATGAACTTCAACAACGCCGTGGCGGTGCGGAAATACCCAAAGATAAACTGGTGGACGAACTGGTGTCCCGCGAATTGCTGCGCCAGGAGGCGGAAAAGAAAAAACTGGCCGATGATGCCATGGTCGCGGCGAAGCTCGAAAACGCGCAAAGAGTTATCCTTTCACAAGCCGCGGCGGAGGATTATCTCAAGACCATCACGGTTAGTGATGAGGAAGTCAAGAAAGAATACGATCAGCGTGTCGGCGCCATGCAACAAACCGAATACAAAGCGCGCCATATCCTGGTTGACAAAGAAGACACGGCCAAAGACATCATCAAGAAACTGCAGAAGGGCGATAAATTCGAGACCCTCGCCAAAAAGTATTCGAAAGATCCGAGCGCCACCAATGGCGGCGATCTCGGCTGGTTCAGTCCCCAGCAGATGGTGCCACCTTTTACCGATGCGGTGGTCGCGCTAAAAAACGGAGAATACACCACAGCGCCGGTCAAGACGGAATTCGGCTGGCACGTCATACTGAGGGAAGACTCGCGCGAAAAAGCGCCGCCGCCCTTTGACACGGTGAAGGATCAGATTCGCACCTTGTTGCAAACCCAAAAATTGCAGGAACATATCACCGACTTAAAGAACGGCGCGCAAATCGCGAAATTCGAGGATAAGCAGGAAGCGCCTCCGCCAAGCCAGGGCGCGCCGGCCAAAACGGATGCGAACGAACCGACACCCGAATCCGCCAAGCCTGCCCCGCCGGCCGGTGACGCGGAAACGGGGAAGCCTCAGCCAGAGCCTTCAAAATAAGCTTTTCCACTCGGTAACGTGGTTTGGGCGGAGTCTCGATGGGTATCAGGCGCCGCCCTGATCATTCACCTGCGTGCAGCAATAAACCCCGCTTTCGCGCCACATGAAAGGCGAGCATATAAAGACCCAGGCCGACGGCTAGGTAGACAATATCCAGCCAGGCCGCGTTAAGAAAATCGCCCATGCGAAACGCCTTTTCACGCATCACGGCCCGCATCCCTTCAAAGACGTGGCTGGAAGGCAGAAAAAACGCCACTGTCTGCAACCAGCCGGGCAGGACCGAAATTGGATAATAGATACCGCTAAGCGGTGCGAAGGCAAAGATTATTCCCCAGGCGAGTCCTTCTGCGCCCAGGCCGAAGCGCAGGACCAGCGCGACTACCATGAGACCGATGGCCCAGCCCATGACCAGAAGACAACTGAAAAAAGCCAAGAGCGGTAGCCCGAGAGTAAAAATGGAATAACGATAGAGCGCAATGGACAAGAGCGCTGCCGCGCCTACTCCGATCAATGTCCTTAACAGGCTGACCAATAGCAGAGAAAGCGCGAGCTCTTGCGGACGCAGGGGGCTGACGAACAGGTGTCCGAGATTGCGCGAATATATTTCTTCGAAAAAAACCACCGAAACGCCAAGCTGGGCGCGGAACAAGACGTCCCAGAGGAGCACGGCGGCGATAAACAGGCCGGCCGCTTGTGCCACCCACTGGCTCTCGCCCGCCAGGAACTGGTTGATCAACCCCCACATGATCATCTGTACCGTCGGCCAGTAAGCGAGCTCGAGCACTCTCGGCCAAGAACTCCGCAATAGATAAAGGTAGCGCAAGGTCATGGCAAATATACGGTTCACACTGATCACGCTTTCCCTCTTTTAATCTGTTTATCTGTATATCGCCGCAACTTATCGGGTGCGGCGGTGATAAAAAACCGCTTGAGCTCAATCGATGCGGCAGAGTTCCTTGTTAGATCCTCACGTTCCAGGGCGCTAAACGACTGTTCAGGAAAGGTGTAATCGTCTGAGCAGCAGGGTCGTTGAGGGAATTTGGAGTCTGGTTTGCGAGGGGCTTGGGCTGTTCATGGTCCTTGGCAAACCGTCGCTGGAAGCGCCACCCGGCGGCGCTCTGTTCCACAATCCGGCGCCGATCAAACGGCTAGGACCGTTCGCCGTCTTCTGCGAGACCTCTCATCCGACATAAAGCTGGACTCGCCTTGTCAAACGATTATCCTTAAAGACAAGTTGGGGAGCGAATTAAAGAGTTCCGTCATGATATATTCATCAATCCGTCCATCCGCCGCTAGCCACATTCTCGCGCTGATCGCTCACGATCATAAAAAAGATGAGCTCAACGCCTTTTGCATCAGCCACCGCGAGCTGCTGTCGCGCTTCACGCTCATCGCGACCGGAACCACTGGCCAGCGGGTCGCGGAAGCGACTGCGCTGCCCGTAGTGCGGTATCTATCCGGCCCACTCGGAGGCGATGCGCAGATTGCCGCGCGGGTGGCGCTCGGGGAAATCGATGCGCTGATTTTCCTGGTCGATCCGCTGCACGCGCATCCCCACGAGCCGGATATCCAGGGACTCTTGCGGGTGTGCAACGTGCATAACGTGCCGTGCGCCACGAATCTCGCGACGGCCGAGCTAATCCTTGCGCATCTGGACGCCCGCAAATCCGTAGCGGCGCGTCCAGCGTAAGCCATGTAACCAGCGCTTGATGGGCCGCCGTTGTATCAGCCAAGCGCCATGCTCCTACGAACGAGATCGCCTCAGCGTGGCCGGTGCTGGGACCTCGTGGCCTTTTTATCGCCGGCACGGATGATTCAGATTTGGCGCGTCTTGAGTTCGGGACCGTTCCTGTGCGGACCGTTGCTGTGCATGTTTTTGCGCCCTATAGCTGAGGCGCAGGGAGATAAGGTTTGGACAGACATGACATTATCGTGATTGGCGCATCTGCCGGGGGTGTGGAAGCCTTGAAGGAACTTGTGCGCGGCTTGCCGGCGAATCTGCGAGCGGCGGTTTTTATCGTGCTGCACCTGCCGGCGCAGAGCCCGAGCATCCTGCCGGAGATTCTCAGCGGTGCCAGCTCTCTCCGGGCTATGCACGCGGTCGACCGCGATGAGATCGAGTATGGGCGGATCTATGTTGCACCCCCGGATTTTCACCTGCTCATTGCCAGCGGCTGCGTCCGCGTGGCGCGCGGACCGAAGGAGAACCGGGCGCGCCCGGCCGTCGATCCACTTTTCCGCTCGGCGGCCAACGTCTATGGATCGCGGGTGATCGGCGTCGTGCTCACCGGGGCGCTCGACGACGGCACTGCCGGGCTGCTGGCGATCAAGCAGAAGGGTGGCGTGGCGATGGTGCAAGACCCGCGAGACGCGGTTTCTCCGAGC
>CADDZF010000135.1 GCA_902812445.1 Methylococcaceae bacterium | reverse complement strand
GGATCCCGCAGCCGTTGCCCACGCAGGTGGTGGATCGCGATTTGGTCGGTGAGCTGTTCGCCAATCTCATCGCCAACGCCATCAAGTACAACGATCAGGCGGAAAGATGGATCGAGATCGGTTACCGTGAACCGCCGTCCGAGTACCCGAAGGCCGCGGCGGCCTGGCAGTTCTACGTCAAGGACAACGGCATCGGCATTCCACAACAATACCACGAAGCGATCTTTCATATTTTCAAGCGCCTGCACGGACGCGATCAATATGGCGGCGGCACCGGCGCCGGCCTGAGCATCGCGAAAAGGATCGTCGAGCGACACGGCGGCCGCATCTGGGTCGAATCGGCGCCCGGCGAAGGTTCGACGTTCTGGTTCACGCTGGACGATGCCGCGGGAGATGCCGATCCAGCCTGAAGGGGATGGGATGCGCGCGATCGAGCAGACAGGCGGACTGGGCATGAAGCCGCCCGCTAGGTGCCATCGAGTGAATGGACCGGGCGAGGGAATAGCTGCTGACGCTCACACAGGTGGGGGCGGCGCCAAGCCGCGTGAGCCAAGGCCGGGCGTGTACCGGCCTTGGCGATGGCCCAAAATACCAGGAGGGTATTTTCGGGCCGGAATAATAAATGAAAGTCGCAGATGTGCAAGATCTATATCCGGAGACCATCGGGCATGCTCACGACGACCGCAGAATCGGAATCCGACCGTCATCCGCCGTTGCTGATCATCGAAGACAATGACGAGGATTACACCGCGTTCGTCCGCGCGTTCAAGGGCGGCGGGCTCGGCCTTGCCCTCATACGCCTGAGCAAGGGCGATGAGGCGCTCGATTATCTGTACCGCCGCGGGTGCTTTGAGAACCCCGCGGTCGCGCCGAGACCGGGGCTGATTTTGCTCGATCTCAACCTGGCCGGCGGTGTCGACGGCTTCGACGTGCTGGGAGAGATCAAGCGCGACGAGACACTGAAAGTCATTCCGGTCGTCGTGCTGACCACCTCATCGCGCCCCGACGACGTTCGATTATCCTATTTGCTCGGTGCGAACAGCTACCAGACAAAGTCGATCGATTACGCGAGCTTCAAGCGCAGCGTGAAACTATCCATGGATTACTGGTTCAATGTATCGACCCTGCCGACCACTCCGGAGCCGACCGATGAACGCTAAGAAGCGTACCGTACTCATCATCGATGATGCGCCCGAGGACTGCCTCACTTACCGCCGCTATCTGCAGAAAGATCCGCATTACGCTTACAGCATCCTCGAGGCCAGTCACGGCGAGGATGCGCTCGCGTCGTACCGGGAGAAAATGCCGGACTGCATCCTGCTCGATTACTATCTTCCCGACACTGACGGTCTTGATGTGCTCGCTGCCTTGCAGCGGCAGGCCGGGGTTCACGCCTGCGCCATCGTCGTGCTGACCGGCGAGGGCGATACCGATCTGGCGGTGCGGGCGATGAAGCAGGGTGCCGACGATTATCTGGACAAGGCGAGGACCACGGCGGAAGTGTTGTCGCGCACGATCGATAACGCCATCGAGAAAACCCGCCTCCAGCGCGAGCTGGACCGGCAGCGCGAGTGGTCCAGGATAACCCTCGCCAGCATCGCCGATGCGGTGATCGCCATCGACACCGAGGGCGTGATCACCTACATGAATACGATGGCCGAATTCCTTACCGGCTGGTCGTCCAGTGCCGCGATCGGGCGTCCGCTGGGCCAAGTCTACCGGCTGGTGGCCGCCGCGGGGCAGCCGGCCGCAGCGCACGAGCCCATCGGACCGATCGCGCCGGGCGCCGTGCTCGAATTGACCGGCCCCGCCCGACTCTCCCGCAATGAGAAAATCGCTATTCCGATCGAGGGCAACGGCGCGGCGATCCGCGACGAAGACGGCAAAATCGTCGGCACGGTAGTGGTATTTCGTGACGTTTCGGAGCGCAAAGAAGCCGAGGCCGAGCGCGAAGCGCTGCTCGCCCGCGAACAGAAAGCGCGCGCCGAAGCGGAGGCGGCGACACGCGCCAAGGACGAATTTCTCGCCCTGGTCTCGCATGAGCTGCGCTCGCCCCTGAACGCCATCTATGGCTGGACCCACATGCTCAGCAACATGCCGCCGGACGCCGGCCCCGAACTTACGCAGCGGGCGCTTGATGCCATTCAGCACAATGCCCAGGCCCAGCTCGAGCTGATCGAAGATCTGCTGGATACCGCGCGCATCGCCAACGGCAAACTCCGCCTCAGTATCCGGACGGTCGATCTCCACTTGCTGGCCGAATCAGCGCTGGACTCCGTGCGTCCTGCCGCTGAGGCAAAAAAAATCGAACTGAAAACCCGCTATCGATCCGATGTCCAACAGATCGATGCCGATCCCGACCGCTTGCGGCAAGTGATCTGGAATCTTCTATCGAATGCGGTGAAATTCACGCCGGAAGGCGGCTCCATCGAGCTGAGCGTGAAGGACGCCGATGGGTATGTCGAGATGACCGTTCAAGATAGCGGAGAAGGTATCGCGCCCGAGCTTCTGCCGCATATTTTCGAACGTTTCCGGCAGGCTGACCGCTCGACCACGGAGCGCCAGCGAGGTCTAGGTCTCGGCCTTGCGCTGGTGCGCCATCTGGCCGAGCTGCACGGCGGAACCGTTGCAGCGGCAAGCGCAGGGCCCGGGCAAGGCGCCACCTTCACCCTCCGCCTGCCTTCGCGCGCGGCACGGAAGGACGCCGCCGGCGAGGCGCCATCAGGTCGGGAAGAAGGCGAGCGCCCGCCCGCGAAGCTGGCAAAGCTAGCATCCCTGACCGGCGCGCGCGTGCTGCTGGTGGACGAGCAGATCGAAACGCGCGAATTGCTGGGCTCGCTGCTCAGGCAGGCCGGCGCCGAGACCGCCACCGTCGCTTCGGGTGCGGAAGCCTCGATGCGGCTCGCGCCTTTGGCCGGCCCCGAGCGGCCCGATGTGCTGATCTACGCGATCACCACGCTGGAGGAAGAGGCCTATGCGGTACTGCGCAACTTGCGCGCCGGCGAAGCGGAACGGCACGCCGATCCACTGCCAGCCATCGCGCTGACCGCGTATGGCGGTCAGGAAGGTCGTCGGCGCGCGCTGACCGCGGGTTTTCAGGTGTATATCAGCAAGCCCGCGCAGCCGGCCGTCTTGATCCAAGCGGTCGCCGCTCTGGCCGGGCGGCCAATGAGTGATTCCCCATGAATGATGGGCGGCGATCACGGAGGGCTCGGGCAGCGCTCGCCCCCTACCCCGGGCAGTTCGGCGTGGTCGGGCAGCCGCTGTTTTGAAGCCGATGAATGCCGCGGCGCCAGGCAAGGTAGCGCAAGATACGATCGTCACTGCGCCGTCCGCGCCGAAGCAACCGCCTTTATACCGCCGCTTGCCCCGCCTCGCCGGCGCCGTGGTCACGGTGATCGGCGGGCTGGTCGTCATCGCCTGGATAGCGGACATCGCGCTGCTGAAAAGCGTCATCCCCGGGGCCGCGACGATGCGCTTCAACACGGCGTTGTGCTTTGTGCTGAGCGGTGTCGCACTGTGGCTGACGGCAGGCGGGAGACTGTCCCTCGGTACCCGCATCACGGCGCAGACCTGCGCCGGAGTGGCCGCGGGAGTGGGTGCCATCACCCTGGGCGAGTACCTGTTCGGGTGGAATCCGGGCATTGATGCGGCCTTCTTTGACGATGCGCCGGGCGTCGGTCATCCTGGCCGCATGTCGCCGCAGGTAGCACTGAGCAACATCCTGATCACCCTTTCCCTGCTGCTGCTGGCGAAAGACGACGAGCGCGCCGCCCGGCTCGGGCAGTCATTGGCCTTCATGGCGGCGGTGATCGCATTGCTCGGCCTTTCGGGCTATCTGTACGCCTCGTCCGCGCTGCACAGCGCGACGCCCATGACGGGCATGGCGCTGCACACGGCGCTCGCCTTTCTCCTCCTCTGCCTGGGTCTTCTAGGCCTGCGCGCCGGGCGCGGCTATGTAGCCGATTTTACCGCCGGCGGCGTCGGCGGCATCATGGCGCGAAGGCTCTTGCCGGCCCTGATCGTGCTGACTCTGGCGTTCAACTGGCTATATCTCAAAGGAAAACAGCGCGGCCTTTACCAGGAGGCATTCGGCGTCGGCCTGAGCTGGGTGCTCACGGTGGTGCTGTTCACGCTGCTTATCGGGCGTTACGCCCGGCTGCTGAACCGGATCGACGAGCGACGCGAACGGGTGGAGATGGAGCTGCGGCAGTCATACGAAGAACTCGAGTCGCGCATCACGCAGCGAACGCTGGAGCTCGCGAAGGCGAACGTCGCCTTGCGCGGTGAAATCGCCGAGCGTCGGCAGCTACGGGAAGCGCAGGAGCGCTTGATTGAAATCGTCGAGGCGTCGCAGGATTTCATCTCCATGGCGGACATGACCGGCAAGGTGGGATATATCAACCAGGCGGGGCGGAAAATGCTCGGCATCGGCGAAGCCGAGGAAATTTCGGAAACCTTTATCTCTGATTACCACACCCGCCAGGCAGCCGAGCGGGTGCTTGGCGAAGGGATTCCCGCCGCCCTGCGCAGCGGCGCCTGGCTAGGGGAAGCGATGCTGATCAGCCGCGACGGATGCCAGATACCGGTATCCGAAATGATTCTTGCGCATCGCAACAGCGCCGGCGAGGCGCAGTTCATTTCCACGGTCGTGCGCGATATGTCGGAGAATAAGCGCTCCGAGGCGGCCCTGCGCGAGAGCGAGGAGCGCTTCCGTCAGTTCGCCGAGCACAGCGGGGACGGTTTCTGGATGTTCGACGTGCGTAACCGCAAGCTGCTCTACGTCTCGCCCGCCTATGTGAAACTTTGGGGCATGTCGGCCCAAACGCTGTACGAGGACCATCGACGGTGGACCAGGCCCATCCACGAGGCGGATCGCGAACGCGTCGAGCGAGCGTCCAAGGCGCACGTGCTGAACGGAACTTATGATGAGGAATACCGCATGGTGCGGGCCGACGGCTCGATCTGCTGGATTCGCGACCGCGGTTTTCCGATCCGGGATGCCTCCGGCGTCTACCGCGTCGCCGGCGTCGCCCAGGACATTACCAGCCGCAAGGAGGCGGAGCAGGAACGCGAGCGGCTTCTGGTCAGCGAGCGAGAGGCCAACGCGGAAGTGAGGCGGCAGGTCGAGCTGCTGGCATCGCTCAATGCCGAGCTCGAGCGTCGTAACGCCGAGCTGGATGCCTTCGCCTATATCGCCTCGCACGATCTCAAAGAGCCGTTGCGCGGCATCCACAACTTTGCCTGCTTTTTGTTGGAGGATTATGCCGGGAAACTCGACGAGGAGGGCGTCGCCAAGCTCACGACCCTGATGCGTCTGACACAGCGGATGGGAAGCCTGATCAATTCCCTGCTGCAATATTCGCACATTGGACGGCAGCCGCTGGTGTTGCGCGGGACGAGCTTGCAGCAGGCGTTGGATGCGGCGCTGGAAATGATCGCGCAGCGTATCGACGACAGCCGCATTGAGCTGCGCGTGCCGCGGCCGCTGCCGGTCGCGGTCGTGGATCCGGCGCTGGCCAGCGAGATATTCAGCAATCTCATCAGTAATGCGATCAAGTACAACGACAAGGCCGGCAAATGGGTCGAGATCGGTTATCTCGACGGCGCTGAGGACAGCGAGCCGCCGGTTTTCTATGTCAGGGATAATGGCATCGGCATTCCAGCGAAACACTTTGAAGCGGTCTTCCGCATCTTCAAACGTCTGCACGGGCGAGAGGAGCACGGCGGCGGCGCCGGCGCCGGACTCACCATCGTCAAAAAGATCATCGAGCGGCACGGCGGCCGCATCTGGGTCGAATCAACGCCGGGCGAGGGTACGGCGTTTTACTTCACGCTGTCCGCCGCTGGCCTACCCATTTCGCATTGATGGCGGCGAAGGACTGTTCCACAGCGATTTTTCCAAGTCATTACCGCTTATTATTGCGGCCCGAAAATACCCCTCCTGGTATTTCGGGCGGCACTTCTACCTACTGGCAAGTTTTACACGGCGCTGGGAGGCTTATGTAAATTTTACCGATAGGCGGGCCGGCCTGCCGGACATTTTTTCTTGCTCATCGGCAGCGGCTCGCCCCGGTCGCCGTATGCCCGGGCGGTTGCATCAGGCAGCTGGAGTGGCACGTGGCTTGCTCTTCGCCCACTAACGTTATGCCAAAGGAGAGGGTCATGCTCAAGCGGCGAGTGGTCAGCATCGCGCCAGCTTTAATTTTGGGGCTGACCGCGCCGTGCCTCGCGATGAACGCGGAGGAGCAGCGGCAAATCCAGAACATGACCCAGCCGGGACAGCCTTTATCCGAGGAAGCCCGTAGCCGCGGGAAAAGCAGCCAGGCAGGTGGCGTCGAGTCGAGCCCCTTCCTTCGCGCCAGCAAGATCATCGGCGCCCGTGTGAGGAACTCTCAGGGGGAAAACCTGGGTGACATCAAGGATGTCGTCCTCGATACGGAGGCGGGACAAATCGTTTATGCCGTCGTTTCCTTCGGTGGTTTTCTGGGTGTTGGCGACAAGTTGTTCGCCGTGCCGTGGAAAACCTTGCGGCAGGAAGGAGGCGACTCGGAGAGCGGTGATTATGTGCTCAACGTGGATAAGGAGATGCTGAAAAACGCGCCGGGGTTTGACGAGGACACTTGGCCGGACATGGCGAACCGGAGCTGGCAGGACGATGTGTATCGGTACTACGACAATCTGGTGCCTTATCAGCCGGAGGTCCGTCCCCGATAGCCTAAGGCTTGGGCCGATCCGGGATAGGCAGCGCGTACGGGCCGCGGCCGCATGACGCGGCGTTCAGACCCGGGATTATCGGGCGATTCATCAATTAACCACAGAGAAACTCTTAGGAGGTTACCATGACAAGTAATACGACTACGTCCACCGAGAACGAAACTCCCGTCATTGGCGGCGGCGAGCCCTATATCGACAATCCTGGACCGGGCCCCGAGGTGATGTCGGCAGACAGCCTGGAGGGCGATACCGTGGTCAATAGCCAAGGCGAGGATCTCGGCACCATTGAAGCTATCATGCTGGACGTGCGTAGCGGCCGTATCGCTTATGCGGTGCTGTCCTTCGGGGGCTTTCTGGGAATGGGCGACAAGCTGTTCGCGATTCCCTGGCAGGCCCTGAAACTGGATGCGGACAGGGAATGCTTTATTCTGGACGTCGAACGGGCACGACTGGAGAACGCACCGGGCTTCGACAAGGATCACTGGCCTTCGATGGCAGACGAGACCTGGGCGAGACAGGTTCATTCGTACTATGGCTCTCGTCCGTATTGGGAAACGGCCACCCGCGATACGGCCGTATCGGGCGGTTCGGAGTTTTGAGGCAGCGCCGATATCTCACGGGTATCCGGCGCCCATCATGTTGCGGGACCCCGGAATTGATTCGCAACGCGGCAGCCATTGGGCTGCCGTTATTCCGGGGTCCAACAATCATTTCTGATTGAGGAGCCCTCTATGGAAACTGTTCCCCCACAGCATCAGGATCGGCAGCCCGGCATCGAAGCGGACATGAAGCCACGACCCGAATCCAGCGCCAAGACGTACCGGGCGAGCGGCAAGCTGGATGGTAAAGTGGCCCTTATCACCGGCGGCGATAGCGGCATTGGCCGCGCCGTCGCCATCTTGTTCGCCAAGGAAGGCGCCGATGTATCCATTGTTTATCTCAACGAGCATGGCGATGCCGAAGAAACTCGGCGCAAGGTCGAAGACACCGGCAAGCACTGTCTTCTCATTGCCGGCGATATCGGCGAGGAGAATTTTTGTCAGCGGGCGGTGGAAGAAACGCTCCGCCAGTTCAGCCATTTAGACATCGTGGTCAACAACGCCGCCGAGCAGCACCCGCAGAAAAGCATCGAAAATATCACCAGCGATCAGCTCGAGCGCACGTTTCGCTCGAACGTCTATGCGATGTTCTATCTCACCAAGGCGGCGCTGCCTCATCTCAAAGAAGGCGCGCGCATCATCAACACGACCTCGGTCACGGCGTATCGCGGAAGTCCAG
>CADDZF010000134.1 GCA_902812445.1 Methylococcaceae bacterium | reverse complement strand
AGTATCACCAGCGTATCGATTCGGCCTGCCTCCATGTCGGCCTGTATGACGATGAGACCTCGGCGCGCTGCCATTGGCATATTCCGCAAGCGCATTACCTGGAGAGCTGGGGCGATACCCGCGCATTCGATGGGACCGTCGCGCTGCAGCAACCCCTGATCGCGCCGCTGCACGCGGGAAGGACCCCGCACGAAGTCGTCTCGGCCCTGCTCGGTGAAATCGATCGCAAGCCTTATGCCATCGTCCGCGAATATTGGCAGGCCAAGACCGGCGCAGCATTCGAGACGGTCTGGCAAACGGCGCTACGCGATGGGATCGTCGAAGGCACCGCGGCGCCACCCAAAGCGGTCACTCTGCGTAGCGATTTTCTGTCGCTGTCGCCGCCCGCACTGTACGCACAGTATCAAAATCTCGAACAGAAAGGGATCGAGCTGATGTTTGCGCCGGACCCCGCGGTATGGGACGGCCGCTTCGCCAACAACGGCTGGCTGCAGGAACTGCCGAAGCCGCTAACTAAGCTGACCTGGGACAACGCCGCCTTGATCGCCCCGGCGCTGGCGGCGCGGCTTGACCTTGAGAACGAGGACGTCGTCGAACTTGGCTACCAGGGCCGCACCGTCACCACCCCCGTGTGGATCATGCCGGGACATCCGGATGACGCGGTGACCGTGACGCTCGGCTATGGTCGCGGCCGCGCCGGGCAGCTCGGCACGGGTTTGGGCTGCAATGCCTACGCGCTGCGCACGTCCGATGCGCCCTGGTTCGGCAGCGGCCTGGAAATCAAAAAAACCGGCCGCCGCCACCCGCTCGCGGTGACGCAGCGCCATCACAGCATGCACGGCCGCGACATCGTGCGCGCGGCGAGCGTGGCGGAGCACGCGCAAAACCCCGATTGGGCCAGGGATGAACTCCCCGTGGAGACGCTTTATCCGCCGTTCCACTACGAAGGCTACGCCTGGGGCATGGCGATCGATCTTGGCGCCTGCATCGGCTGCAATGCCTGTACCCTTGCCTGCCAGGCGGAAAACAATATCCCCATCGTCGGCAAGACCGAAGTCGCCCGCGGCCGAGAAATGCACTGGATACGCGTAGACCGCTATTATCGGGACGCGCCCGAGAATCCGCTGACGTTCTTTCAGCCGGTGCCGTGCATGCACTGCGAGCATGCGCCGTGCGAGCCGGTCTGTCCCGTGGAGGCTACCGTGCACGATTCGGAAGGGCTGAACGTGCAGGTTTACAACCGCTGCATCGGGACGCGCTTCTGCTCCAACAACTGTCCGTACAAAGTGCGGCGGTTCAATTTCCTAGAGTATACCGACGAACATTCGGAAAGCCTGAAGGCGCAGCGCAACCCGGAAGTGACGGTGCGCATGCGCGGCGTGATGGAGAAATGCAGCTACTGCACGCAGCGCATCAGCGCAGCGCGCATCGAGGCAGAAAAGGAAGACCGCCGCATCCGCGACGGCGAAGTCGTCACTGCCTGTCAGGCCGCCTGCCCAACCGAGGCGATCGTGTTCGGCGATCTCAACGACCCGAACAGCCGGGTGAAGCAGCTCAAGGCATCGCCGCTCAATTACGCGCTGCTGGCCGAGCTCAACACGCGGCCGCGCACCACGTATCTGGCGCGGCTGATGAATCCCAATGCGGACATGCGAACGGTCGACCGGAAACAGGAGCAGCCATGAGCGTGACGACGCGCTATACCGACACGCCGCCAGCGCCGGACGAAGACCAGGTGTCGCCGATCGCCCGCAAGATCAGCGATATCGTACTGGCCCGGCCGCTATCGCCGGGCTGGCTCGCCGCCTTGGCGCTCGCGCTTGCCCTGACCCTGGTGTTCGCGGTCGCTATCGTTTATCTCATCGCCACGGGCATCGGTATCTGGGGCAACAACGTACCCGTGGTCTGGGCATTCGACATCACCAATTACGTCTGGTGGATCGCCATCGGCATGGCCGGAACGTTCATTTCAGCGGCGCTGCTGCTGACACGCCAGGTCTGGCGCACGTCGATCAACCGCTTTGCCGAAGCGATGACCGTGTTCGCCGTCATCATCGCCGGTCTGTTTCCCATCCTCCACCTGGGGCGTCCCTGGTTTTTCTACTGGCTCGCCCCGTACCCGAATATCATGAGTCTCTGGCCGCAGTGGCGCAGCCCTTTGGTGTGGGACTTCTGGGCCATCCTGTCCTATCTGATTCTGTCCATCCTGTTCTGGTATATGGGGCTGATACCGGACCTCGCGGTATTGCGCGATCGCGCCCGCCGGCGCGCTGCGCAGATCATTTACGGCCTCCTGGCGCTGGGCTGGCGCGGGGAGGCGCGCCACTGGCAGTGCTACGAGACGGCTTACAGGCTGCTGGCAGGTCTCGCGGTGCCGCTGGTGTTTTCGGTGCATAGCGAGGTCGCGCTGGCCTTTTCGGCGGGCAACACGCCGGGCTGGCATTCCACCATTTTTCCGCCGTTCTTCATCGCCGCTGCGCTGTTTTCCGGCTTTGCCATGGCGCTGACCATCGCCGTGCCACTGCGCTCGGTGTTTGGCCTCAAGGCTTACATCACGGACCAGCATCTCGACAATATCGCCAAAGTGACGCTGGCCTGCGGCCTCGTGGTAGCCTACAGCTATCTCGTCGAAATCTTCAACGCCTTCTACAGCGCTGATCACTACGACATTTACACCACCTTGAATCGGCTCCAGGGGCCTTACGCCTGGGTCTACTGGAGCATGCTGCTCTGCAACGTCGCGGTGCCGCAGGCGCTGTGGTTCGGGCGCGTTCGGCGCAACGCGGCGGCGCTGTTGATCATTTCCATTATCATCAACCTCGGCATGTGGCTGGAGCGTTTCATGCTCATCGTCACCAGCCTGCACCGTGATTTTCTGCCGTCGAGCTGGGACATGTTCTATCCGACGGTATGGGACTGGGCGATCCTGGCCGGCTCGCTCGGCTTTTTCGGCCTGCTGATGTTGCTGTTCGTGCGCGCGCTGCCAGCCATTTCGATGTTCGAAATGCGCAAGCTCGAGGCAGAGCGCGAGGAAGGAAAGCCATGAACGACTATGGACTGATGGCTGAATTCGGCGAAGCCGGCGCTCTCCTTAGAGCGGCCCGGCGCGCCCGCGCCGAAGGCTACCGTCAGATCGAGGCGTACACGCCGTTTCCGGTGGAAGGCCTGGCGGAGATCGTCGGCGGTCGGCGCAACCGGATTCCGCTGTTCGCGCTGGCGGGCGGGCTACTCGGCGGCGCTGGCGGTTATTTGCTACAGTGGTACACCGCCGTGATCGATTATCCGATCAACAGCGGCGGCCGCCCGCTGCACAGTTGGCCCGCGTTCATCCCGACGACTTTCGAGCTGACCGTATTGGGCGCCGCGCTGGCGGCGTTCTTCGGCATGCTGGTCCTGAACGGCCTGCCACGGTTCTATCATCCCGTATTCAACGCGCCCCGCTTCGATCTGTCCCGCGACCGTTTTTTTCTCTGCGTCCGGGCCGAAGATGACCGCTTCGAGCCCGCAGCGACGCGGATTTTTCTGGAAACGCTGGGGCCGGTCGATATCGTCGAGGTGGCCCATTGAAAGCGAGCATAAGCCTTTATTCCGGCAAACGCCTTGCCCTGCTCAGCCTGGCCGCAGGCGCGCTGTGCCTGGTGGCGTGCGAGCGAGCCGTGCAGAATATGTACGATCAGCCCAAATACCAGCCGCTGGCGGAAAGCCCACTGTGGCCGGACGGACAATCGGCGCGGCCCCTCGTACCCGGCGTCGTCGTCCACAGCGGGGGCGCCTGGGCCGACACGTCCAGCGGCCGGGCGGGGTTGCAGCCGATGCTACCCGCGCTCACCGCGACCTATCCGGTGGACGAGCAGGGCAAGCGCCGGGCAAACCTGCCGGAGGAACCCCCGACCTTGCAGAATCCCATTCCCCTCACGGTGGAGAATTTGCAGCGCGGACGCGAGCGCTTCGACACCTATTGTGCGCCGTGTCATAGTCCGGCCGGTGATGGCGACGGCATGGTCGTGCGCCGGGGCTTCCCCCGCCCGCCCTCCTATCACACCGAGCGGCTGCGCAGGGCGGCTGACCAACACTTCTATGATGTCATCAGCCACGGCTATGGCGTCATGTATCCTTATGCCGACCGCATCGAGCCGCACGACCGCTGGGCCATTGTCGGCTATATCCGCGCCCTGCAACTGAGCCAGAACGCGCGCCTCGGCGACGTGCCGGAAGGCGAGCGCAACCGATTATCGGGAGCACGGCCGTGAGTCGCGCGTCGGTGAGTCGCCTCAAGCAAAGCGCGAGCATCCTCGCGGTGACCGCCCTGATTCTCTATCTTCTGGGCATGGTACTGGCCGCGCAGCGGTTTTTTCCGTCCTATTTGGTGGTCTGGCTATTCTGCCTCGGTATCAGCCTTGGCGCCATGGCGATCCTGCTGGTGCATCAGCTGACCGGCGGCGCTTGGGGTGTTTCGTTGCGGCCGTTCCTGCAGGCGGCAATGGAAAGCTTGCCTGTGCTGGCGCTGCTGTCGATTCCGCTGCTGTTCAGGCTGGCCGACCTTTACCTCTGGGCGCGGCCGGAAACCGTCGCGGTGAGCGGGCTGCTGCAGCAAAAAGGCTGGTATCTCGATCCTAGCCTCTTTCGCTGGCGGACGGTCATCTATTTTGCCCTGTGGCTAGCGATCGCCTACGCTCTGAGCCGCGGTCTGACCCAGGACCGCCGGAACATCGCCGCCCCGGGTCACCGGCTCGGCGCTCTTGCCGCCGCCGGCTTGATCATTTACGCCGTGACGATTACTCTGGCGGCGACCGACTGGGTCATGTCACTGACCCCGGTATGGCGCTCGAGCGAGTTCGGGCTATTGGTCGGTGAGGGAGAGATGCTCTCTGCGTTCTCCTTCGCATTGGTTTGTTTGGGCTGGGCATCCCGAGGCCCGCTCGCGCTGAGCCTGTCTCACGATCTCGGCAATCTGCTGTTGATGTTCGTGCTGCTGTGGGCCTACCTGGCGTTCATGCAGTACCTGGTCATCTGGTCTGAAGACCTGCCCGGAGAGATCGCCTGGTATCTGCCGCGCCTCGAAACCGGCTGGCGCGGGGTCGGCATCATCGTGACCGTGTTCCATTTCGCCCTGCCATTCGTCCTGCTGCTGTCGCGCCGCGTCAAACGCCGCCCGCTGATGTTGACGGCGATAGCCGGCTCTCTGCTGCTGGCGCATCTCGTCGATGTCTTCTGGCAGGTTATGCCGGCGTTTCGTCCCGGCGATTACATGCCGCGCTGGAGCGATGCGCTGGCCATGGCCAGTATCGGCGGTCTCTGGCTCGCGGCGTTCCTCTGGCGCTACGCCGCACAATGGCCGCCCAATGCGGCGATCGAGACTCCGGGAGCGGTTCACCATGCCTGATCAAGCCAGCGCGGCGGCACACCAGCGCGAACATGGGCATGAAATCGCTGACATCAACGGCTGGCAGGTGGTCTGGTCAGGGCTCGGACTGCTCGTCTCACTCATCGCCGCGGTGCTGCTCGCGTTCGGCGTGCTGCGCTATTTCGAGACCACGCGCACTGCCGCCGGCAGGAGCCCGCGCGCCTCGCTCGATAGCGCCCAAACTCCGCTCGAGCCGCGTCTGCAGAGCGCACCCGCCAACGATTTGGCAGCGTACCGCGCCGAGAAAGCGGCCCTGCTCGAGAGCTACCGCTGGATCGATCAGCCGGCCGGCAGCGTGCAAATCCCGATCGAGCGGGCGATGCAGTTGATGGTCGAGCGCAGTGCTGCCGGATCAGCCGAGCCGCGCCGTAGCCCGACGCCGAACCAAGCGACCGTCGACCGGGCACCGGGCGCAGCGAGACAGCCTAAAGCCCCACGGAGCACGCGGCGATGAAATCTGTTGTGGCCGGCGTTTTCTTCTGTCTCTTCGGCTTCGCAGCGCTGGCGCAAGCGCCCAGCGAGCTTTTGAGTCGCGTTGGCATCGAGCCTCGCATTGGGGCCTCTGCACCGCTCGATCTCACCTTTCGCGACGAGAACGGTGATGCCGTGCCGCTTGCCCGCTATTTCGGCGCGCGGCCGGTCGTCCTCGTCATGGCCTATTACAGCTGCCCGCAACTCTGTCCCCTGGTATTGAACGGTTTGGCCGACGCGCTCGCGAAGGGGGGTTTTATTCCGGGTGAGGTGCTGGAGGTCGTCGCTGTCAGCATCGACCCGCGCGATACGCCTGCAGTGGCGGCGCAGAAAAAAGCCGCCTTTCTCGCCCGTCTCCAGCAGCCGCAGGCAGGGCCTGGCGTTCACTTTCTCAGCGGCGACGCGAAGGCCATCACGCGACTGGCCGAGGCCGTCGGCTTCCGCTATTTCTATGCGCGCGAGAGTGATCAGTATGCCCACGCTGCCGGCCTGACGCTATTGACCCCGCAGGGGAAGATCGCGCGTTATTTCTACGGCCTCGAACCGGCGGCCGGCGCGCTGCGCAGCGCGCTCGCTGATGCGCGGGCCGAACGCGTCGGCTCGCCGGTCGAGCAGCTGCTGCTGCTGTGCTTTCACTACGATCCTCTAACCGGCCGCTACAGCGGATTGATCGTGGACAGCCTGCGCATCCTCGCGGTTGCTTCGGCGATCGCCTTGGCCGCGTTTATCGGGCTGAAGCTGCGGGGCGAGCGGGTGAAGGAGTAAGCCAATGTGGGACTTTCCCCTGTTCCCGGATCGTGCCTCGACGATGGCAGGTCGCATCGATGCGATCTATTTTGCGTGGCTGGGAATCGCCGGCCTGGTGGCTCTGGCGGTTACCGTGGCGCTCATCGTCTTCGCCGTGAAATATCGCCAAGGCTCCAAGGCGGATCGCAGCCGGGGACTCGATGAGGAACAGCGGAGGATCAACCGCCGCATCGAGATCACGTGGATCGTCACGCCACTGGCGATATTTATGGTCATGTTCGTCTGGGCGGCGGACGTTTACTATGATTACGCGGCACCGCCTCCGGACGCGCTCGAAGTGTATGTCGTCGGCAAACAGTGGATGTGGAAGCTGCAGCACCCGAGCGGACAGCGCGAAATCGATGAACTGCATATCCCGGTCGGCCGTCCGATCAAATTAGTCATGACTTCGGAGGACGTCATCCACAGCTTTTTCGTGCCCGCCTTCCGCGTCAAGCAAGACGTCCTCCCGGGCCGCTACACGACACTCTGGTTTCAAGCCCTAAAGCCCGGCGAGTACCATCTGTTCTGCGCGGAATACTGCGGCACCGAGCACTCGCGCATGAGGGGACGAGTGATCGCGCTGGCGGCGGCCGACTATGAGCGCTGGCTCGATCACGGCACGGTGCCGGCCAGCATGGCGGCGCGCGGGGCCGAACGGTTTCGCCAGTTCGGCTGCAGCGGCTGTCACGGCGCCAGCTCCACAGTGCACGCGCCGAAACTGGAGGGAGTGTTCGGCAAGCCGGTGCAGCTGCGCGGCGGCACCAGCGTGATCGCCGACGAACGCTATATTCGCGATTCCATATTGCTGCCGCTGAAGGACGTGGTGGCCGGCTACGAGCCTATCATGCCCTCGTTCCAGGGCCAGATCGGCGAAGACCAACTGCTGGAAATCATCGCTTACATCAAATCCATCGCAACCGATCAGGGGCAAACGCCATGAGCAGCTACGCGGCCGCCGGCCGGGAAAATTACCTCAACGCCGGTTTCGGCCTCGCCTCTTGGCTGGTCACGACCGACCACAAGCGCATTGCAGTCCTGTATACGATCTCTATCACGCTGTTCTTTTTCATCGGTGGCACGGCAGCGACGCTGATTCGCCTCGAACTCATCACGCCGCCCGGAGATCTCCTCAGCGCCGACACCTACAACCGGATGTTTACCCTCCACGGCGCGATCATGGTGTGGTTTTTCCTGATTCCCTCGATTCCCGCGACCATGGGCAACTTTCTGGTGCCCTTGATGATCGGCGCGCGCGATCTGGCCTTTCCGCGGCTGAATCTGTTGAGCTGGTACATCTATATCCTGGGCGGACTGTTCACCATCGCGGCGCTGATCGCTGGCGGCGTC
>CADDZF010000133.1 GCA_902812445.1 Methylococcaceae bacterium | reverse complement strand
GATCTCGCAAAACCAGGCGATCAAGGCGTCCGACTCGTTCATGGGGGCTCCTGGACAGATTCATAGGTACAGAATGTTTTCCACTTTCTGGTCCAGGACGCTCCTCCCTTATCCAGAACTCACGTTAAAAGACCTCATCGCCCTTCGCGCGGCTCCAAGGTCTATTTTCCGGTCTACGTGAAAGGCGGAGGCCTTTCCATGGGCGATATTCATTTTTCCCAGGGCGATGGCGAGATCACCTTCTGCGGCGCTATCGAAATGGCGGGTTATCTCGACATCCATGTCGACCTCATCAAGGGCGGCACGGCCAAATACGGGATCGTCAATCCCGTTTTCAAGCCTAGCCCTTTGGAACCCCGATATTCGGATTATCTGATTTTCGAAGGCGTTTCGGTCGATGAAGCGGGCAAACAGTACTATCTGGATGCGCACGTCGCCTATCGGCGCGCCTGTCTGAACGCCATCGAATATCTCAAGAAGTTCGGTTATAGCGGCGAACAGGCGTACGCCATTCTCGGCACCGAAGCTCGCGCGGGTAGCGGGGAATGTGTGCATCGCCATGGCGAGAAACGAAAAAAGCGCCCATGAACCGCGAAAGGCCAGCAACCGAGATCATGGCGATGGCAGCCACGGCCTATGCCGACATGAAAAGCCGATGCAGCAGGCCCGTAAGCGGACCGCCCGGCCCTGGATGCTCGGGCACTAAGCCTGGGGCGGCTTTGAGCGGACTCGTCAGCGGCGCCCGCTTTTGCTCAACATGCGGGACAGCAGACCAGTATCTAGCGCGCGCGGCCGGGCATCCGGCGGCACGATGAATTGCTCCAGAAGCCGCCGTCCGGCTTCCAGGTGCGCCTGTCTGGCCAGTTGCGCCCGCTGAATGGCATCGGCTACTCTGCCGCCCAGCAGGTCCAGTCCTGACACGATGCCATTTTTCAGTCCCTTGATCGCCACGCGTTCGGCCGAGGGCTTTAGCTTGCGGTGGATGAAGTACGGCAGCAACCAGGCAATGGCGATCAACAGGATGCTGTGGACGGCGAAATTGACCCCTAAGTATTCGGTATGGCGCAAGGCGCTGTCGTAATAGGCGGTGACGACCTGGTAACAGACCCAGCCGATGGCGGCCAGGGGCAGCAAGATGGCCAGGAAACTGGTGAGCTTGAGGAAAAATCGCTGCCACACATTGCCCGGATTGGCGAGCGCCCGGCGTAAGGCTTGCTGTGCCTCTGCCAGCAACAGCGCTCGGGCCTCCGAGCGAACTTTGTCGAGGCCCGATTTGAGCGGCGCGATGGGCAGGGTGTTGGCGCCGGCTTCAACGATGAATTGATCGAGCGCGTCTTCGAAACGCGTTTGCGCCCAGTCGTCCCACAGTACCGCTTCGGCATCCCGCGCGGTCGGAGGCTGCACCGCCTGCTTGTCGAGATCGACCGATTTCCGCAAGGGATTCGCGTCCCGCGTGACGAAGGCTCGGGCAACCACCTGGATCGGCCATTCCAGCCCTTGCAGCAGCTTTGCGCGAGCCTCTTGCCAGATGCGTTCCCACTGCTTTTCCAGGCGGCCGGCGTCCTCATCGTCACCGAGCCGGTTAAGGCACTGCCGAACGGCCTCCTCAAGCGTTCGCAGGCGTATCTCGATGCCCCGCTTTTCCAGTTGTCTGACGGTGTGTTCATCGGCCAGGGATTGCACGATGCTTTGCAGTTTGTCGAAGTCATCGGGCCGGCGGGCACTGATCTCCTCGCGGCTGTCGGTGCGCAGAATGATCGGATCGGCAAAGCCGGCCGCGGCGAGCTGCCGCCGGAAATCGTCGACCTGCTCGGGCTGGCCGCGGTCCCACTGATTCATCACGAACAGCCAGGCGTGCTCGTGCCCGTGCGATTTGAGCAGCCGCCAGCCCTTGTCGTCGCGGTAGCGCTCGGGGCTGACGACATAAATCACCACATCGATGTGGGGCAGCCATTCCAACACCCATTGCCGGTTGCTCTGTTCGGTGCTGTCGATATCCGGCATGTCGATCCACAGGATCTGCCGGCTTTTCTCGTTCTGATGGTGGGCGACGCGCACGCGGTCGACCGGAAAATGCGCCGGCAGCTGGCTGATTCTGACCGATTCGTGCACATAGACCGAGACTTCGCGCGAGGTCGGCCGCTCGGCGCCGGTGCGCGCGATCTCCTGACCGGCCAGGCGATTCAGCAGGGTGCTCTTGCCGACGCCGGTACCGCCGAAGAAGGCAACGACCAGGGGCCGATGCTCGCTGGAATCGAACAAGGAGCCTGGCGTCCCGTCCTCGATCGATTCCAGCGGCGTCCGATCGGCCGTCGTCAGCCAGCCCGCCGCGCTGGTTTCCCGGGCCCATTGGCGGGCGGACTCGATGAGAGGCTGCAGACGCTGGTCCATGGTTTTCATCTGGGCAAGGCGGCCACGGCTTCGACCGTTTCGGGGGGAATATTGAATTTATCCGCCGGATTCAGCTTTTCCGGCAACCGGCGCAGCGTATCGCCCAGAAGCGTGCTGAATAGCGACTCGACGGCGGCATACTGACGTTGTTTCAGCTCGCTCGCGGCTCGGTTCATATAATGGCCGAGGGCGCTCTCGGTCATCAGCGACGTCAGCGACAGCACGGCCGGCGTGATGATGAAATCGTGCAGGCCGATGCCACCGGTCTTGAGCGCCAGCGCGAGCGCGGCGGCGTCGGTCGTGACGCGGGTGGCGCGCAGGCTGTTCAACATGGCGGGGTGTTCTTGCAATTGAGCGTAAAGGCTGCGGGCGGTGCGTTCGATTTCCGGCTGGAAAGACTCGAAATAATCCCGGATGCCTTGTTGTGCGCGTTCTGCCAGAGACTTTTTCTCCAGCTTGAGAAGCTCGCCGAGCTGCCTCCACCAGTCCTGCGTCACCAGCGCTTCCTCGCGCTTGAGTAACGTGGTTTCGGCCAGCCCGATGAAAAGATGATCAACGGTCTGCGACAACATGGCGACCTCATGACTTTTGTCGCTACTCCGGCTGGTCTGGGCCGTTCGTCCGAGCTTGACGATCTGCCGTACCGGCCAGGTGATGATCTGGCGCGCCACTGTCAGTGATTTCGCAAGGCCCGGGACCTCGAGCAAGGTCAACAGTTCGGCCAGCGCACGCTGGAAAGTCTCGTAATGCTGCGGGTGATCCAGATAATCACGCCGGTATATGAGAAGTGCATCGCGAACCGCCTGATCGACCAGCGTGCGCCACTCGCCGAGCACCCGGTGCTCCGCCTCGACCGGCTCCAGCCAGCTCGCCCAGTGAGCGCTCAACAGCCGTTTGGCCTGACCGACGTGCTGATGGCGACGTATTTCGCGGACGGCCGCCTTGACCTGCGCGAACAGCGACTGCGCTATGCCTTGCAGGGCCGACCAGGATTCGGCGCCGCCGTTTTCCAGGTAGGGCAGGGCAGTAATCGGTGCCGGGGCGCCCTGCCGCGCGTTTTGCCATTTCTGCTTCAAGGATTGCACGACGATATCCCGCGATCGGTCGGTGACCTTGTTGAGGCAGATCACCGTCGGCTGCGCCAGCGGCTCGAGCAAGCTCATCATGTCCCACACTGATTGATCGGCGTATTTGTCCTTGCTGACGACGAGGAGAATTACATCGGCGAGAGCGGCGGTTTTCAGCACGCTGTCACGGTAGGCTGCGGCATCGATCGAGTCAAAATCCGGCGTATCCCAAATCACCATAGCCGGCAACGCATGATCCGGTTTTGCGCCGGCCTCGGTCACCGCATAGTAGTCGTAGCGCCGCGCCGGCAATGCTTCGCTCGGCAAGCGCCGGTAGCCATCGTAGAATTCGGAGAGCCAGTCGAGCTGAGGTTCTCGGATATTGAGGCAGAAGCCCTGTGGATGCACGGTAAAGCCGGCGAGCGGGCTGACCTTGGCGAGAGGCTGTTCGAGCAGCAGGTTGACGATGGTACTCTTGCCGGCCTGTGTCGGGCCGATTACCACGAGCTGCAAAGGGCTTTCGGCGTGCAGCTGATAGAGCTCGATGCGGTGCAGAAACGCTTCCGCCAGCGCCAGAGATGGCATCTCTTTGCCGAGGTAAAGCGCGCGCGCGCTCTGTTCCGGAATGTGGTTGAGCACGGAGCCGTAGCGTTGCCGCAGCAATCGCACGAAGTGCAGCAGTTTGCCAGTGGTCGTGAGTGATGCGGATTCTTGGAGAAAATTCGCCGGCATGAAGGGATTGTACTGGATGGCGTTACGCTGCGCTTGAGCATTGAGCGGATCAGGCATCGCGGCGGAGCGGCGGCTTGGCGGTGGGCGAGCCGGTTTGCGGACTATGTCGCATGCTCATCCTGCCAGCGTGGGAGCTTTCGCTCCAGCATCGTGACCGGCTCCACGGCAACCAGCAGCGGCGCGGAAGCACTGTATCCTTGAAATTTCACGTCTTCAGGGTTTTGCTGTTAGTGAGGTCAGCGAGGATGTCACGCGCAGGCCGTCATTGTACAGAGGAATTGCGCGCAGTTGAAAACGCTCCCCCAGCTCGTGCGCGACATAAGCTGCCACGGCGGCGCCCGATGCAGGGGAAAGCTGGCGCGACTTTGCCGGTGGGCTCCGCCGAGTGAAATAAGCTTTCCCAATCAACAGCGACACTGGCTCGTTCTACCGTCGGCATTCAGCTTGCCTCAGGCAAATTAAAAGAGCAGCTTGTTAGCGCCTAAGCATTCATCAGGCAGTGTAAATTAAGAACGGAGGACGTTATTAACCCGGTCTTGAATAAGCCGGGTTAATCCGGGGCAGAGAGCCGAATGCGGGGCGCCAAGCCGCGCGAGCCAAGGCCGGGCATGTACCGGCCTTGGCGATGGCCCGAAAATACCAGGGGGGTATTTTCGGGCAGGAATAATAGCGATCGGATCGACCGCTTATCGTGTCCAGCAGCTCGTAGCTGGGTGGTGTACGAGGTGCTGAGAAGCTCTCCGGCGCGATGCCTCATTAGCTCATTTACCAAGCGAGGCGACGGTCATCGCCATTATGATCGAAATCCCATCGCACTCAACTGGCGGCGCGTTTCCACCTCTTCTAGCAGCGCCCGTAACAGACTTACGGCCGGCCGCTCCTGGCGGCTGGCAGGTACCAGAAAATCGTAGTATTCCTCCTGCAGCGCGATGAAGCCGAGCCGGTACTGCCGGGCCACCGTCTCAATGGCCACGCCCCAGTCGGCCCGGTCCTGCGCGACGGTGGCGGCTACGGCGTTGTGCGATCTGGGCTGGACGGCATAGCCACAGGGCTGTGATCCGGCGAGCAAACGGTCGATGAGGATACGGGTGCCGCTGCCGGCATTGCGATTGACCATACAGCACTCTGGGTCGCTGAGGGCGGTCGCCAAGGCTTCGTCCACCGTTTTTCGCTCGAAGCGGACGTCGCCCGGCCGGAACACGATGCCTTGCATGCGCCGATAGCCGGGTATGAGCGTCAACGTCGGGGTCACCAAATGGCGGTTGTATTCGCCGCTCGCCGGGTTCATGAGGTGGACCGGCGCGAGATCGCATTCACCTCGTCGCGCCGCGGACAGGCCACCCATGCTGCCGACGGAGAGCGCTTTCACCAAAACGCCGCGGTCTTGCAAGCGAGTCATCAGATAATCGAGGCCGACGCACTGGCTGCCGATGACTATCAGGTCAGCGGGCTTTTGACGCTCGCCGATCAGTTGCACGGAAACCTTACTACCGGCAGGCAGCCACTCGGTGTGCTGTTCGATGACGATAAAACCATCGGCGAAGCTGAAGGCGGTGACCGCCCCGGACCCTTTACCCAGCGGATAGGCCAACAGCTCTTCATTTGAGTGCACCAAGCTAACCAGGCGATATTCGGTTCGTCCGCGCTCCGAGTTGACCCGTAACGGCAGGGTTGCCGGCACGCTGTGTGCGCGCGCCGCCGGTACGCCTCCAAAGCGGCGTAGCACGGGAGCGACAAACTCGTGGAAACTGAAAATCGCCGAAGTCGGAAATCCGGGCAGAACGATCACCGGCTTGCCTTGAGTGACGGCCAGACAGACCGGCTTGCCCGGTTTCAGGGCCACGCCGTGAACGAGGATGCCGGGATCGCGCAAATGGTTCAGGCAGCGATAGGAAAGATCGCCGGTGCCTTTGGAGGTGCCGCCGGAGAGGATCACCATGTCGTAGCTCAGCGCTTCATTCAACGCGCTTTGTAGAGCCGCTTCATCGTCGCGGATGATTCCCAGGAAAACGGGCTCTGCGCCCAGTTCGCGCACCGCGGAAGTCAGGATGCTGCCGTTAGAATCGTATACCTGTCCGGGGCGCAGGCTTTCACCCGGCGCGATGATCTCATCTCCGGTCGAGAGAATGGCTACCCGGGGCCGTCGATAGACCTCTACCTGAGCCCGTCCGATGGCGGCCAGGACGCCGATTTCTCGCGAGCTCAGGAGGTGTCCCCGGCGCAGAAGCGTCTCTCCATTAGCAACGTCGGTACCGGTAAAGGCGATGAACTGGCCGGGCAGGGCGGGCTTGCGGATTTCCAGCAGAAGCCGGTCTTTATCCCCCGACAATTCGGTGTGCTCGATCATCACCACCGCGTCCGCGCCGCGCGGCAGCATGCCGCCGGTGGCGATCGGCGTGGCGGTGCCCGGCCGGACAGTCAGCCCGGGAACCACGCCCGGCGCCAGCACCTCGGCATTGATTGCAACGAGACACGGCTTTTCCTCCGTACTGCCAAACGTATCGGCGGCTCGTACGGCGAAACCGTCGACGCTGGCGCGGTCGAAGGCTGGCACGTCGATACCGGCTTTGACTTCGCGAGCCAGTACCCGATCGAGCGCCGCGGTCAGAGGAACAGTTTCCAGGCCCAGCGGCTCCAGGCTGAGATGGCTCTGAAAACGCGCCGCCGCCTCCTCGCGATCGATGACCTCAAGAAACTGTTGTTGGCGCGCGGCCTGCCGGAGCCGGGTGTCGAGGTCTGTCATCTATCCGTCAATCATCGCAAAAAGCGTAGCGATAAACCGTGATCTCGACGCCCGGCGGATAGCCTTCGCATGCCTCCGGAACGACGATAAAGCCGTCCGCGCGACTTGCCGCGTAAAGGCCGGAAGGGCACGGCTCGATGCATCCATCGACCAGCCGGACCAGACAATAATCCGTGCGTCCCGGCGAGGAGACTATTTTCTTGCCGACCTCGGCCTGGAGTTTTGCATACGGCCAGTTCGCGCTGCCTCCCCCCATAAGGCGTACCGCCCGCGCGCCGAGCACTTCGTAGGCGCACAGGCACGCGCCCGGATCGCCCGGCAACAGGACGAGCAGTGCCCCGCCGATACGGCCCAGGCCGGCGGAACTTGCCGGCTCGAGAGCGAGGCCGTGAAGCGCTAGCTCGCCTTCTTCAGCCACGAGTTCCGCTGTGTAATCGTTTCTCCCCAGACCGCTTCCCCCCGAGATCAGTATGATATCGGCGCCCGCTGCAAGCAGCGCGTTGCGGATGGCTGTCCGGTCATCCTGGGTGCGCCAGATGTTCTCCAGCCGCCCCCCGTCTCGCGCGAGCAAGCCGCGCAGCATGACGGAATTGGTCTCGAAGACCTGATCGAAGCGGTGCCGCTGACCAGCAGCGACGAGTTCGGATCCCGTGACCACCAGGCGTATCCGCGGCTGTCGAATGACGCCAACCTGTTCACTGCCGACGGATGACAATAGAGCTAAATCGTGCCATCGAAGTCGCCGGCCTGCTGGCAACAAACAGGCACCCTGGGCAACTGCCATGCCGCGCCGCACGACGTTCTCGCCGGGCGCGAAGGCCGCCGTAACCTCTACCTGGCCATCGCTTTCTTCAGCGAATGCCGCCGGCACGATGGCATCGGTACCTTGCGGCAACGGCATTCCGGCCGTGACGGGAACCGCAGCGCCGGCGCTAGCGGCCGAATGTTCCAGCGCGGCTTCCATCGGCAGCAGGAAGACGAGCGGATGGTAGGCGCCGGCCCCGAGCGTCGCCATTCCCGGCACGGCATAGCCGTCCACGGCGGCGCGGTCAACGGGCGGAACGACCATCGGCGCGCATATCGCGGTCGCCAGCACATGGCCGTGGGCCTCGATCAGGTCGACGCGATCAGAGGGCAGCGGCCCCGCGTGCAAGTCGATCCATTGCCATGCC
>CADDZF010000132.1 GCA_902812445.1 Methylococcaceae bacterium | reverse complement strand
GAAGCACGCCAAATACCAGTGGCGTCGCTTCGAAACCTGGGCCAAGGAGCAGGTCCGTGAGGAAGTCATCAAACTCATGCACGGCTTTGGCACCTCTTACAAAATCAGTTTCGCGTGAACGCTTAAAAGCAACCACTATTGCGTCAACCTCGCTAACAGTTTTTCCGCCTCGTCGCGCTCGTGGAACGGTTGTGGTGCACTCAAAAGTTCACGCAGCGTCCTGGCTGCATCTTCGGCCGCGCCGTTTTTTTCCTGTGCGACCGCCAGATGATAACGGATAGAGGGATTATCCGGATCCAGGGCGTAAGCGTGTTGCATCAATCGCAAGGCGCGCTCGAATTCTGTTTTCTCGATCAATACCAAGGCGAGGGTATCGATGAAGGGAGCTACCTTGGGTGCGCTGTTTACCGCTTTCTCGGCGTAGGTTTGGGCTTGAACGGGGTTTTCCCGTCTGAGCAGCCAAGCCATGTCGTTGAGTGCCAGGCCATTGTCGGGATTGATGGCGAGGACTTTTTCAAGTTGCTCGCGCGCCTCCTGATGTTTGCCCAGTTGTCTGTACAGGTTGGAGCGCACGTAATGAACGTACGCGTCCTTGGGATTGCGCTGGTTCCAGTTGGCAAGCGTATCCAGGGCCTTGTCTTTTTCACCCGCCAGCCACTGCGCTTGCGCGAGATTGGCCACGTTGGCCCCACTGGGGAGTCGGGTCAGCACTTCTTGATAGGCGCCAATCGCATCCTGCGGACGTTTCTGTTGCAGCGCGAACCAGCCTTTCAGCGCGATAACGTCGAGGTCTTGCGGATTATCCTTTAACAACGCTAAAAGCTGTTTCTCGGCTTCCGCTGGCTTGTGCTCGTCCACGGATAATTTGACCAGCGCAATTCGTGAACGCAAAAACCTCGGGTCGATTTCGAGGGATCGCTGCAGGGCCGCTCGCAGATTCTTCGCGTCGCGATTTTCTGCATACGCTTCGGCCAACATGAACGCTGCCGATGCTGACCTCGGCGCCGCCTCTTGCAGCCGCTTGGCTGTCTCCAGAGCCCTTTCCGGCTGATTGGAGGCGAGTTGCGTTTCGGTCAGGATGGCCAATAGCGCCGGATTTTCCGGATAGTTCGGGCGAATCTCTTCCAGCAGCGTTTGCCCGCGCTGCGCTTGATCAAGCTGCAGGTAATAACGCGCGAGAAGAAGCCGCGGTTGCAGAGCGTTCGGATGATCTTGAACGGCTTGCGTCAGCTTCGCTACCATGTCCGCCCGCCTTCCCTGCAGATCGTCCAGCCGAGCCAGTTTCAGTTGCGTTTCCAGGTGCTTGGGATTTGCCTTCAGCACGCCGTCATATAAGGCGCGCGCCTCGTCAAATCGTTTCTGCTTCAGCGCCATCTCCGCCAGATTGTCAGCGGCCAGTGGGTTGCCTGGCGCACGCTGCAAGGCTTCCCGGAACGCTGTTTCGGCCCGTTTTTCATCTCCTCGGCCCAGATAGAGCAGCCCCTCGAGATTGTGCGGCCCCGCATTATCCGGCATCTTCGCCTTGATGGCCGTAATCGTTTCGGCAGCTTTATCAAACTCGTTGGCGCGCATCTGGGTCAACGCCAGTATCACCGCCGCCTGAGCCGACCCCGGCTGCAGTTTGATCGCCGTCTTCAGCTCTTCCCTGCCTCTTTGTTCTTTGCCGCTAAACAGCAGTCCCAGAGCCAGCTGTGTGTGCAGATCGGGAGAATCCGGCGCCAGGCCGACGGCTTTTTGCAGATATTCCAGTCCCTTTGCATCGTCCCCCAGAGCCAGCTCGATCTCGCCCATCAGCCTTTGCGCAAAAACATCCTCCGGGAAGCGTTCGACCAAAGGTGCTAACGATTTCCTGGCGCCGTCGAAATCGTTCCGCTTGAATTTGATGAAAGCCAGCATTTGCTGTCCTTTCGGCGAACCTGAAGATACCAGCAAAAAACGCCTTATGGTGTCTTCCGCTTGGGGCAGATGATTTTGCATCAAATGAGCGACGCTGAGGAAATACAGCAAAGGGGGATATTGATCATTGAGCTTTAGCGATTGCTCAAAAGCGGACTGAGCCGCGGGATAGTTCTTCTGCGCAGTCGCCAACGCGCCTTCGGCATAAGGGGTCAGGAACAGATTAGGCGCTTGTGTTTTCAGCGCCTGGATGTCTTCTCTTGCGGCGTCCAATTTTTTCAGGTCGATACGCACGAGCGCGCGCTCAGCCCGATCGATTTGATTCAGTCTGCGGCTTGCAATCGCTTTGCTATAGCTTGCCTCGGCCTTTTCCAGATCACCTTTTGTTTTATAGAGTTCCGCCTGAAAACTCCAGGCCTTGGCCTCTTGCGGGGACGACTCCAGCGCTTCGCGCACCAACTGGAACGCCCTGTCCGTCTCGTCCCTGGCTACCGCCAGGCGCGCCAAGCCGAGCTTTGCCAGCGCCGCCCCGCTATCCACCGCTAATGCCTCTTCGTACTCGCGCTGGGCTTGTTGCGGCTTTTTCAGGGCCAACCAGGCATCACCGCGATAGGCCCCGAGCTTTGCCCGGTCGGCCGCGTCGAGCGATAGCGGAATATCGACCTCATCCAAAATTTGTTGATGTTTGTTCTGCAATTGCAGGGCCTCGGCGAGAGAGAAGAGGATCGCCTCACGCGCAACGCCCAATGCCAAAGCGGCACGCAACTCCTTTTCGGCGTTGGCTCCATTGCCCAGAGTGACATTGATCTCGCCCAACAGGCGCCGGGCTTCCGCATTATTCGGATTTTTTTGGAGCGCGCTTTTCAGTTCGATGACGCTGGCGCGGAAATCGGCCCTATCGCGGGACTCCTTGGCCTTGGCGACGTATTCTGCATCGGTCAAATCTTTGCCGCAGCCAGCGAGCGCCAGCCCTAAAGAAAAAGCAATGAAAAGGGTGACTCTGCGAATTGGCGGTAACGATCTCTGCATTTTAAAACTCCCCAAAAGACAACTGCATTACATTGAAAAACATATGAAAACAACGGCGCACGCAGCATCGAGCAGGCGGGACACGGCACAGTATACCGAGGGCCCGCTAAGGAAGGCCGCCTCGCCACGAATGGCAAGCCCTTAAGATCCGCGCTAAGCCTGACTGCCTACCGCTTTTGGCGCTGCGCTGAACGCGCACTGCCGGATCACTCAGCCTTCCGCTTTCTGATGATAGCCGGATTCCATCCGGCGAACACCGAGATCGCTCGATGGGGTGCCAAACCGACTGCATGCCGGGAGAGAGGTGCCATCGATTCCACGGCGTTACGATCTTCTACAGAAGAAACTCCAACTGCGGATAATCGGCGATCAAGCGCCGGCGGAACGATTCGATGGCTTCCTCTTGATCGCGGCGAGTGCGCGCAATGTCGACGGTCAACGCGGCGATCACTCGAGTCGGCGGAGGCGCGAGAAATAGCAGGCGATCCCCCAGCGTGATTGCTTCGCGCAGATCATGGGTAACGAACAATACCGAGTGCGGGCGCTCTTGCCAGAGGCTGATCAGCAGGCGGCGTATGCGGCGGGCGGTCGGCGCGTCCAGCGACATAAAAGGCTCATCCATCAGCATCAAATCGGGCTGTATGGCAAAGGCTCTCGCCAGTGCGGCGCGCCGGCTCATGCCCAGGGACAGCCGTTCAGGGTATTGATGCTGCGCGTGCTTGAGCCCCATGGCCGCTAACAGATGAGCGATGGGCTCGGGGCTCTGGCCCGGCTGTTGCGCCAGCTCGATATTTTCGCGCACCGTTCGCCACGGCAACAGGCGCGGATTTTGAAACACATAGCCCACCGACAGCATCTGCTGCTTGGGATCGGGAGCGATCTCGCCCTCAAAATCCCGATCCAGTCCTGCCAGGATATTCAGGAGGGTCGTCTTACCGCAGCCCGAAGGACCGACCAGGCAAACGAATTCGCCCGCTTTCAGGGAAAGGCGCAAGTCTTTGATCGCTACGTGCTCGGCCTGCTTGCCCGATGCCGGAAAAGCCTTCCTGCGCACGTGGATGTCGATGTCGGTCATCGGCGCCATCTGCGGGCGCGGCGATCAAGCGGCCTTAACAGACCCGCTTCGATGAGCTGAATGACGGCAACAAAAGAAATCGTATAAGCGAGGATTCCGGCCACGTTAAACATTTGGAAATAAAGATGCAGCTGATAGCCCATACCGTTGCTGCGGCCCAGCAATTCGACGACGAGGATGATTTTCCAGATCAGCGCCAGCCCGGTGCGGGCGGCGGCGATGATGAAGGGATAGAGTTGGGGCCAGATCACGTGACGCAGTGTCTTCAATCGGCCGAACCGGTAGCTTTGCGCCATTTCCAGCAGATCCTTGTCGAGTGTACGGGCGCCTTCGCGCACGGTGACGATGACATTCGGCAGTTTATTCACTACCACGGCCAGGATTGCCGCCACCTCGACCAGTCCGAACCAGACGTAGCAGAGAATGATCGTCACTAGCGCCGGAATGTTGAGAAAAACCACTAGCCAGCTATCGAAAAAACGGTCCAGCTGCTGACTTCGGCCGAGCAGGATGCCAAGCGCCGCGCCCAGCACCATCGCCAGCAAGAAACTCACACCCAGGCGCGCCAGGGTGATGCCCAAATGATAAGGCAACCGGCCGCTCTTGATCTCCTCGATCAGCACTTGCAACACGCTGACAGGCGGCGGCAAAGCATTCGAATTTAACGCGAGGGCGATAAGTTGCCAGAGCGCAATCAGAACCGCCAATGAGGTGATCGGGTTCAACCAGGAAAAACGCATCGATCGGGCGCCGAGAAGGTGGATTGAAGAAGGCTCTCCAAGTTGAGACAGGACGATCCGTGAGTCGTCCCACGCCTTTGGGAGGCAACGAACAAACGAGCGCGTTTGGGCTGTAATCCGCCCTTCAATCATCGCGACTGCGGCAAAGGCAGCGGGCATTTGTTGCGCGTCAAAGGACGTACCCGGGGCCTCGCCTGCAAGGGAGCGCGCAGCCCTGGCGTGTCGCCACGCCTGACAGATGGAGGAGCATGGCGGTTTTTATCGGGTCCCGACTGAAGGGAAATACGGCGATCTACTCTCACCTGCTCGGCATACGAAGCGGGATCGGCGTCTGCTGAACGGCTTCCGGCCAAAAGGTTCCCGGCTGCAAGCGGCCGGATTTTCCGGTCAATCGGCCACTGCCATACTGATGCAGCAGCGAATAAATCCGCTCGGCGGCCTGCTGTTCCTTGACGCCGAAACTCTTGACCAAACCTTCGCAATAATAACGCCTCAAAAGGTCCTGGATGTCTTTCTCGCGCTCCTGGGTCAAGGCAACGATGCTTTCCCAGGCGGAATCGGATTCGCACAGTGACCGCTTGGCCGTTCGGGAGGCGCGCAGAAAATCATCCAGCGTCGGTTTGTGCGCGAGCGCCCAGCCTTCCCGAACGACATAGCCGAGGCTTGGCACATCGGCGCTGACGCCCAGGCCGTACAGAATGGCCTTCACATCCAGCAGCCGCGCGTAACCTTTGGCTTCCAGCTTGGCGGCAATGTGCCAAAAGTTCAATAGGGCGTCCAGGTTTCCCTGCAGCATCTGCTGATTGAGCAACGGCGGCGCGCCGAAGACTTTCTCGACCGCCCTATCGAGATCGAGCTGATATTTTTGTTTCGCCAGGGCGCGGAGCAGAATCCAATTCTTATCCAGCCCGCCGCCCGCGATACCCAGCCGTTTCCCTGCAAGGTCCTGGAGCGAGTGAATGGCCGAACCCGCCGGCACGATGAGCACGCCGGCAGCCGTCGAATACGGGATAAAGGTAAAGTCGACGCCGCGCTCGCGCTGCTGTGAAACCCATAGCCAATCGGACACGATCATATCGACGCTACCCCCCTGCAGCGCGATCTTGCCGGCTTCCGAGCTCGCCAGCGTTTGCTGTTCGAGCTTGATTCCATGTGCTTGGGCGAGCCCTTCGCGCTGCACGAGGGCCAGCTCCCAAGCCAGCGTGCCAAACGCCAGCACGCCGATCTTGATGAGACGCTCAGGGCTTTCCGCCGCTGTTGCGGTCGCTAACGAGGAAAACAAGAAAACAATGGCAACCAGTCGCTGGATCATGGGAAATAGATGGGCACTCGCCCGGCCAGCGTTCATTCTAACGGCCGCTGCCGCCGGAATCGAGCCGCTTTTCGCCGCCGGGATCGAAGGAGGTTGAAACGTCCAACGGTTCGTTTGCCGGTGCGAATTGATAAAACCCGGCTGTCAGACGTGCGACGGCATAAATTGGTGAGCCATTCGCTTTGTGCTGCGGTCTAAATATGACAGAATTCAAAGGTAATTTTTTTGGCCGATTGACATGAGCGATTTTTCCAACCCCCAGCTTATCGACCGCTTCGGGCGCCAGGTCACTTACCTGCGCATCTCCATTACCGACCGCTGCGATTTCCGCTGCATTTATTGCATGAGCGAGGAGATGGTCTTTCTGCCGCGCGCACAAATTCTGACGCTGGAAGAAATTGTTACGCTGGCACAGGCGTTTGTTGAGCTGGGCGTCGATAAAATACGCATCACCGGCGGCGAACCGCTGGTGCGCAAGGGCGCTGTCGGTCTGCTGGAGCGGATCGGGGAGCTCGATGGCCTGAGGCAGCTGGTGCTGACGACCAACGGCTCCCAGCTCGATAAAAGCGCCGCAGCGCTCAAGGCAGCGGGAGTGAAGCGCATCAATGTCAGCCTCGACACGCTGGACAGTGACAACTTTCGCCGGATCACCCGCACGGGCGACTTGCACCAGGTATTGAAGGGAATCGACGCCGCTCTGGCGGCGGGCTTCGAGCGCCTGAAAATCAACGCGGTCATTCTGAAGAACCGCAACCATCGAGAGGTGACCGAGCTGGTCGCTTTTGCGATCGAAAAGGACATGGACATCAGCTTCATCGAAGAGATGCCGCTGGGCAGCGTCGATGGCCACGATCGCGCGGCGGAGTATTATTCCAGTGATGAGATCAAAAAGGATCTGGAACAGCGGTTCACCTTGTTGCCAACGCCCGAGACGACGGGTGGGCCTTCGCGCTATTTTCGTATCGCCGGCGTGAATACCAAAGTCGGCTTCATTTCGCCCCACAGCCATAATTTCTGTGCGGCCTGTAACCGGGTCCGGCTCACCGCCGAGGGGCGCTTGCTGCTGTGTCTAGGCAACGAGCATTCCGTTGACTTGAAACGGGTCTTGCGCGCCAACCCGGGTAATTCTGCAAGGCTGCAACAAGCGATCGTCGCAGCGATGGCGATCAAGCCCGAGAAGCACCATTTCGACATCAAGGCACAGCCGGTCATCTTCCGTCACATGAACGCGACCGGCGGTTAGCGCAGGTGCACGCTTGGACTGCGAAGCGATAGCGCGGGTTGAGACGTAAGCCAAGCGTTTCCGCGCCCGACGCTACTCCAGAGAAATCGTCGACTCGATTGTATGGCTGATGTTCAAGCTTGGCACTTGCAAGGTCATCGTTACCGGAAAGCTTTCATTGCCTTTAAGTTTTCCGGCCTGGATGGCATCGTGGATCGCAAGCTCGATCTCGCGCTGTGAGGTTACGCCGACTTTTTTCAGAAATTTCCTGATATCCATGTTCAAGTTGTCTTCATTCATAACGGGTTTCCTCACTAGGTTGGGAAAAGATTTGCGCCGAGGTTGCCGCATGGCCTTAAGATATAGGGGCTTGCCACGGTCAGCGTGGCGCCGGAGCATCCATCGATCATGCCTTCGCGCATCGTGTGAGAGCGTGTGCGGGCCACTCCGCCGTGTGGCCCGCTCAAAACCTTCGGGCAGCATCGAGTCAGCCAGGTGGCGTTCCGTACTGGCGGGGGAAAATCACCCTGAACGTAGTGCCGTCCCCGACGGCTGTTTCCAGTTCCAGGCTGGCATCCAGCAGTTCGCACAAACGTTTGATGATGGACAGTCCGATGCCTTCGCCGGGCGGCCGCGGCGTCGCCTGACGGACGGATCGGGACGCAAGCGTTGGCGGCGGATCGGCCCGGGCAGGGGACTCGCCAGTCGCCGCCGCCTCTTCTTCCGTTTCCTGGGCCTCCTCGGTCGCTTGCTTGAGGGCGTGCGCCAGTGGCGTCACGGAGCCGCCCTCGAAGCCTGGGCCGGTATCCTGCACGCACAATATCCATTGGTC